>CALGOH010000184.1 GCA_937957985.1 uncultured Verrucomicrobiae bacterium
TCTCCTACTGGGCCGGCGACGGCGTCCGCGGGAACCCCCTCGTCCGCATCGACCGCAGCGCGCAGAAGGCCTTCTTCTACAAGAGCGGGAAACTGGTCGGCGTCTCGCGCATCTCGACCGGCACCGACGAACACGCCACCCCGCCGGGCAGCTTCAAGATCATCCAGAAAAGCAGGAACCACCGCTCGAATCTCTACGGCATCTTCAAGGACAAGCGCACCGGCGAGGTCGTCAACGACGACGTCGACATGTCCAAGGACAAGGTGCCACCCGGCTGCGTCTACGTCGGCGCGCCGATGCCCTTCTTCATGCGCTTCAACGGCGGCATCGGCATGCACACCGGTTACCTGCCGGGCTACAACGCGTCGCACGGCTGCGTGCGCATGCCCCACAAGATGGCCGAGGCCTTCTTCCGGAACGTCGAGATCGGCACGCCGGTGATCGTCGAGCCATGAGCGAACTCCCGGACCCGGAGGCCGCGACCGAGTTGTCCGTCGAAGAGGTCGCGGCGCTGGCCGGCCCGATCTCGAAGGGCGAGATCCTGCTCCTCGACTGCCGCGAGGATGACGAGTGGAAGATCAACCGCCTCCCCGACGCGCGGCTCGTCCCCCTTTCCTGCTTCGCCACCGAGGCCGCCCGCCTGCTCGGCGACGACAACGCGCCCTGCGTGATCTACTGCCACCACGGCATGCGCTCGCTGCGCGCCGTCGAGTGGCTGCGCAGCCATGGCCACCAGCGCGCCTGGTCGATGAAGGGCGGCATCCACGCCTGGTCGGAGAAGATCGATCCCGACGTTCCCAAGTACTAGATTCACCGTGCGCGCCGTCGTCCAGCGATGCTCCCGGGCCTCCGTCGCCATCGACGGCGAGCGCGTTTCCGCGATCGGCACCGGCCTGCTGGTCCTGCTCGGCGTCGAGGAGGCCGACGGCCCCGAGGACCGCGGCTGGCTCGCCGGCAAGATCGCCCGCATGCGCATCTTCGGCGATGCCGCGGGAAAGATGAACCTGAGCCTCGCCGACCTCCCGGAGGCCGGGGTGATCGTCGTCAGCCAGTTCACCCTTCACGCCTCCACCCGCAAGGGCAACCGTCCCTCGTTCATCCGCGCGGCCGCCCCGGACCACTCCGAGCCGCTCTACGAGCAGTTTTGCGAGTGTCTCGGGAAGGAACTCGACCGCCCGGTCGGCCGGGGCCGCTTCGGCGCGGAGATGGAGGTCGAACTGGTCAACGACGGGCCGGTCACCATCGTGATCGACAGCAAGTCGCGGGAGTGACCCTCCGGCACTACTCCTTGATCCTCACCGGAGTGCCGCAATAGGTGCAGTTGAACCAGCGGTAGAACAACGCGTGGAGGGCCAGTGCGGTGATGTGGCCCAGCAGCGGGATGTGATGGGCCTTGCGATGCTTGAGACATTGGCGCGGCGCGAGGATGCGCTGGTTGCACACACGGCATTTCACCCGGAATGAGATCGCAAAATAGAGCAACCCCAGCAACGGCACCGCGATCGGAAACGCGATGAACCAGGCGGGCACCCAGCCGAAACTTCCTTCGGAAATGTCGGAGAGGATCAACAGGGGCGCGGCGATGATCGCCAGCGGGATCGAAAGCTGGAAGAGCAGCACCACCACCGAGCCGAGCAGCACCTGCGTGCGCCGGTCGTGAAGCACCCCGCGCACGTAGCGGCGGGTCCCCGGCTTGCGCCCGCGATTGGTCTCCTCGCGCGCGGTCCGGATCAGGCGGGTCCGCTCGTCCATCTCGACGACCGGCTCCGGTTCCGGGTCATCGACGGTGTCGTCGATGTGCCGCACGCGGCTGACATCGATCCCCACCTTCTCGCCGGGCCGGTAGTCCGCCACCTGCACCACTCCCGATGCCCGACGCTTCGGCATCCCCGCCAGTTCGCGCTTCTTCGAGCCGACCGCCACGTTGACCTCCAGATCGCTGTCGGCGCGGTTCAACATCGGAGCGGCGAGAATCTCGGACGGACGGATCCCCGCCTCGGCCAGCATGCGGTTCGGAATCGGCAGGGCGAGCGGGACCCGTGCGAGCATCTCCTGCACATCGGGATCGGCCTCGAAATTCACCGGACCGTCGAGGCGCCGGACCTTCGGCTCGGAAGGTTCGGGGTCCTTTCCGGGTCCTTCCTCGGATGCTTCCGGCTCGGTCATTTTCCGTGCCGTCTTCTTCGCGGCTGCCTTCTTCGTCGATTTCCTGGCCGTCTTTTTCGTGGCCTTCTTCGCCGTCTTGCGGGTCCGCTTGCTGGCGGTTTTCTTCGCCGCGGGAGCGTCTCCGTTCCTCATCGAGGCGATCCACGACTCCACCCGCTCCAGCGACGGCGTCTCGGGGGCGAGTTCGAGCACCTGGTTGGCCCTCTCCAGCTCGCGGTGGACCACCTGTGCGTCGGCCGAGAGCAAATCCTGGTCGTTCTCGAAACCAGCGGCTTCCAGAAGGTCCAGTTCCTCGGTGGCGAGGTCCGAGCTGATCGAGAGATTCGCCATTCAGGCTCCTTGGGGTGGAAGGCAACGCTAGCGGATGCGGATCGGGGCACAAGCCCATCATCCGAGCGCCTCGACCATCTCCTCGAGCTGGCCGAGCTTCTCCCGCCACTCGCCGAGACGCTGCTTCTCCTGCTCGACCACCTCCGCCGGCGCCCGCTCGACGAAACTCGCGTTGCCGAGCTTGCCTTCGGACTTCCTCACCTCGCCGCGGATCTTCTCGATCTCCTTGCCGAGGCGCTGGCGCTCGGCCTCGACGTCGATCAGCCCCTCCAGCGGCATCGCCACCTCGCCGACATCCGTCAGCGCCGCCGGCGTGCCCTTGGGGGCCTCGTAGGAGTCGTCGAGGTCGATCTCCCCCGCCCCGGCGAGCAAGGCCAGCACGTCTTTCTCGTCGGCCAGCCACTCGGGCGCGCCCTTGACGACGAAACGCACGTCTCGGCGGGTCGCCACGTTGTATTCCGCCTTCAGGTTGCGCAGCTTTCCGGCGGAGGCGTAGATCGCCGCGGCCTGCTTTTCGGCGGCCACGGTTTCGACCCCGCCGAGCAGCGTCTCCTTCGGCAGCTCGCGATTCATGACAAACTCGCCCTCGTCGACGTAGCCCATCCGCACCGACAGCTCCTCGGTGACGTGCGGCATGTACGGGTGAAGTAGTAGCAGAAAGCGCGACATTGTCGCATCGAAGACCGCCAGCGTGACCTCACGGGCCTCGGCCGACGCATCCTCCCTCAGGTCGCCCTTCACCGCCTCCAGGAACCTGTCGCAGAACTCGCTCCACAGGAACTCGTAGAGCCGCTGCGAGATCTCACCGAAACGATACTCGGCATACAGACCGTCGAGATCCGCCGCCAAGCGGTCGAGCTTGGCCATGATGTCCACATGGTAGGGCCGCAGAGCGTCTTCACTTGGAACTTGGCACTTCTCACTTGGCACTTCGCCGGAGGCGAGCTGCCTGAACCGGCAGGCGTTGTAGAGCTTGTTGGCGAAGTTCCGTCCCTCCTCGATCTGCGCCTCGTCGAAGCGGATGTCGGTGCCGACCGGCGCGATGCGCATCAGCCCGAAGCGCAGGCCGTCGGCGCCGTACTTGTCCATCAGGTCGATCGGATCCGGCGAGTTGCCGAGCGACTTGCTCATCTTGCGACCCTTGAGGTCGCGGATCAGCGCGGTGAAATAGACGTTCGCGAACGGCAGCTTCCCCTCGAAGCGGTAGCCGGCCATGATCATCCGTGCGACCCAGAAGAACAGGATGTCCGGACCGGTCACCAGGTCGGTGGTCGGGTAGAACTTCTCCAGCGTGTCGCTGCGCTCGCCGACATCGGTCATGGTCGCGAAGGGCCACAGCCACGAGCTGAACCAGGTGTCCATCACATCCTCGTCGCGCACCCAGGCGCTCTCGTCCGCGGGCGGCTCGACGCCCACGTGGATGTCGCCCTTCTCGAAGTCCGACATGTCGAGCGACTCGGCGGCCTTGAGCGCATCGAGCTTGTCCTTGCGATACCACACCGGAATCTGGTGGCCCCACCAGAGCTGACGACTGATGCACCAGTCCTGGATGTTCTCCAGCCAGTGGGCGTAGGTCTTGGCCCAGCGCGCCGGACGGAAGGTGATGTCGCCATCGGCCACCGCCTTCGCCGCCTCCTCGACGCAGGGGTATTTCAGGAACCACTGCATCGAGATCCGCGGCTCGACCGGCACGTCGGCGCGCTCGGAGAAGCCGACGTTGTTCTCGTATTCCTCGACGCCGACGAGCAGGCCCATTTCCTCGAGCTTCCTCGCCGCAACCTTGCGGGCATGGACGCGATCGAGGCCATCGAGGTCGGGACAGTCCGGGCAGTTGATGGTGCCGTCGGGATGCAGCACGTCGATGATCTCGAGATCGTGCTTCATCCCGATCTCGAAGTCGGCCTTGTCGTGCGCCGGGGTGATCTTCAGCGCGCCGGTGCCGAACTCGATGTCCACGTGCTCGTCGGCCACGACCGGGATCTCCGCCGCGGGAAACGGACGCCGCACCTTGCGGCCGATGTGCTTGGCGTAGCGCGGGTCCTTCGGGTTCACCGCCACCGCCACGTCACCCATCAGGGTCTCGGGCCGGGTGGTGGAAATGTGAAGGAACTCGCCCGGCGCATCGACCAGCTCGTAGCGCATCGTGTACAACTTCGAGCGCTGCGGTTTCATGATCACCTCCTCGTCGGAGAGGGCGGTGAGCGAGACCGGGCACCAGTTGACCATCCGCTTGCCGCGGTAGATCAGGCCCTGCTTGAAAAGCTCGACGAAGACGTGGCTGACCCACTCGGTGTAGCCATCGTCCATGGTGAACCGCTCGCGCGACCAGTCGCACGAGCAACCGAGGCGCTTGAGCTGCCTGATGATGATCCCGCCGTGGTGCTCCTTGAAATCCCACACCTTTTCCAGGAACGCCTCGCGGCCGAGGTCGCGGCGGGTCTTGCCCTCCTCCTCGCGGAGCTGGCGCTCCACCCTCGCCTGCGTGGCGATGCCAGCGTGGTCGGTGCCGGGCAGCCACAGCACCTCCTTGCCCTCTTGGCGCGCGCGGCGGGCGAGGATGTCCTGCAGCGTGTTGTTCAGGACGTGGCCGAGGTGGAGGATGCCGGTGACGTTCGGCGGCGGGATGACGATCGAGTAGGCCGGCTTGTCCGACGCCGGGTCGGCCTCGAAACACTTCCCTTCCAGCCAGGCGGCATACCATTTCGCCTCCACCGCCTGAGGTTCATACGCTTTCGCCAGTTCGGACATCGCGGCGGAGCCATGCCAGACCCCCCGGAATTTGTAAAGGAGGGCGAATCACCGCGGCAGAGGCCCGGCCGGAAAACGGAGAGGCCCGGCCGACGTCGTGCAGGAAAAAACCCAAAAACCTGAACGATATCTGACCGGGCCCCCTTACCTTCGGGTGTTAACCCCTCGGCAAAAGTATGTCGGTTCCGTTGGGAACCTACATGGTGGAAAACGCCACCAAGCCGCCATTGTTTCAGAAAAAAATCGCCCGTCTACGATTTTTTACGCAATACAACGTAAGCACTGCTTCAGGCGACCCTCCGAAATCCTTTATTATCCTTTGATTTCC
>CALGOH010000185.1 GCA_937957985.1 uncultured Verrucomicrobiae bacterium
TCAGTTGGTAGAGCGTCTCGTTCGCAATGAGAAGGTCAGCGGTTCGAATCCGCTACGCTCCACCAGCCTTCGCCCGGGTTCCGCAGGAGACCGGGCGAAGGCTGGTGCCGCGCCGGAAGCGAAGGGTCTACACCAAAGAGAACCTTCTCAGAATTCCGCTCCGAATTGGTGGCAAAGGAGGAGGGCTCGAGGGTGGTGGAAGAAGGATTTCCAGAGGGAACCCTTGAGCGTCGAGGACGGGCGCCCGTCCTGATGGAGGTAGCCGAACCACTCTCCACGCTCGGGATCGGCGAAGTGACCGAAGGCCCATTCCCGGCAGCGCTCATGCATGTCGAGGTAGCGGGATTCTCCGGTGAGCCGGTGGGCCATGAGGGTGGCGATCAGGGCCTCGTCGTGGGGCCACCAGAACTTCATGGTGTGCCAGTATTCCTGCACGGGGCGGTCGAAGACGTCCCGGAAGTAGAAGAGACCGCACGGCTTGGGCAGGGAGTCGATGAATGCCGAATCCCCCGTGTGGAGGGCCGCGAAACTGCGCGCGGTGCGCTCGGGCGTGTGATGATGACGTGCCTCGAACCCATGGGCTTCGAGCGCGCCGCGGAAACCGTTTTCGCGTTCCATCGACACGGTGTGGTCGCTGTACCCGAGAAAGGCGAAGTTCCGGTGGCCCTTGGCGATGAAGTGCTCGGCGGCGAGCTTTCCCACCGTCCGGTGGTCGCTGTCGATGAGCAGCCCCTCCGACGATTTGGCCTCGCGACCGACGCCGAGGTCGATCACGGGAATGCCGGCCTTGCGCAGCTTGAGTGAATGGGTGGGGCTCGGGCTGGAGGTGATCACGCCATCGCCCGTGAAGTCCTCGAGCCAACTCGGCTCGGCGGTATTCCGTCCACGGTACTCGAACAGGACCTGCCAGCCGTGAAGTTGCGCGAAGGCCGAAATCCCGCCGATCAGAATCCTCCCGTACTGGGTGGAGGTTTCGACGATGACTGCGATTCGGCGCACTGCCGGAGTCTGGCGGTCGGCGCAGATCCTGTCGACGGGGAAACTTCCTCAGTACCACGGAGCGCGAGGTGCTTCGTGCTCGGCCCGGACGGTGCGGAACGGCAGGCGCGTCACCCCTTCACGGTGGCACCCGGTGTCGATCGAGAACTGGTGCTCTCCCCGGATCGCCTGAGGTGCCGAGGGGAAGGGAGCACGCCGCCATCGGACGACTTCTCCGACCTGCGCGGATCAGATCTCGATCTTCCAGGGAGCCCGCATCGGCTGGCGGATCAGGGCGTCGCACTCGGGGACGTCGATCTTCAGGGTCTTGGGATCGAAGTTGAAGCTCTTGTTGGTGCGGTGGGCGATCTTGCCGAGGTTGATCATCGTGCAACTCCAGAAGCCGTTCTCCTCGTTGAGGGCGAACTTCTTTCGGGTGCGCACGCTTTCGTGGAAGTCGGTGATCTGGGGCGGGGGATCGGGCATGGCGGCGACCTTCTTCCGGAGGTCGGGGATGTCGCTCTCGAAGCCCTTGTAGAGCTTCCCCTTCGGACCCTCCATGTAGGCGGCGTTCTTGTCCTTGTTCTCGCCGTCCAGGACCACCTGGCAGCCGTCGGCGTAGGTGAAGGTGATCCGCCGCCAGGTGCCGACGGCGTCGTCGTCCTGCGGATCGGCATCGATTTCGACCGAGATCGGACCGGTGTCGTCCTTGCCGAGGATGTACTGCACCGGGTCGAGGTAGTGCTGGCCCATGTCGCCGAGTCCGCCGCCATCGTAGTCCCAGTAGCCGCGGAAGGTGCCGTGGGTGCGATGGGGGTGGTAGGGTTTCTTCGGCGCCGGCCCGAGCCAGAAGTCGTAGTCGAAGTGCTCCGGCACCGGTTGCTCGGGCAGGTCGGTCTTTCCGACCCAGTTGAACTTCCAGTTGAAGCCGGTGACGCCGGAGACGGTGATCTTGAGGGGCCAGCCGAGGACCTGGTGCATCGCCACCTTCTTGAGCTCCTTGGCCTGGACGCGCATGCCGTAGAAGCCGCTCTGGAAGCGGAACCAGGTGTTGATGCGGAACATTCGTTCGTATTTCCGGGTCGCCCGCACCATGTCGATGCCCTCGCCGATCGTCCGGCTCATCGGCTTCTCGCCCCAGACGTCCTTGCCGGCCTTCATCGCCTCGATCGCCTGGATCGCGTGCCAGTGGGGCGGGGTGGCGACGTGGACGATGTCGATGTCGTCGCGCGCGATCAGCTCGCGGTAATCATGGTAGCCGGTGATGCCCTTCGCTTCGCCGCCGGTCTGATTCATCCGGCTGGCGAGGTGTTTCCTGTCGACGTCGCACAGTGCCAGAAGACGGCCCGGCATGGTCAGGTGGGAGGCGGAGATGCCCCCGCAACCGATGATGCCACGCGTCAGTTCCTCGGACGGCGGCGTCTGACCGTTCAATCCCAGCACACGGCTGGGGACGATCTGGAACGTGGCGAGAGCGGCGAGGCCCTTGAGCGTCTGGCGGCGGGAAAGTTGGTTCATGATGATCGGGCATACGCTGGCCCGGGGTCGGCCTTTCGGTCGAGTGGTTTTGCGAGAGGACGTGGCTACTTTCGGAACTCGGCGGGACGCATGCCGGTGTGCCTGATGAACGCCCGGTGGAAACTGGAGGCGGAGCGATAGCCGCAGCGGTCGGAGATCTCGGCGAAGGTCAGGCGCGTCGAAGCGAGCAGCCCGATGGCACGACGAATCCGGTAGTTGCGAAGATAGGTTCCGAGCTGAACGCCGAACTGCGCCTTGAATCTCTCACGCAGGTGACGGTCGGAGATGTGAAGGCGCTTCGCCAGGGGGGCGATCCTCAGGTCCTCGGGAGGGAGCGATTCGAGTTCCTTCTGCAGCCTCTGCCAGATGCCGGCAAAGGCCCGGCCGGGAATGTCGGCCGGCGCTCGATCACCCGCGCGGTCGCAGAGCCGACAGAGAAGCTGGGAAAGGATGAGGGAAAGGGTATCGCCGCGGTTCCCGTCCGTGGTGTCGGAGAAGCAGGAAACCATGCGGCCCAGGTCGCGATGATCCTCCGCATTGAGTTTGAGGGTGAGCTGTCGGAGTGGTGCCAGGCGCTCGGGTTCGGTCGTTTCAAAGGTGACCATCAGCCACAGGATGCGCGAATCCTTGAGATTGAGGAACTGGTGGTTGGAGTGCGGAAAGAGCAGGTGGGCGTTGCCCGGCTCCAGCGCGAAGGGGACGCCATCCACGGATACCGTTCCGGCGGTTTCGAGACAGTTGACGAGGCAGAAGCGGCGATGCAGGTGCGATTCCGCGCTGCGTCGCCGAAGTTCGTGCGAGTCGATCCGCGAAAAGAGCAGCACGTCGTCCGGGGAACAGGCGTGGCGGCGGCGGCATCCCTCGAAGTATGCCGCCGGGGAAGGGGGGGTGGGAAGCCTGCGGGCGTTCTGGTGGAGCAAGCGGAGAGGCTGGTTCATGAGCAATCCTTTTCCTGGAAAGACAAGAGTAAAGCCGGAAAAGAAATCGGCGGGGTGGTCGTCGATTCATGCTCGCGGGAGTGGCACGGCACCAATGGCGGCGGTGGGCGGATGATGGGATTGGAACCAATGCGCGGGGGTTGAGGTCCATTATGCCGGAAAAGACAATAACGTAGCCGAAAAAATAAATTATGCTGGGTCCGCTGGCCCTATGCTTCGCGGAATGGATCGTGCAGGTGGTCATCGAGGTCCGGCCTCCACGCCGGAGTTCCCGGCGTAAGATGACGGCTCTCGATGGACTCCTGCTGATCCAACCCGTTCCCACACCATGCAGATCCAAACCATCGACTGGACCATCATCGCGATCTTCTTCGTGGTGGTGCTATCCATCGGCTTCGTCGCATCGCGGACCGCCGGGAAGGACACGAAGGAGTTTTTCCTCGGTGGACGCCACATGCCGTGGTGGCTGCTGGGCATCTCGATGGTGGCCTGCACCTTCTCGGCGGACACGCCGAACCTGGTCACCGGCATGGTCCGGGAAAGCGGGGTCGCGCGGAACTGGGCGTGGTGGGCCTTCCTGATCACCGGGATGGTGACGGTCTTCATCTACGCGAAGTTGTGGCGCCGCTCGGAGGTGATGACGGATCTGGAGTTCTACGAGCTGCGCTACCGGGGCAAGGCCGCGGCGTTCCTGCGCGGTTTCCGGGCGCTGTTCCTCGGCTTGTTCTTCAACCTGCTGATCATGGCGACGGTCACGCTCGCCATCATCAAGTACGGGCAGATCCTCTTCGGCATTCCGGCCTGGCAGTGCGTGCTCTTCGGTTCGGTCGGGGTGGTCGTCTATGCCACTCTCGGCGGGCTCAAGGGCGTGATCTGGGCGGACTTCTTCCAGTATTCGATCGCGATGTTCGGTGCGGTCTACGCGGCCTATGTCGCCGTGCAGCAGCCAGAGGTGCAGGCCATCGGCGGACTGGCCGGAATGGTGGGTCCCGATTCCCCGATCGCGGACAAGCTGGCGGTGTTCCCCGACCCGGGGAATCTGTCGGTGCTGATCACGATGCTGATCATCCCCGTCGCCGTGCAGTGGTGGGCGGTGTGGTATCCGGGGGCCGAACCCGGCGGCGGCGGCTACGTCGCCCAGCGGATGCTCTCCGCCAAGGACGAGAAGAACGCGATCGGTGCCACCTTGCTGTTCAACTTCATGCACTACGCGATCCGGCCGTGGCCGTGGATCATCGTGGCGCTGGCTTCCTTGCTCGTGTTTCCCGAACTGTCCGACATCCGGAGCGAGTTCCCCGGGATCGATGAGGCGTATCTGGCCGAGGACGTCGCCTATCCGGCGATGATCACCAAGCTCGGTCCCGGGTTTCTCGGGGTGGTGATCGCGTCGATCATCGCCGCCTACATGTCGACGATCGGAACCCACCTCAACTGGGGATCGTCCTATCTGGTGAACGACTTCTACAGCCGTTTCGTGAATCCCGGGGCTTCGGAGAAGCAACTCGTCCTCGTCGGCCGGCTCTCCACGGTCGGTCTGATGTTGTTGGCGGGCATCCTCGCACTCCAGCTCCGGAGCGCGACGCAGGCCTTCGATCTTCTGTTGCTCTCCGGTGCCGGCACGGGCGCGATCTACCTGCTGCGCTGGTTCTGGTGGAGGGTGAACGCGGTCACCGAGATCGTCGCGATGTTCGGTGCCATCGCGATCGGGATCGCGCTGGTGTTCGTCGTCGATCCCGCCGCACTGACGATGGATTTCGGCGGCACCGATGCGGAACCGGCGGTCACGCTGGACGGCTACACCGTCCGCCTGCTGCTGGCGATCGGGCTCAACACCCTGATCTGGATCACCACCACGCTGCTGACCCGGCCGGAGGACAAGCAGGCCCTCTATGACTTCTACCGCAAGACCCGGCCGGGCGGTCCGGGCTGGGCGGCCCTGCGGCGGATGGCCGAGGACGACGGCATCGAGATCGAAGGCGAGAGCAAGGGCAGGCGCTGGGAGCTTCCCTACGAGATCGGTTGCGTGTTCCTTGGCACGCTCATGATCTACGGCTGTCTCTTCAGCATCGGCAACTTCCTCTACGGAAACACGATCGCCGGCAGCGTGCTTGCCGCCATGTCGGTCGTGTTGTGTTTCGCCCTCTTCAAGTTGTTCGGACGCACGAGGACGAACTGACCCCAACCGAGCATGCACGACCTCTCCGACATCGCTTCCCACTTCATCATTCAGGGCGACTTCGCTTCGGCGGAGCCGTATGGGAGCGGTCATATCAACGACACCTACAAGGTCGACTTCGTCCAGTCCGGCACGCCGGTCCGATACATCTTCCAGCGGATCAATCACCGGGTGTTTGCCGACCCGGCGCGCTTGATGGAGAACATCAGCCGGGTCTGTGAACACGCCCAGTCGAAGCTGCGGCTCGCCGGAACTCCGGACGCGTCCCGGCGGGCGCTGACGCTTGTTCCAACCTGGAGAGGCGGGAGTTTCCATGTCGACGGGGAGGACCACTGGCGCTGCTATCCCTTCATCGAGAACGCCCGGACCTACGACGTGATCGAGTCGACGGCCCAGGCGAGGGCCGGGGCCGAGGCTTTCGGAAGGTTCCAGGGACTGCTCGCCGATCTGCCCGGCAAACGCCTCTTCGAGACGATTCCGGATTTCCACCACACCAGGCGCCGCTACGAGAACCTCATCAGGACCTACCGGGCGGATCCGGTGGGACGGGCCGCCCTGGTGGCCGACGAGATCGCCTTCGTCCGTGCGCGTGAGCCGGAGGCCGGCGTGATTGTGGACGCCGTCGAAAGTGGACTCATCCCGGAACGCACCACGCACAACGACACGAAGCTCAACAACGTCATGATCGACGATGAGACGGGCGAGGGGGTTTGCGTGATCGACCTCGACACCGTCATGCCCGGCACCGCGCTCAACGACTTCGGTGACATGGTGCGCACCGCGACGATCTCCTGCGCCGAGGACGAGACCGACCTGTCGAAGGTCCACATGCGGCTCGAATACTTCGAGGCGCTGGTGGAGGGCTACCTTGCCGGAGCCTCGGACTTCCTCACCACCGGCGAGATCGAGTTGTTGCCGATCTCCGGAAAGATCATCACGCTCGAGTGCGGCATCCGCTTTCTCACGGATTTCCTGGAAGGCGACGTCTATTTCAAAACGAAACACGACACCCACAACCTCGACCGCTGCCGTACCCAGCTCCGACTTGTCTCGTCCATCGAGGATCAGATGGACGGCATGAGAGACTGTCTCGACCGCTTCACCGCAACCCCGACAACACCATGACACCTTCAGATTTCCAATCACCTGCATCTTCGTCGCGGCGTGGCTTTCTGCGCCGCCTTGGAGGTCTCGGCGCGGGAATGGCCGCGCTGCCCTCGCTCGCCTCGGCCCTTCCCGCCCGTCCTTCGGGGGCGAAGTCGATGGGAGGGTTCGCCGCCCCGAAGCTCGACACGGTCAAGGTGGCCATCATCGGGGTCGGTGCCCGCGGGCCGACCCACCTCTCCCACGCGGCGGCCGCCGAGGGCACGGTCTTCGTCGGAGTCTGCGACCTGTATGAGGACGCGGCGAGGCGGGGCGTGGAGATGGCGCTCCGGGCCGACCCCGAGCGCCACAAGGGCGTGAAGGCCTACTTCGGGGACGAGCACGCCTACCGGAAGATGCTGGCGGAAACCAAGCCGGATGCCGTCTGGATCGCCACGCCCTGGGAATGGCACGCGCCGATGGCGATCGATGCGATGAAGGCCGGGGCGCACGCCTTCGTCGAGGTCCCGCTCGGGGTCGGCATCGAGGAGCTTTGGGAGATCGTCGATGTCTCGGAGAAGACGCGTCGTCACTGCATGATGATGGAGAACGTCAACTACGGCCGGGATGAGCTGATGTTTCTCAACATGTGCCGGCAGGGAATCTTCGGAGAGCTTCTCCACGGGGAAGCCGCCTACATTCACGAACTGAGGGGACAGATGAGGGAATACGAGCGCGGTCGTGGAACCGGTTCGTGGCGCACCCTCCACTGGGCCAGCGAGAATGGGAATCTCTATCCGACCCACGGTCTCGGCCCGGTGGCGCAGTACATGAACCTCGCCCGCGGGGAGGACAACTTCCGGCGCATCGTTTCGTTCTCCTCGCCCGCGAGGAACCATGAGCTGTATGCGAAGGAGGTGCTCGGGCCCGACTCGAAGTCCGCGAAGCTCGAGTTCAAGGGTGGCGACATGAATACCTCGATCATCAAGACCACGCTCGGTCGCACGGTGATGGTTCAATGGGACGAGAGCAGCCCGCGTCCCTACAGCCGGCACAACCTGATCCAGGGGACCCGTGGCACCGGGGCGGGATTTCCGAACCGGATCGCCCTCGACTACACCTGGAAGAACGCCACGCCCGCCCTGCGCAAGCTGCTCGACCTTCCCGAGGACAAGCCGGACCAGCACTCGAACTATCACGCCTGGATCCAGGGCGGTGGCTTCGACGCCTTTTACGAGCATTTCGACCACCCGTTGTACGTCCGGATGCAGGATATCGCGAAGAAGCACGGCGGGCATGGCGGGATGGACGCGATCATGAACTTCCGCGCGATCGAGTGTCTCCGCCGGGGTGAACCGCTGGACCAGAACGTCTACGAAGGTGCCTTCTGGTCGGCGGTGACCCCGCTGTCCCGCAAGTCCGTCGCCGAGGATGGCATGCCGCAGGATTTCCCGGACTTCACCCGCGGAGACTGGAAGGACACCAAGCCGCTTGAGGTGGTCTCTTGATTCATCACGGGATCAGTCCACGAAGACTTCGTCACCGGAGAAGCCGGGTTCATCGGTTCCCGGCTCCGGATCTGCCAGTGCCCGCATCGCTTTCGTCTTGCCGCCGAAGTGGGGCGGGACTCTGAGAAGTTCATCGGATGATGCTTGCCAAGGCTCCCATTCACCGATAGCCACGCCCCGTCCGGAGCGTTTCCGGACTCGCGGGTCCGATTGATGTCCCGCTCCGTGTCCGGTCTTCATCGATGAGAGGAAAGGGTATCGGTTCATCCAACCAACCCTCATCGATCCCGCCCGCGCCGCCATCCGGTTGACGGGCGCCAATGACATCATGACCCCGAATACATTCGAGGCGCTGCCGCTGGCCGCGCCCCTGCAACGCGCGCTCGCCGAGCGCGGCTACACGACGCCTTCGCCGATCCAGGCGCAGGCCATCCCGCTGCTGCTGAAAGGCCGCGACCTGCTCGGTTGCGCCCAGACCGGCACCGGCAAGACGGCGGCCTTTTCGCTGCCCATCCTCGACGCGCTGCATCGCGACCCGCGGCGTCCGCGACCGAAGACCGCACGGGTGCTGGTCCTCACCCCGACCCGTGAACTCGCCACCCAGGTCGGCAAGAGCCTCGAAACCTACGGCTCGCACCTCAGGATCCGTCACGCGCTGGTCTTCGGCGGTGTGGGACAACGTCCGCAGGTCAATGCGATGCGCCCCGGCGTGGAGGTGCTGGTCGCCTGCCCGGGGCGGTTGCTGGATCTGGTGAACCAGGGCTTCATCGACCTTTCGGCGGTCGAGTTCTTCGTTCTCGACGAGGTCGACCGCATGCTCGACATGGGCTTCCAGCGTGACGTACAGAAGATCGTGGCGATGCTGCCGAAGCAGCGGCAGTCGCTGTTCTTCTCCGCCACCCTGGCGCCGCCGATCGTGACGCTGGCCCACGAGATCCTGCGCGATCCCGCCACCGTGACCATCGAGCCGGAGGTGACGACGGCGGAAAAGGTGGACCAGCGGGTGTGTCTGGTGGCCAAGGAGAACAAGCGGCCGCTGCTTTTCGAGCGGCTCCGGTCGCAGGGCGAGGGTGAACTCGCGATCGTGTTTTCGCGGACCAAGCACGGCGCCAACAAGCTGGCGAAGCAGATTTCGCAGGCCGGCTTTTCGGCCGAGGCGATTCATGGCAACCGCTCGCAGGCCCAGCGCGACCGGACGCTGGACAAGTTCCGCGCCGGCCGGTTGCCGGTGCTGGTGGCGACCGATGTCGCCGCCCGCGGCGTGGACGTGAAGGCGGTGACGCTGGTTGTGAACTTCGACCTGCCGAACGAACCGGAAGCCTACGTTCACCGGATCGGCCGCACCGGCCGGGCCGGTGCGACGGGGCATGCGGTGTCGTTCTGTTCTCCCGACGAGCGCGAATACCTGCGCGATATCGAGAAGCTCATCCGCCGTGAAATCGCGGTGGACGCCGGACACGACTGGCACTTGGACGGACTCGAGAAGCTCCCGGCTCGCGCGCCCCACCGCGAAGGCGGACGCCAGGGCAACGGGAGGCCGGATGGTGCCGGAGCGCGACGACCACGCCGGCGCCGTCGTCGCCCGGCGCGGAACTGACGGGAAATGCGTCAGGCGACCCGGTCGCCGAGGCAGGTCGAGACGAGCCTCGCGGTCTGGATCCATGGGTGGTCGGTGGGCACGACGCGCTTGATGCCGGCCACCTTTTCCAGCGGGACGGGCACGCATTCGGTGCCCTTGACGCCGACCATGATGTTGAAGCGGCCCTCGGCGATCAGTTCGCTGGCCTTGGTTCCCAGCCGGGTGCACAGCAGCCGGTCGAAGGAGGTAGGAGGCCCGCCGCGCTGGACGTGTCCGAGCGATGTCACGCGGGCCTCGACACCGGTGCGCTGCTGGATCTCCCGGGCGATGCGGCTCGCCACCGGTTCCTGCACGAGGTGCACGCCGTCCTCGGACTGACGAACAACCTTCTCCTGGCGCTTCTTGCGGCCGGATTCGGCCATCGCGGCCACCTCTTCCTGCGAGTGCACCCCCTCGGCGACGGCGACGATGGAGAATCTCTTTCCGCTGCGCTGACGGTGGAGGAGGCTCTTGGCGATGACGTCGAGGTCGTAGGGGATCTCGGGGATGAGGATGACGTCGGCCCCGCCCGCGATTCCCGAGCCGAGGCACAGCCAGCCGGCGTCGTGTCCCATGATCTCGCAGACGATCACGCGGTGGTGGCTCGTCGCGGTGGTGTGAAGCCGGTCGATCGCCTCGGTGGCGATGTCCATCGCCGAGTCGAAGCCGAAGGTGATGTCGGTTTCCGCCACGTCGTTGTCGATCGTCTTCGGCAGGTGCAGGACGTTGATGCCGCCCTTCTTGTGGAGCCGGAAGGCGTTCTTGGCGGTGCCGTTGCCTCCGAGGCAGACGAGGCAGTCGAGATTCATCGAGCGGTAGTTCTCCACCGCCACCTCGGTCATGTCCATGATCTGGTGGCCCATCGGCATCTTGTGCGGCTTGTCGCGGCTGCTGCCGAGCAGGGTTCCACCCTGGGTCAGGATTCCGCTGACCATGCGGTTGTCGAGGGGGATGTGGCGGTTCTCGACCAGACCGCGAACGCCGTCCTGGATGCCGATGACCCGGTATCCGTAGTGCATCGCGCCCTTGGCG
>CALGOH010000186.1 GCA_937957985.1 uncultured Verrucomicrobiae bacterium
TCCTTCTCGATGTAGGTGTCGGTGCGCGGGATGTAGGCCTCGGGCTGGTAGTAGTCGAAGTAGCTGACGAAGTACTCGACGGCGTTGTGGGGGAAGAAGTTCTTGAACTCCGAGTAGAGCTGCGCGGCGAGCGTCTTGTTGTGGCTCATGATCAGCGCCGGACGGCCGAGGCGCTCGATCACCTTGGCCATCGTGTAGGTTTTCCCGGAGCCGGTGACGCCGAGCAGCGTCTGGTGACGGTTGCCGGCGTCGAGGGACTTCACGAGCTTCTCGATCGCCTGGGCCTGGTCGCCCCGCGGTTCGTAGTCGCTCACCAGCTCGAATGCCATCGGCCCAGTCCTACGCGCGGGGATCGCGGGCTGCAAGTGGCGCAAGCCGATGGCTTGCGGGGGATTTCCGGGGCACCGGCCCGGAATGGCGCCGGGCCGCGCTGCAAGCAGACCAACTCTCGCAAGTCATCGGCTTGCGCCACGCCGGGCTTTCCGTCATGGATTCCCCGGCGTGACGCTCCTCTTTTACGATGACCGGCCGGTGTTCGGCGGACACGAGGCGATGACCCTGCTCGGGCTCGAGGCCTTGCTGGCGGAACCCGGCCTCAAGGTCCATTTCATCGCCTGCGAGGAAAATACCACGCTGATCCGGCGGCTTGGGGAGCTGGCGGCACGGTTTCCCGGCCTCACCGTCGAAGAGACCGACGAGCGCGCGACGCGCTTCGAGGCGATCCGGCACTTCTTCTTCCGCGGCCGCATCGCCGACCTCTCGGCCACCATCCGCCGGCTAGAGCCGGATGCCCTCGTCTCGGTGCAGGGCGGCATCGAGCCTTCGTCGCTGGGGATGCTCGCGGCGCGCAAATGCGGCGTGCGGGCGATCAGCTACCTCGCGATGCCGCATTCCTACCAGACCATGGGCGCGAGGCTCGGCCGTCTGCTCGACTGGGGCGCGCCGACGCTCATCGAGCGGCCCGATGCCTTCGTCACGAGCTGCGACGCACTCGCCACCCACCTGCGCGAGCGCGGGGCCAAGGGCCCGGTCGAGGTCGTCTTCCCCGGCATCGACACCGAGCGTTTCGTTCCCGCCGACCGTGACGCTTGCCGCCGCGACCTCGACCTCCCGGTCGGCGTGCCGCTCTTCGCCTGTGTCGGTCGGGTCGAGCTGCACCAGAAGCAGCAGGACCGGCTCGTTCGCGCCATCGCCCGGCCGATGCTTTCCGAATGCCATCTGGTCATCGCGGGCGAGGGGCCGGACACCGAGGTGCTCGACCGCCTGATCGAATCTCGGAAACTCGGCGACCGCGTCCGCCGCATTCCGTGGGCCGACACCGCCAAGCTCTACCCGGCGGCCGACGCTGTCGTGATCCCGTCGCGCTACGAGGGCGTCCCTCTTGTCATGCTCGAGGCGCTGGCCTGCGGCACCCCGGTGCTCGGCGCCGACCGCGACGGCATGCACGACATCCTGCCCGACGATTTCCACATCGACGCCAACTCGAGCGCCGCCGTCGCCGCCGCGCTGCGGGATTTTCTCGATCACGGAAAGCCCCGGCCGCCCGAGGAACTGTGCAACCGCGTCCGCCACGGCATGGGCATCGCGGATTTCCAGCGGGCCTTCCGCCGGACGCTGCTGGACCTCGTCGAACCGAGCTGACCACCCATGTCCGTCGCCGAGCCCCACAAGGAACTGCGATTCACCCGCGCCGCCCAGGCCGTGCCCTTCTGGGTCATCGCGGCGGTGGCCGCCGCGGCGGCGATCACGCTCTTCTTCGTGGGACTGAACCGGCCCGACAACCCCGCCCTGCCGTCCCCGGCCTGGGCGGCCATCCCCGCCCTGCTCTGCTGGGCCTCGCTGAGGATCGCACTCCACTGCACCCGCCGCGCCTACCTCATCCTCAGCCCGCTGGGCGTCGAGATCTTCCCCTTCTTCCGCCCGGTTTCCGGCATGCAGATGATTCCGTGGGCAGAGATCCATTCTGTCGAGGTGGGAAAGCACATCGTCACCCTGCACTTCAACGCCGAGCAGAAGGCAGGCGTCCACCTCGACCTCGCCCCCATCGCAAAGGACCGGCGCCCGCTCCTCGGCAAGGCTCTCCAAGGCCGCGTCGCCCGGCAGACCACCGCTCAGGAAGCGGAGGCATGATGCACCTGATGGAAAAGGATGAAGAGGATGAGAATCTGATCAGAGAACCTCAACAACTCATCCTCTTCATCCTGTCCCATCGGGTTCATCCCACAAAAACTCCCCAAGCTCCGCCCGCTCAGGTGCTTTGCGCTTTGGAACTCAGGACTTGGACCTTAGAACTTCGGCGCGATGCGCCCGCCATCCCTCCAGATCCAGTCCGTCGAGGACGCCTTCGGCCGCAACGGCTGGCACTGTGAGCCGGTCGAGGGCAAGGACGTCCTGCGCGCCCTCTTTTCCGGCCACCACACGCGCATCGAGATGATCGCCCAGGCCTACCCGCCGATGAACGCGCTCGCGATCATCGGCGAAACCGCCCTGCCGCTCGACGACGACCACCTCCGCGCCGGCCTCGAGCTGCTCGCCCGCGCCAACAAGAACCTCAACCTCGGCGGCTTCGAATACGACATCGATCGCCAGCGATTGGTGTTCCGCATCACCAACCTCTTCGACCGCGAGAAATACGACGCCGACATCGTGACCTCGATGGTCCACTGCGCCGTCGCCGAGCTCGACCGGCTCGCGCCCTACGCGATGACCGTGGTGAAGACCCCCGCGGATCTCCTCGACGACCTCGACCTGCAGCTCCTGCTCATGCGCGAGGACCTGATCCCGCCGGTGCCCGGCGACGACGAGGAAACACCCTGAGCCGGTTCCCGCCCGAAGTGCCAAGTGATAAGTTCCACATTCCAAATGAAGACCGTGACTCCGCTGTTACTTTCCTTCGTCCTTGTCGCTCCGCTGAGCGCGCAGTCGCACCCGGCCGACGCCTGGGAGCTGACCTTGGAGTCCGGCTACACGTGGAACGTCGGGTCCAACACCCCGATCGACTACGAGATCGTGCCGACCCAGCTCACGCTGCGCACGCCGACCCACCTGACCTGGTGGGAGGACGAGAACGGAGCCCGGTTGGTCGTCCGCGGCCGCTTCTCCCTGATGATGGAAACGATCACCGTGGGACCGGAAAGCTACTACTTCGGTGTCTCCGGTGCCCCCTCGATCGAGTATTGGTTCCCGGATGCCCGGACGTCCGCCTTCTTTTCGATCGGCGGCGGCATCGGCCTCACCGACTCGACCAACGTCCCCGGCGGCCAGGGGCAGGACTTCACGCTGAACTGGTTCGCCCAGCTCGGCCTGCGCCGTGAGATCGCGCCGAACCTTTCGCTACTAGGTGGCGCGTACTTTGTCCACCACTCCAACGGCGGCCAGACCTCGCCCAACCCCGGCATCGACGCCCTCGGCTTCACCGTCGGCCTCGGCTGGACCTTCTAGTGTCCTGCGCTCTAAATTCACTCAAGAAAACGACTCACTGAGCTTGTCGAA
>CALGOH010000187.1 GCA_937957985.1 uncultured Verrucomicrobiae bacterium
GGGGGGGGGGGGGGGGGGGGGGGGCGGGGGGGGGGGGGGGGGGGGGGGGGGCGGGATTGTCGGACAGAATCCGGGCTCCCGTCTCGATCCCCGCATAGTAGGCGGTCTCGCCCTCGGCGAGGGTCACGCTTTCCTCGAAGGATCCGTCGTTGTCCTTGTCCACCTGCACCGACGCCCCTCCGCGGCCCGCCGTGATCGAGACGGACACGTAGCTGAAACAGTCCTCGTCAAACGTCAGGTTGCCCGAAGCGGACGAGGTTGGCATGTCCACGCCCACCGGCACCCGGTATTCCGTGCCCCACAGACCGTATTCGAAAATCTCCACGCAGCCCGCCAGCAGCGTGTTGGTTCCGGCCGGGAAACAGGTCTTGGTCAGCGAGATCGGCTTGAATGACGCCACCTTGTCGCGGGCGTCGTAGTCGATCACTTCGCCAAGCGTGGTGGTCTCGACGAAGTTCCGAAGATCGAACACGGTGCCCGCCGAGATCAGGTCGGCCGCGTTGCCCGGCGGATAGCCGTTCGCGGGATTCCCGTCGCCGAAGACCAGCGTGGTCGACTGGGTCGGGTTGGTGATGTCCGTCTCGTAGCCGTCCTCCCAGTGGTCGTAGTAGATCACCGTGTCGTCGGCGACGGTCGAGAAGGTCACGAACACCGCCAGCGGATCGCCGGCCACCGAGTTGATGGCATCGAAGCCGGTCAGTTGATCGTCCTCGGAGAACGGAATGTAAAAAACCTGCGTCGGCGGCGGATTGCCCGCAAATGCCGGAACCGGCATGGCGACAAACAAGCCAAGCAGCAACAAACGCAGGATGTGGCGTCCGCAGAGGCGGTTGGGGAAACAGGTCATGGCCAGGGGAACGATGGGGTGAAAACGCGATGACGGGCGGTTGATAATTAAGTTTTATAAATTATTCAAGAAAGTTTTATAATTACGTGATCACGGGCTTGGCTGACCGTGCGGCCTCACCCGAATCCCTGAAACCCGGGGCCGTCCGCGCTCCAGGTGTCTGCTCTCCGGTCCGCAGATCCCCGGCGGTCAGATTCTCCGGCCCCGAAGCTGATCCGCAGCCAAGTTCTTCGGATCTCTCCAATCTTTCACCATCATCCGGAGATCGAATGGAGCCCGATTCGAACAATCTTCCCATTTTCCGAGCTTCAATCAGATCCATTCCGATGATTTCGATGAAATCACCGGTTTTTTGGATTGCTTTATCACCCCGAAAACCGCTCTTTCTCCCTCGAAACGCAACTTTCCATGAGCACGACCCCACTCGACGGCGCGCAAGCGCTCATCAAGACGCTCGATGACCTCGGAATCGAGTACATCTTCGGCTATTCCGGAGGGGCGGCGATCCCGATCTTCGACGCGTTGGAAACCGTGGAAACCAAGATGCGGTTCGTGCTGGTCCGTCACGAGCAGGGCGCGGTGCATATGGCGGACGGGTACGCGCGCGCGACCGGCAAGCCGGCCGCGGTGCTGGTGACCTCCGGCCCGGGCGCGGGCAACACCGTGACCGGCCTGATGACCGCCCAGATGGACTCGGTGCCGATGATCGTCCTCTGCGGCCAGCAGGTGACCTGGATGCTGGGCAAGGACGCATTCCAGGAGGCCGACATCTTCGGCATCACGATGCCGGTGGTGAAACACAACTACCTCGTCAAGGAAACCAACGACCTGCCGAAGATCGCGCGCGAGGCCTACCACATCGCCACCACCGGCCGTCCCGGCCCGGTGCTGATCGACATTCCCAAGGACATCTCCTCGGCCGAGTTCCACGGCGACATGAACCCGCCGCTCGACCTGCCCGGTTACCATCCGGACGAGGCCTTCAGCATCGACCCCGCGGCCATCGAAGAAGCGGTGAGGATGATCTCCCACGCCCGCCAGCCGGTCATCCTCGCCGGACAGGGCGCGATGATCGCCCGGGCCGGGGAAGAACTGCTCGAGCTGGCGGAAACGTTGCGCTGCCCGGTCACCACCACCCTGCTCGGCAAGGGGGTCTTCCCGGAAACCCACGAGCTCTCGCTCGGCATGCTCGGCATGCACGGCACCGCCTACGCCAACAAGGCGATGGTCGAAGCCGATCTCATCCTCAACGTCGGCTCGCGCTTCGACGACCGGATCATCGGCAAGCCGCACATGTTCGGCCGCAACGCCAACATCATCCACATCGACATCGACCCGGCGGAGATGAACAAGATGATCCGGCCCCACGTGCAGCTCATCGGCGACGCCAAGTCCGCGCTGACCGAGCTCAACGTCCGCGCCGGACGCCTGGAAACCGAGGCCTGGATTGAGAAGCTCAACAGCTACAAGAAGAAGCACCCGCTGACCTTCCGCAAGCAGGGCGGCCTGCGCATGCAACAGGTCATCCAGGAGTTCTACCTCCAGACCAAGGGCAAGGCGATCGTCTCGACCGACGTCGGCCAGCACCAGATGTGGGCGGCCCAGTTCTTCCTCAACGACCGACCGCACGAGTGGCTCTCCTCCGGCGGCGCCGGCACCATGGGCTTCGGCTTCCCCGCGGCCATCGGCGCGCAGTTCGCCTGTCCGGACAAGACCGTGATCGCCTTCTGCGGCGACGGCGGCTTCCAGATGACCCTCTTCGAACTCGCCACCGCGGCCATCCACAAGCTCCCGCTCAAGATCGTGGTGCTCAACAACCACTACCTCGGCATGGTCCGCCAGTGGCAGGAACTGTTCTTCGACAACCGCGAGTCGGGCGTCGATCTGATCGGCAACCCGGACTTCGGCAAGCTCGCCGCGGCCTACGGCATCCCCAGCGTGGGCATCAAGCGCCCGGCCGACGTCTCACGCATGGTCGCCAAGGCGCTCGACTACAACGACGGCCCGATCCTCATCCACGCCGAGTGCGTGAAGACCGACAACGTCTTCCCGATGATCCCCGCCGGCGCCGCCCTCGAGGACATGATCACCGAGCCGCCGAAAACCAAGATGGCCAAGCCGACGGGATCGACCTGACGGTCGGAAAACTCGAAACTTGAAACTCGAAATTCCAAAGAGCTCCGTCCGCCGCATTGTCACTTCATTGAAATTTAAGGTTTAGAATTTAAAGTTTCCATGAGCTCCGTCATCACCACCGATACACCCGTCGAGGAACCTGCCAACCAAGCGGTCCACACCCTCTCGGTCTTCGTCAACAACAAGGCCGGGGTGCTGATGCGCATCTGCCAGGTCTTCGCCCGCCGAGGCTTCAACATCGACTCCCTGGTCGTCTCCCAGGGCCGCGATGCCCGGTTTTCGCGGATGACCATCGGCATCTCCGGCAATCCCGGCGGACTCGAACAGATCATCAAGCAGGTCCACAAGCTGATCGACGTGATCCACTGCTTCGAGCACACCTCCGAGGAGTCGGTCACCCGCGAACTGCTGCTGATCAAGCTGAAATGCTCGCCCGAGGAGCGCTCGCAGGCGCTTCAGATCACCGAGCACTTCGGCGGCAAGACGGTGGATCTGACCCCGACCTCGATGATCGTCACCATCCACGGCGGCTCCCGCAAGGTGGACTCGGCGATCGGCATGTTCTCCCAGTTCCAGATCATCGAGACGGTGCGCACCGGCAAGGTGGTCATGGCGCGCGGGGAGCAGGCGACGTGAGCTGACGGGAATGTCACGAAGCCAATTCTGGACAGCCGGCACGGCATCTGCTGTTTTCCAAGGGTGTTTTGGAAAATTGGAGCTTTCCCCTATTCGATGAACATCCTGAAGCCACTTGCCGCTTTCCTTACAGCCTCGTCGGTTCACTCCGCCATCGTTGCCACTGAAGTTGGCAACAACGCCCCGGGAACGGACAGTGACAATGAGTACGTTGTCCTGCTGAATACAGGAACCACGGCGGTCGATATCACTGGCTACGACATCACCGACGATACCTTGGGTTGGGACGAAATCGGGACCATCACCGTTGGAGCGGGACAGTCGCTGGTGATCTCTACCGGAGCTGACCGATCAACCCTAGAATCAGTCTGGGGACAGACGATTCCGAGTGCCGCGAAGTTTGTCATCGTGAGCGGTTTGGCTGCCTATAACAATACTGGCACCGACTCGGTGATACTGCGGGACGCTGCCGACACGACCATCTATTCCTTCAGCTTTACGGCCTCACTTGGCAGCGACGACCCTCCAACTTCGATCGAGCTGGGAGCGACCGGAGGATCAGGAGGAACATCGATCACTCCTTTCTCAACGGTGTCCAATGTTCCGGAGCCGACAGCAGTCTTCCTAGGCTCCTTGGGCGTTCTTGCATTGTTTCGTCGGCGCCGCTGATGGCTGGCTGAGGTCCGGCGTCTATTTCTGCAACTCAAGACTGACCGCCCGCTGCGGTCGGCCCTGCTCATCCCGGATGCATGCGGTGATCACCGGGATCTCCCGACTCCAGTCAATCGTCAGGCTGCCGAAGTTCGCGCCGCGGAACATGCGGCCCTCGCGATACCGGTTCGGCTCGTCCCCGTCGCCGAGGGGCAGGTTGAGGCTGCTTGAGGTGATGTCATAAAGCGGGTAACCGACGTTCTCCCGATCGACCGAGATCTCCCCGACGTGGCGGTCGCCGCTCAGGATCACCACCGGCGGAACGTCCTCCCGCGCCAGCAGGTCCAGCAAGCGCTTCTTCTCCTTGGGAAAATTCTCCCATTTCTCCCAACGATGCTCGCTGGCCAGTACCTGGATCGACGACACCAGCACGTTCACCTGCGCCTCGCTGCCGGTCAGCATCTTTTCCAGCCAGCTCCACTGGGCCTCGCCCAGCATCACGCCATCCGATCCCACCAGATCGCGGAAGTAGCGACTGTCGAGGAGGATCACCCGTGTCAGTTTCCCGGGCGGCCCGAAGTCGTGGACGGCATAGACCCCCTCCTGCTTGCGGGTGGGGCTGTTCTCCGGAACGTCGAGAAAATCCAGCAGCGCCTGCTGCGACTGCCTCTTCATCGGGTACTCCTTGCCGGCATCATTGGCCCCGTAGTCGTGGTCGTCCCAGGTGCCGATCACCCGCGAAACCGCACGGATCCGCGCGTAGCCGGGATGCTCGCGGGCCATCTGATACTTCGCCCGCAGCACGTCCATGTCCTCGGTGTCGCCGTAGACGTTGTCGCCCATCCACACGAAGACATCCGGCTCGATCTTCGCGATGCTTTCCAGCGCGGGTGCCGGCAGCATCTCCTTGAAGCACGAGACGAAGACCAGTTCCTCGACCGGCGCCGACCGCGGAGGCGGCTCGGCGGACAGGGAGGCGGCGAACGACGCGACAACAAGGAAGGGAACGGCGGATTTCACGCCTCCATTCACGCTCTTCGGACCCGGGTGGCAAGCCCGCGGTGGTGACGCTTCAGGTTCCGGCCCGGTTCCGCTCGTCGATCTGGCCGTTGAGCGTCAGGAAATCGTAGAGGTAGCCGATCAGGAAGAGCCCCCCGGTCAGCAGCCAGAGGATCCCCGTTCCGATCTTGCCCATGTAGAAACGGTGGACCCCCAGTGGACCGATGAAGGTCTGGAGCAGCCACGCCACCGAGTAGTCGTACTGACCCGATGCGTAACGCATGCCCGCCTTGCGGGACATGCCGGGAATGAGGAAGAGGTCAATCAGCCAGCCGATCCCGAGCAGACCGAGGGTGAGGAACCAGATCGTCCCGCTGATGGGCTTGCCGAAGTAGAAACGGTGCGAACCGGTGAATCCGAAGATCCAAAGCAGATACCCGATCGCCTTGCTGTGGGTGGGTGGTGCATTCGTCATGCGCCGAGTCTCGCGCCCAGGCGTCATTTGATCCATGGGAAATCCCGAGCCGGTTTGGAGGGGCGGTCTCGGTTCGTTGACAGACCGCCGGCCACTGTGGACGTTTCCGGCTCATGCGCCTGCTGATCCCCGTTCTCGCCATCATGACCCTTGCCACCGCTGCCTTTGCCGAAGGCGAATACCGCCACTTCGTCTGTTTCAAGTTCAAGAAGGACACCCCGGCCGCGGAGATCGCGCGGATCGAGAAGGAGTTCGTCGCCCTCGCCCGGAAGATCGACACGGTCAAGGGCTTCGAATGGGGACTCAATGTGAGCCCCGAGAAGCTGGACAAGGGTTTCACCCACGCCTTCCTCGTGACCTTCAAGGACAAGGCCGGACTCGACACCTACCTCCCCCACCCCGCGCACGAGGACTTCGTCGAAGGGCTGAAGCCCCACCTCGACGATGTCCTGGTGATCGACTACGTGGCGAAATAGTGACTTCCGCTACGGCTCGATGACGAACTCGGGTGAACGGATGGTGACGGCGATCCTGGGATGTTCCTGGATGAAACGCCGGGCTGCGGCTTCCGTGACCGAGGTGTTGATGAGTTCGAGATCGTAGAGACCCTGCATGTCACCCAGGGTCTCGAAGGCCTTATCGGAAACGGGGCAATTCGAGAGGTGGAGTTTCCGGAGCCCCTTCAGGTTCTTGAGCTTCTCCACGCCCGCATCGGTGACCTCGTCCAACCGCACCGGATCGGGGCGCGCGGCCTCGTCCCGGGATTCGTCCTCTGCCTTCACGATCCTCCCGATGCTGAGCTCCCGGAGTTCATGCAGACCCGAAAGGTTTTCCAGTCCCTCGTCGGTGATGCCGCCGGCACCGAGGTGCAGCACCTCGATATCCTTGAGGCCCTCGACCATCGCGATGTCCGCGTCCCGCGTCGGCGTCGTGCTCATGTTCACCACCAGGGGTTCCTCCGCGACGATGATCTCTGCCTTCCGCAGAGTCGCGATGATCTCATCACGAGTGGCCCCCGCCAGCGCCAGGGCGGGATTCGCCTTCAACTCCGCCGCCTTCCGGGCCGCCTCCTCGACCGCCCGACGCTGCTCTTCGGCCTTGGCCTCCGCCGCCGCCGCTTCCCGGCGCATCCTCTGCGCGCCCTGTTTGACATAGATCCCGCCTCCGCCCGCAAGAACTGCGACCACCGCGAAGATGATGATGATGGGCGCCGCCGAGGATGGCGGGGCGACCGTGACGGGACGGGTCGCCGGACCGACGGTCGGCTGGACGCGACCGGTGAGCGCCGCGCCGAGTGCGGAAGGTCTTTCCAAACTGGGAACACCAACGGCAGGCGGTGCCGGTGGACGCCCGGCCGAATGCCGAAATTCGGACAGGCTGGAAAGCGCAACCCATTCCTCGCCATCCTCCTGCATGGCCGGCGTGTCGCGGTTCACCCGTTTCCGGCGAAGCATCTCACCGATTTCCTCAACGGCATACGGACCCTTGGTTTCGCCGTCGATGGCTAGCCAGTATTTCATGCTGGTAGATCACTACGCGTGAACCCTCCCGACAAGGGGAAAGCCAGCACCTCCGATGGGAGGCCGCCATGCGAGCCGGCTTGAAGAGCCGCGCTTTCCGGGTCACCCCTTCGCCGCCTTCGCCATCCGCTTGCGCTCGTTCGGATCGAGGATGCGCTTGCGCAGGCGCAGGTGGTTCGGGGTCGCCTCCACCAGTTCGTCCTGCTCGATGTACTCGATCGCACGCTCGAGCGAGAACTTCTTCGGCGGACTCAGCTTGGAGGTCTTGTCCTTGCCGGCCGATCGCATGTTGTCGAGGTGCTTCTCCTTCACCGGATTCACCGGCAGATCGTCGGCCCGCGGGTTCTCGCCGACCAGCATGCCGGTGTAGACCTCCTCGCCGGGCCCGATGAAAAGAATGCCCCGCTCCTCCAGTGCCTGCAGCGAGTAGGTCGTCGACTGGCCCTTCTCCATCGAAACCAGCGTACCGGTGATGCGGGTGGTGATCTCGCCGGCGTGCGGCGCGTACTCGTCGAAGAGGTGGCTCATGATGCCGTGACCCGAGGTCAGGTTCACGAGTTCGCTTTCGAAACCGATCACGCCGCGCGTCGGGATCTTCGCCTGGATCAGCGTCCGCCCGCTGGCCTCGACCTCCATGTTCTCGAGCACCCCCTTGCGGTTGTTGAGCACCTTGAGGATCCCCTGCGAATACTCGTCCGGAGCCTCGACGTAGAGCGTCTCGAACGGCTCGAGCAACTGCCCGCTCTCGTCACGGCGGTAGATCACCGTCGGGCGGGAAACCAGCACCTCGTAGCCCTCGCGGCGCATCGTTTCGACCAGCACCGCGATCTGCATCGCGCCGCGTGCCGAGACCTTGAACACGCCGGCCTGATCGGTCTCGCGGACCTGAATGGAAATGTTCGTCTTCACCTCGCGCATCAGGCGGTCGAGGATGGCGCGGGAAGTCACGTGCTTGCCGTCCTTGCCGGCCAGCGGGCCGTCGTTGATCGAGAATTCCATCTCCACCGTCGGCGGGTCGATCGCGACGAAGGGCAGCGGTTCGGCGTCTTCCGCAGCGGCCAGGGTATCGCCGATATCGATGTCGTCGATACCGGCCGCGATGCCCACGATCCCGCCGGCGCTTCCGCCCTCGGAGTCGTGCGTCGCCAGACCGGAGTAGGAAAAGGTCTTCATCACCTTCGAGCGCTGCCGGGTGCCGTCCTTGCGCAGAAGCCACACGTTGTCGCCCTTCTTCACGCCGCCGCCGAGCACCTTGCCGACAGCCACCCGGCCGACGTAGTCGTCCCACTCGATGTTCGACACCAGCATCGAGAACGGAGCGTCCTCCTTCGCCGCCGGCTCGGGAATGTATTCGATGATCTTCTTCAGCAGCGGCGTGCAGTCCACGCGCTCGTCGTCGGGCGACTCCATGAAATACCCGTCGCGCGCCGAACCATAGAGGAAGGGCGCCTCGAACTGGTCCTCGGTCGCCTCGAGATCGAGGAACAGTTCCAGCACCTGGTCGTGGACCTTCAGCGGCGTTGCCAGTTCGCGGTCGATCTTGTTGACCACCACGATCGGCTTCAGCCCCTCCTGCAGCGCCTTGCGCAGCACGAAGCGCGTCTGCGCCTGCGGTCCGCCGGTCGCGTCCACCACCAGCAGCACGCCATCGACCATCTTCATCACCCGCTCCACCTCCGCGCCGAAGTCGGCGTGGCCGGGGGTGTCGACGATGTTGATCGTGTAGCCCTCCCAGTGAATCGAGGTGTTCTTGGCCTTGATGGTGATTCCCTTTTCCTTCTCGAGGTCCATGGAATCCATCGCCCGTTCCTGCCGCTCCTGGTTCTCGCGGTAGGTTCCGCCGGCCTGCAGGAGCTGGTCCACGAGGGTGGTCTTCCCGTGGTCGACGTGGGCGATGATGGCGAGGTTGCGGATCTTGAGCGACATGGTGGCGGCGGAAATGCCGCGGCCGTATGGGACCTGAAAACCGACTTGGCAAGGCACAACGCGCCCCGCGCTCCCGGCTCCGGGCCGTCAGGCCCTGCGGAACACGATCTTCCCGTCCTCGACGCCCGCCTCGATCACGTCCCCGTCGATGAACCTGCCATCGAGGATCTCCAGCGAGAGCTCATCAAGCAGATGGCGCTGGATCGCCCGCTTCAGCGGCCGCGCGCCATACACCGGGTCGTAGCCCTGGTTGCCGAGGAACTCCTTCGCTTCGGGCGAGAGCGCGAGCGCGAGCCCCTGCTTGGCCAGCCGCTTGCGCACCCGCTCGAGCTGGAGATCGACGATGGTCGTCAGGTCGTCGCGCGTCAGACGGTCGAAGATGATCGTCTCATCCACCCGGTTGAGGAACTCGGGACGGAAGTGCGCCCTCAAGGCGTCCATCACCTTGGCCTCGCGCTGCTCGGCATTCTCCTCCCCGAGAATGAACTGCGAGCCGATGTTCGAGGTCATGATCAGCACCGTGTTGCGGAAATCGACCGTGCGGCCCTGGCCATCCGTGATCCGACCGTCGTCGAGCACCTGCAGCAGCACGTTGAAGACGTCCGGATGCGCCTTCTCGATCTCGTCGAAGAGCACCACCGAGTACGGCTTGCGTCGTACATGCTCGGAGAGCTGGCCGCCCTCGTCGTAGCCGACATAGCCGGGAGGCGCGCCGATCAGCCGCGCGACGCTGTGCTTCTCCATGTACTCGGACATGTCGATCCGGATCATCGCCGATTCGTCGTCGAAGAGGAACTCCGCGAGCGCCTTCGACAGCTCGGTCTTGCCGACGCCGGTGGGGCCGAGGAAGAGGAAGGATCCGATCGGGCGGTTTTCATCCTGCAGCCCGGCGCGGGCGCGGCGGACGGCGTTGGACACGGCCTTCACCGCCGACTTCTGCCCGATCACGCGGTCGGCGAGCCGGTCCTCCATGTTGACGAGCTTCTCCTTCTCGCCCTCCTGCAGGCGACTCACCGGAATGCCGGTCCACGACGACACCACCCTCGCGATGTCCTCCTCGGTCACCTCCTCCTTCAGCATCGCCCCGGAGCGTTGCAGCGAAACCAGCTCGTCATTGGCATTCTCCAGCGCCTTCTCGGCATCCGGAAGCTGTCCGTAGGTGATCTCCGACGCCCGCGTCAGGTCACCGATGCGCTTGGCCTGCTCGGCCTCGGTTTTGAGGTGATCGATCCTCGTCTGCTGCTCGCGCACGCGGTCGATGACCTCCTTCTCGTTGCGCCACTGCGCCATCAGTCCGGCGGACTGCTCGCGCAGGTCGGCCTGCTCCTCCTTGACCTTCTCCAACCGCGCGGCGGAGGCCTTGTCGCTCTCCTTTTCGAGCGCCTTCTTCTCCATCTCAAGCTGCATGATCTCGCGCTCGAGCTGGTCGATCTCGGTCGGCATCGAGTCGAGTTCGATCTTCAGCCGCGAGGCCGCCTCGTCCATCAGGTCGACCGCCTTGTCCGGCAGGAAGCGGTCGGAGATGTAGCGGTCGGAAAGCACCGCCGCCGCCACCAGCGCGCCGTCCTGGATGCGCACGCCGTGGTGGACCTCGTAGCGTTCCTTCAGCCCGCGCAGGATGGCGATGCTGTCTTCCACGGACGGCTCGCCGACCATTACCGGCTGGAAGCGCCGCTCGAGCGCGGCGTCCTTCTCGACGTGCTTGCGGTACTCGTCGAGCGTGGTCGCACCGATCGTCCGCAGCTCACCGCGGGCGAGCTGGGGCTTGAGCAGGTTGGAGGCATCCACCGCACCCTCGCTGGCCCCGGCGCCGACGATGGTGTGCAGTTCGTCGATGAAGAGGACGATCTCGCCCTCCGACTCGGTGACCTCCTTGAGGAAAGCCTTCAGCCGGTCCTCGAACTCGCCACGATATTTCGCACCGGCGAGCATGCCGCCGAGGTCCATCGCGATGATGCGCTTGTTCTTCATCGCATCCGGCACGTCGCCGGAAACGATCCGCCGTGCCAGCCCCTCGACGATGGCCGTCTTGCCGACGCCCGGCTCGCCGATCAGCACCGGGTTGTTCTTGGTCCGTCGCGACAGCACCTGCAGGACTCGCCGGATCTCGTGGTCGCGACCGATCACCGGGTCGATCTTTCCTTCCCGGGCGCGTGCCGTGAGATCGGTGCCGTATTTCTCCAGCGCCTGATATTTTCCCTCGGGGTTTTCGTCGGTGACCTTCTGAGACCCACGGATGCCCTCGAGTGCCTCCCTGACCTTGGTCTCATCCAGTCCGGCCTCGGCCAGCAGTTTGCCGGCGGGAGAGTCGGCCTTCAGCGCCCCGAGGAGGAGATGTTCGACCGAAAGGTACTCATCGCCCATCGCCTCGCGATTCTCGTCGGCCGCATCAAGGGTGGCCCGCAGTCCGTAGCTGAGCTGCGGCTGGGCGGTCGCGCCCTTCTGGCTCGGCTCCTTGGCAAGCGCCGCGGCGACCGCCGCCTTCAGCTTGGTCACATCGGCCCCGGCCTTCTGGAGGATCGGCACCGCGATGCCGCCCTCCTGCTGCAGGAGCGCCAGCAGCACGTGGATGCTCTTCAACTCCGGGTGCGCCGACTTCGAGGCCAGCCGCTGGGCCGCCTGAAGCGCTTCCTGGAGTTTCGTCGTGATCTTATCGAGTCCCATATCGGTGAATTTTCTAGAGTTTGTTGGAGGATGCAAGCTGACGCCTGCCGCCGCTTGCCGGTTTCTACGCTTTGGATGCCATAGCAGGAACTTTATTCAAATCATTTGTGCATTTTTATTATTATGACGATGGAGGTTTCCGAACTCGCACCGACCCCGACAACGTGGAGAATCGAGGCATGACCCGCGCCCTCTGCATCGTGCTCGACTCGGTCGGCTGCGGCCACGCCCCGGACGCCGCGGATTTCGGCGACGCCGGCGCGGACACCCTGGGGCACCTGTTCGAGCGCGTCCCGGGCTTCGCCCTGCCCGCACTATCGAGTCTCGGCCTTCACGAAGTGCTGCGCGAGCTCCATCCCGATTTCCCCCTGCCCTCCCCATTGCTCCTTCCCGGCTCGGGCTTCGCCCACCTCACCGAGCGTTCACCGGGCAAGGACACGACGACCGGCCACTGGGAATTGATGGGCGCTCCGCTCGACGCCGCCCTTGAGACCTTCGAGCGCTTCCCCGACGACCTCGTCGAGGAGTTGGAACAACTCTCGGGCATTCCTTTCCTCGGAAACGAAGCCGCCTCCGGAACCGAGATCATCGCCCGTCTCGGCGAGGAACACCTGCGCACCGGAAAACCCATCCTCTATACCAGCGCCGACTCGGTGATGCAGATCGCCGCCCACGAAAGCCCCGAGTTCTTCGGTCTCGACCGCTTGCTCGATCTCTGTCGCGCCGCCCGGAAGCTTCTCGACCGGAAGGGCATCCGCATCGGCCGCGTGATCGCCCGTCCGTTCATCGGAACCTCATCCGCCGACTTCCGCCGCACCGCCAACCGCCACGACGA
>CALGOH010000188.1 GCA_937957985.1 uncultured Verrucomicrobiae bacterium
GCGCGTTGAACCAGAACCCTCTCACACCTCCGGTGTTCAACAGCATCCACCGCCCGGCCGCCCACGTCGAGACGTGCAAGCACCAGCTCGAGGACATCCTCGCCATCCCCGCCGAGGACGCGATCCCGGCTTCCGCGAAGAACGGGATCGGCATCGAGGACATCCTCGAGGCGGTGGTCGAGCGTGTCCCGCCGCCGAAGGCGATGGAGGACGACCTCCTGCGTGCCTCGGTCTTCGACTCGGTCTATGACGCCTACCGCGGCGTGATCTCCTATGTGCGCGTCTTCAGCGGCACGATCCGCAAGCGGCAGAAGATCAAGCTGTTCGCCGCGAACAAGACCTACGAGGTCAAGGAATGCGGCGTCTTCACCCCCAAGATGCTGGCGCGCGACGAACTGATCCCCGGCGACGTGGGCTACGTGATCGCCAACATGAAGTCGGCCGACGAGGCGAAGATCGGCGACACGATCACCGACGCCACCCACTCCGCGCCGAAGCCGCTGCCCGGCTACAAGGAGATCCAGCCGATGGTCTTTTCCGGGATCTACCCGGTCGACAGCTCCGACTACGAGGGGCTCAAGGCGGCGATGGCGAAGCTGCAGATCAACGACGCGGCCTTCACCTTCATGCAGGAAAGCTCCACCGCGCTCGGCTTCGGCTTCCGCTGCGGCTTCCTCGGGCTGCTGCACATGGAGATCATCCAGGAGCGGCTGCGGCGCGAGTTCAACATGGACGTCATCTCGACCTACCCGTCGGTGATCTATCAGGTGACCAAGACCAACGGTGAGGAGGTGATCGTCGACAACCCGTCCTTCCTCCCCGAACCACAGGAGATCGAGGAAGTCCGCGAGCCGATGGTGCGCTGCTTCATCATGATTCCCGGCGACTACATCGGCGACGTGATGGCGCTGGTGATGGAGAAGCGGGGCGAGCTGACGCATACCGAGACGATGGACGAGACGCGGGTGATGCTCACCTGCGAGCTACCGCTGTCCGAGATCCTGGTCGACTTCAACGACCGCCTGAAGTCGATGACCCGCGGCTACGGCTCGATGGACTACGAGCACGCCGGCTACCGCCCGGCCAAGATGGTGAAGATGGACATGCTCATCGCCGGCGAACCGGTCGAGGCGTTCTCGACGATCGTCCACCGGGAGAAGGCGGAAGGCTACGGACGGGCGCTGGCGGTGCGGCTCAAGGATGTGATCCCGCAGCAGCTTTTCGTGGTGGCGATCCAGGCCTGCATCGGCGGCAAGATCATCGCCTCCGAGCGGATCTCGGCGATGCGCAAGAACGTGACCGCCAAGTGCTACGGCGGCGACATCACCCGGAAGCGCAAGCTGCTCGAGAAGCAGAAGAAGGGTAAGGAGAAGATGAAGGCCTTCGGCAAGGTGAGCATTCCGCAGGAGGCGTTCATCAAGGTTTTGAAGAGCGGCGATTGAGGGGTGGCGCAAGGCGATGCCTTGCGAGGGGTGGGCGAAGCGATGCTTCGCCTCGTGCCGGTCCGGATCGGGACACGGCATCGCCGTGTCCAGCGGCTCGCGAAGCATCGCTTCGCACCACGTTCAGGGGTTTGGCGGGTAGTCGAAGGTGATCGGGGTCTCCGGATCGAAATGGAGCGTGCCGTCGGGAAGCAAAGTGGCACCTACGGCTTTGAATTGCAGACGTTCGTCGGGCAGTCGCCTCAGCTGAATCGGCTCGCCGTCGAAGGGAGAAATCAGGGGGTCGATGGTGAGTGCTTCGATGCTCTCGGGATACGTGCCTGTTTTGTGCCGGTGGAGTTCGGCGGCGATGGAGAGGCGGTGGAAGCGGAGGTGGAGGATTCGTAGCATGGACAATCCAAGGCCGTCTTGAATGTAGGTCCAGTCGTCCCAGTTGTCGCTCCAGGGACTGCTGAACGCGTGCGTTCGAGGGTCGATGTGAAACTTATAGGATTTCAGATCCGCGAAGGTGAAGAAGTGGGGGTCGGCAGCTTCTGGAAGGCCTCGCAGGATGGGGACAAGCGATTCGACGTCCTCGGCCAGATTGGCCTGCCGATAGCCAATGGGTTTTGCCTCCCACCACCAATCGGCCAGGGTTGCTCGTCTTTTGCCCCAGCCATCGCCCCATGTGAGGTCGGATAGCCCAACGGAGATAGGCTGATTGGTGATATGTTCGTCCTCCGCATACGTGTGGCAAAGACGATGAAGCCGACATTCTTCAGCTTGCAGGTAGGGAAGGACGGAGTCGACGGAAGCCAGAGCTGAATCGAGTTTCCCGAGCTGGCGAGGATTGCTTCGCAGGTTTGCGATGAGAAGCGGTAGTCCTTCCACGGCTCGCTGCAAAACCGTGTCATCAACCCACCACCAGTAAGGTGTCGGATCTTGCCAGACATCGACCAGATGGATTGCCAGAATGAAATCCCGGACCGCGCCGTCTGAATCTCCTGACTCCGCGAGGAGCGAACTGTGGAAGATCAGAAAATTCCCGGACCAGCCGGCGATCTGGGCCGCGTAATTGGGGTGATTGTCGGACGTTGAAACGCTTGGATTGAGAAGGCCCCAGTCAGCCATGAGTTCGTCGACCTTCCGTCGCTGCGTTTGAAGTTTTGAAACGAGGTTCTCTGCCAGGAGCTTCTGAGTGAGCCCGGGTTCGGGTCTGATCATGGCGCCCCGCAGATCGGCGAAAGGATTGGGTGAGGTGCCGTTCACGTATTCGGAGTAAGCGGGGCGTCTGAAGCCCATCGCAATGAAGACCTTGCCCGGGTGAATGATCCGCAGGGCCTCTCTGAAAGATCTCTTCTGAACCTCGACCAAACCATCTTCTGGGGAGGGCAGATCAGGCTGCATCGGGATGTTCATCCCCCGCAACTGCTCGAGGGTGGCGTCGATCTTGCCTTGTCCCCAGCGATTGACGCCCCAGTAGAACACCACCACTCCGACCACCGCCACGAAGGGCGCGATCGCGAGGAATCGGTGGACGCGCTTGGAGCGGATCAGCCGCCAGAGCCATTTCGGGAGACGCATGGTGCCATGCCCTACGGAGTTTGAGGTATGCACCTTGCGAACGGAGGATCGCATCTTCTACCGCGAAGATCGGGACTACATTCAAGGTTCTCCAAATCGAAGGGGTTGCTTGAGTTGTATGTAGTTCCCCCTTCAGGGGGTCTTCCGGTGCCTGGAGATGGGAGGTCGAAGCCGAGGTCGAGAAATGGTTGTGGTCGATGGATGGATGAGTGGTGCGGAGCCGCACCGGTGTCGCGGGAAGACCCCCTGAAGGGGGGACTACATACGCGTGGAGGCCAGCTCGGCGGCGAGGAAGGGGGCGGTGCGGGAGCGCTTGGATCGGGCGATCTTCTCGGGTGGTCCCTGGACGACGATCTTTCCACCGCCGTCGCCGCCCTCGGGGCCGAGGTCGACGATCCAGTCGGCCTCGGCGGCGACCGCCATGTGGTGTTCGATGACGACCACGGAGTGGCCCTCGTCGACGAGGCGATGGAGGACGTCGATGAGCTTCCTCACGTCCTCGAGGTGGAGGCCGACGGTCGGCTCCTCGATGAGATACAGATTGCGGATTGCGGATTGCGGATTGCGGATCTGCTCCCTGGCGGAGCGTCCACGGATGAGCTGGGAGACGAGCTTGATGCGCTGGGCCTCGCCGCCGGAAAGGGTCGGTGAGGGCTGGCCGAGTTGGAGGTAGCCGAGGCCGGTGTCGGCGAGGAGCTGGAGCGGCGTGGCGATGCGTGGCTGGCTTTCGAAGAAGGAGGCGGCTTCCTCGATGGTGAGATGCAGGACTTCGCCGATGTGCTTTCCCCGAAAGCGGACCTCGAGGGTGGCGGGGTTGTAGCGTTGCTCGTCGCAGGCCTCGCAGGGGACCCAGGTGGTGGGGAGGAAGTCCATTTCGAGCTTCACGCGTCCGTTGCCCTCGCAGACCGGACATCGACCGTCGCCGGTGTTGAAGGAGAAACGCGAGGCGTCGTAGCCGCGCATGCGGGCGTCGGGGAGCTGGGCGAAGAGTTTCCTTATGTCGTCGAAAACCTTCACGTAAGTCGCCGGGCAGGAGCGGGACGTCTTGCCGATGGGGGATTGATCGACCTCGTACACCGACTTGATTCTCTGGAAGCCGGTGGCGCGGCCGTAGGGTTTGTTCTTCGACGAACGGCTGTTGGAACGGGCGGCGACGGCGAGGCACTCGTGCATGAGCGTGGATTTTCCCGAGCCGGAAATGCCGGTCAGCACGGTGAGGCGTCCGACCGGGATGGCGGCATCGATGGCCTTGAGGTTGTTGGCGACGCAGTTGGTGAGCTTGAGTTGCGGGTGGGTCTTGCCGATGGTCCGGCGCTCGCCGCGGAGGGGATGCTCGATCGGGTGGATGAGCGCTTGGTAGGTGGGGGAAGTGCCGAGTGATGAGTAAAAAGTAGAAAGTGGAGAGTCAGCGGCTTCGCCGGGGGTGGGTGGCGCGGCAGGAGTCCCGCAGTCCTTGCCGCCACTTTTTACTTTATACTTTTTACTCGGCACTCCCGCGGAGCGGTCGGGCGGAGCCCCCTGATACACGATCTCGCCGCCGAGGCGTCCCGCCGCCGGGCCGAGGTCGATGAGGTGGTCGGCGCGGGCGATGGTGTCCTCGTCGTGCTCGACGACGATGAGCGAGTTGCCGCGGTCGCGCAGGCCGATGAGGGTGTCGAGCAGGTGGGCGTTGTCGCGCGGGTGGAGGCCGATGGTCGGCTCGTCGAGGACGTAGAGGACGCCGCGCAGGTTCGAGCCGAGCTGCGCGGCGAGGCGGATGCGCTGGCTTTCGCCGCCGGAGAGCGTGTTCGCCGAGCGGTCGAGCTGGAGGTAGCCGAGGCCGACGTGCTCGAGGAAGGCGAGGCGCTGGGTGATCTCGGGGAGGATGTCGCGCGCAATGAGTTGGTCGCGCGCGTCCTTGAGTTTGGTTTTGGCGAAATAGCCGGCAGCTTCGGTGATGGGGAAGCGGGAGAGCTGGGCGATGCTGAGCAGGTCGCGGGCCGAGGGCGGCCCGCCTCCAAAGCGGACCGCGCGGGATTCGGGGTTGAGGCGGGTGCCGCGACAGTCGGGGCATTCGACGAGTTCGTCGTCGTCCATGCGTGAGAGCTTGCGGTCGGCATCGAGCTCGGCGGCGAGGACGGAGTCGTGGCGCGAGGTGTCGAGCGCGCGGCGGCGCTTGGGCACCTGACCGTGGCCGCGGCATTCGGGGCACCAGCCGTGGGGCGAGTTGAAGGAGAAGAGACGCGGGTCGAGCTCGTCGAAGGAACGCTTGCAGGAGGGGCAGCTCGCTTCGGTGGAGAGAACGACGAGTTTCTTGCCCGGCGTGAGGATGCGGATGGTGCCCTTGCCGATGGAAAGCGCCTTCTCGATGGCGGGCTGCAGGTCCTTGGTGTCGTTGTTTTCGTCCCAGACGACGACGTCGATGTCGTGCTCCTGGTAGCGGGTGAGGCGCTGGAAACCCTCGGCGTCCTTGAACTGCTTGTCGACGAGCAGGCGGGTGAAGCCTTGCTTGAGGGCCCACTCGGCGACTTCGGTGTGGTAGCCCTTGCGCCCGCGGATGACGGGGGCGAGCAAGGTGACGCTGCCTTTCTTGAGGTGGCCGCGGATGGTTCTCTCGATGGCGGCGAGCGATTGCTTTTCCACCGGGACTTCGCAGTCGGGGCAGTAGCGGGTGCCGAGCTTGGCGTAGAGCAGGCGGATGAAGTTCCACAACTCGGTGACGGTGGCGACGGTCGATTTCATGCCACCCTGGGAGACGCGTTGCTCGATGGCGACGGTGGGCGGGAGGCCGGTGAGCAGGTCGAGGTCGGGCTTTTCGAGTTGCTCGGCGAACTGGCGCGCGTAGGCCGACATGGAGTCGAGGAAGCGGCGCTGGCCCTCGGCGAACAGGATGTCGAAGGCGAGGGTGGACTTGCCGGAGCCGGAAAGGCCGGATACGACGACGAACTGGTCGCGCGGGATGTCTAAGGAGATGTTCTTGAGGTTGTGTTCGCGGGCGCCGCGGAGGGAGATGGTGGATGGAAGATGGTGGATGGTGGATGGTTTGGCGGCTTTGCCGCGGGGGGACTTGCGGCGGGCCGCCGCAAGCACGGCCTGCCCCGGGCCGGGGCAGCCACGGAGCGCGGCTTGGAGGAAGGGGGCGGTTTCGGATTGGGACTTGGCGAGCTTCTCGGGCGGGCCCTGAGCGACGAGCTTGCCGCCGTCGGCGCCGGCGCCCGGGCCGAGCTCGAGGATCCAGTCGGACGACTTGATGACGTCGAGGTTGTGCTCGATGACGAGCAGGGAGTGGCCGTGATCGACGAGTTTCTGGAAGACGCCGAGCAGCCGCTGGATGTCGCTGAAGTGGAGGCCGGTGGTGGGTTCGTCGAGGATGAGGAGATGTTTTCTTTTCTTGGCATGGCGGATGGAATCCGCCGCCACGATCTGGCAGAGCTTGAGGCGCTGGCTTTCGCCGCCGGAGAGGGTGTTGAGCGGCTGGCCGAGCTTGATGTAGCCGAGGCCGACCTCGGAGAGCGGAAGAAGGGCGCGGCGGATCGAGCTGTGGCGCTTGCGGGTGGAGGCGGTGGAGGAGGGATCGTCGGCGTAGAAGGCGAGGGCCTGGTCGATGGTGAGGTGCAGGACGTCGGCGATCGACTTTCCGCGATAGAGGAACTCGAGGGTCGAGGGCTTGTAGCGCAGGCCGGAGCAGTCGGGACAGGTGACCTCGAGGTCGGAGAGGAACTGCATCTCGATCTTCTCCGAGCCGGCGCCGGCGCAGCGGTCGCAGCGTCCGTCGCCGGAGTTGAAGGAGAAGAAGCCGGTGTTGCAGCCGCGCGAGCGTGCGTCGGGTGTCTGGGCGAAGAGCTGGCGGATCTCGTTGAAGGCGCCGACGAGGACCGCGGGGGTCGAGCGCGGGGTGCGGGCGAGGGGGGATTGATCGACCAGGCGGACTTCGTCGAGATACTGCGATCCTCGTAGTTCCTTGATGCGGCCGGGTTCCTCGTCGCCGAGCGGCTGGCGCAGCTTGCGGGCGAGGTTGGCGTAGAGGATGTCGTGGGCGAAGGTCGATTTCCCCGAGCCGGAAACGCCGGTGAGGCAGACGAAGAGGCCGAGCGGGATGGAGGCGTCGAGCTTGTGGAGATTGTGGCGGGTGGCGCCCTTGATCTCCAACTTTTCGGAGCCGGGGGTGCGGCGTTCTCTGGGGAGGGCGATGGCTTTTTCGCCGGAGAGCCAGGGGAGAGTGCCGGCCCGCTCTGCGGGAGTGCCGAGTGCCCCGCCGACGCCCTCCGGGCTATGGCGGGCAGGCGAGTGCGAAGTGGGAAGTGGAAAGCCGGCGGCTTCGCCGGGGGTGGGGGGCGCGACTGGAGTCGCGCGGTCCGCGGATTTGCGGCGGGCCGCCGCGAGCACGGCCTGCCCCGGGCCGGGGCAGCCACTGTAGATGAGCTCGCCGCCGTTATCGCCGGAGGCGGGGCCGAGGTCGATGAGGTGGTCGGCGGCGCGCATCACGGCCTCCTCGTGCTCGACGACGACCAGCGTGTTGCCCTTGTCGCGGAGCTCGTGCATGACGCCGACGAGGCGCCGGATGTCGCGGGCGTGGAGGCCGACCGTGGGCTCGTCGAGGACGAAGAGGGTGTTCGAGAGCGAGGCGCCGAGGCAACTCGTGAGATTCACCCGCTCGATCTCGCCGCCGGAAAGCGTGCGCGCGGGGCGGTCGAGCGTGAGATAGCCAAGGCCGACCTGCTCGAGGTAGCCGAGACGGCTGGTGATTTCCCCAAGCACGAGCTCGACCGGCCCCATATTCGATATCTCAGATATGAATGCGCGGAGGAGCGGGAGGAGTTCGGTGACGGGGAGTTGCCAGAGCTGGGGGAGGGTGTGGTTGGCGATCTTGAAGCACAGGGCCTCGGGCTGGAGCCGTCGGCCGCGGCAGGTGGGGCAGGCGGTGTAGGAGCGGTAGCGCGAGAGGAAGACGCGGACGTGCATCTTGTAGGCCTTCGTTTCGAGCCAGTCGAAGAAGCCCTTCACGCCATACCATCCGCCTTCGCGCCAGAGGTCCTCCATTTGCTCCATGTCGGCGCCGGGCGAGTCGCCGTAGTGGATCCACTCGCGGACGTTCTCGTCGAGGTCCTCCCAGGCGGTGCGGGTGTCGATCCCGCGTTCCTTACAGTTGCGCATGAGGTCGCGCTGGCACTCCTCGCCGCGCTCGCCCTGGAAGGGCTTGATGGCGCCGCGGGCGATGGAGAGCGAGGGATCGGGGACGGCCTTGTCGAGGTCGATGCCGATGACGCGGCCGAAGCCGCGGCACTTGGGGCAGGCGCCGAGGGGGTTGTTGAAGGAGAACAGGGCCGGGGTCGGCGGGCGGAGGGTGAAGCCGGTGGCGGGGTTGGTCCACGTGTTCGTGAACGAACGCGAGATGGAAGATGATGGTTCCTCCTTCGCTGAACCTACGGCGGACAGGTGGTGGATGGTGGATGTTCCCTTGCCGAGGGTGAAGGCGGCTTCGAGGGCTTCGAGGAGGCGGGTTTTCGAGGAGGGGGAGAGCTTGATGCGGTCCTGGATGATCGTGACGGCGGGTTGCTGCGGGTTCGAGCTTTTGCCGTTCATGACCGGGACGGTCATGCCACTGGCAGGTGCGTCCGTTCTGAAGATGGTGCCGTCGGGGGCGAGGATGCGGAGGTAGCCTTGCTGGTTGAGAAAGGGAAAGAGGTCCTCGCTTTTCGTGCCCTCGGGAATGGGAACGGGGAAGGTGACGAGCACCTGCTCGCCGTCGAGATTCTCAAGGGCCCAGGCGGCGGCGGACTCGGGGGAGTCGGGGCGGATCTCCTCGCCGGTTTTGGGATCGAAGCCGGTGGCGGCGCGGGCGAAGAGCAGCTTCAGGTAGTCGTTGATCTCGGTGAGCGTGCCGACGGTCGAGCGGGTGGTGCGGATGTTGTTCTTCTGCTCGATGGCGATGGCCGGCGGGATGCCGTCGATGCGGTCGACGTCCGGCTTGTCCATGCGGTCGAAGAACTGCCGGACGTAGGGCGAGAAGGTCTCGACGTAGCGCCGCTGGCCCTCGGCGTAGAGCGTGTGGAAGGCGAGCGAGGATTTCCCGGACCCGGAGGGGCCGGTGACGACCGTGAGCCGGCCGAGCGGAATGTCGAGGTCGAGGCCCTTGAGGTTGTGCTGGCGGGCGCCGCGGATGGCGATGGATGCGGCGGGTGCGGCGGGTGCGGGCTCGGACGGGCGTTTCTTGCGGGGCACGGGCGGACCGTAGGCGGAATGGGGCCGGTGGCTAGCGGAGTTTCGCGCTGATAGCGGGAGACGGCGCGGGGCGTAGCATCAGCCGATGCGCGCGATTCTTTTCATGCTGCTGGCGCCGATCCTGGCGGGGGCCAAGCCGAACATCATCTTCATGCTTTCCGACGACCTGGCCCAGGGCGACGTCGGCGCCTACGGCCAGAAGCTCATCCAGACGCCCAACCTCGACCGCATGGCGAAGGAGGGGACGCTCTACCATCAGGCTTACACCGGCACGAGCGTATGCGCGCCGGCCCGGAGTTCGCTGATGACCGGGCTTCACATGGGGCATTGTCCCATCCGCGCGAACCGCGAGGTGAAGCCGGAGGGGCAGAAGCCGCTGCCCGCGGAAACCGTGACCGTCGCCCAACTGCTCAAGAAGGAAGGCTATGCGACCGGCTGCACGGGGAAGTGGGGGATGGGGATGTTCGACTCCACCGGCAGTCCGTTCAAGAAGGGCTTCGACCGCTTCTTCGGCTAGAACTGCCAGCCGCCCGTCCACAGCTTCTTCCCCTACTATCTCTAAGACGACGACAAGCGGATCCCACTCGACGGGAAGACCTACGCTCAGGATTTGATTCAGGGAGCGGCACTCGATTTCATCCGCGAGCACAAGGACGGTCCGTTCTTCCTGTTCTATGCGATGACGCTGCCGCACGGGCGCTACGAGATCGATGACCAGGGCATCTACAGGGACAAGCCGTGGTCGGAGAAGGAGAAGAACTACGCCGCCATGGTCACCCGGCTCGATCACGACCTCGGCGAGATGCTCGAGCTGCTCGAGGAACTGGGCATCGATGACAACACGCTGGTGATGGTCGCCGGAGACAACGGTTCGTCCTTCGCGCCGGATTCGGATATCGGGAAGCGCTTCGACCAGACCATGGGCGGAAAGCTGCGGGGGTTCAAAAGGGGCATGTACGAGGGTGCCCTCAGGCAGGCGGCGATCTCGCGCTGGCCGGGCCAGGTTCCGGCGGGCCGCGTCACCGAAGAGCCGTGGGCCTTCTGGGATTTCCTGCCGACCGCGGTCGAACTGGCCGGCGGGAAACTGCCGGAGGACCTGGAAACCGACGGTCATTCGCTGGGTTCATTCCTCAAGGGAGGGGACGCGCCGGAGCGTGATTACTTCTACTGGGAGCTGCACGAGCGCCGGGCGATCCAGGCGATCCGCTTCGGCGACTGGAAGGCGGTGCGCAACGGGCTGAAGTCACCGGTCGAACTCTACGACCTGGCGAGGGATCCCGGGGAAACCACCGACCTCGCCGGCGAGGAGCCGGAACTGGTTGAGAAGGCGGCCAGGCTCATGGCGGAGGCACGGGTCGATGACCCGGCCTGGCCGATGAAGTGATCACGACTCACCGGCTGACCCGCTTTCGGAGTTGCGGGTCGGATCGGGCAGGATCTCCGCGAGTTCGAAGTCGATGATGCAGAAGCGGCCGCGGTTTCGGTCGTAGGTGATGTTGCGGCGTTCGGCATCGAGGTGGCGGACGCCGTAGTGTTTTTCAAGGTCGTCGAAGAGCTCCAGCGCGCGTTCCTTGCTGATCTGCGAGGCGACCTCGCCGCAGGACGAGCTGACGAAGTAGAGCTCCTCCGGATGCTCTTCGAGGACGCGGGGAACGTAGGGGCAGCCGCGGTGTTCGAGCACCTTCAGGGTTTCGACCTCGGTGGCGTAGCGCTTGTCGGCATCGGTGCCGCGGAAGCGCTTGTGCACGCGCCCCATCCAGTCGAGCCGGACTTCGGCGCGGATTCCGTCTTTCAGTTCTCGCATGATTCAGAGGCCCAGCACGGCCTGGGCGATGGTAAAGTAGATGATCATGCCGGAGACGTCCACCAGCGTGGTGATGGCCGGGGCGGCGACGGCGGCGGGGTCGAGGCGGATGGCGCGGGCGCCGAGGGGAAGCAGGGCGCCGATGCAGGTGGAAGTGACGACCTGGGCGCTGAGGGCGAGCGCCACGGTGAGCCCGAAGCGGGTGAAGCCGACCCCTTCCGGCAGCTCCGGCCGGAAGGCCGGGAGAATGAGAACGGTGACGGCGGCGATCGAGGCGCCGAGCAGCAGGCCGAGCAGAATGCCGAGGCGAAACTCCTTCCACAGGACCCTGCCGGCCTGGCCAGCTTCGAGTTCGCCGAGCGACATCGCGCGGATGACCATGGTCGAGGCCTGGCCGCCGGTGTTCCCGCCGGCGGCGACGACCATCGGCAGGTAGAGCGACAGCAGGAAGACGCCGGTGAGGGTGTCCTCGAAGCGCATCATCACGTAGCCCGAGGCGATGGCCAGGAAGGCGAGACCGACGAGCCACACGAAGCGCCGCTTGAAGTGGGTGAAGACCGAACTCTGAAGATAGGTTTCCTCGTTCTGCTCGCTGACGATACCGGCCTGCTTCTCGATGTCCTCGGTGCTTTCCTCCTGGAGGATCTCCATCGCGTCGTCGTGCGTGATGATCCCGAGCAGGTGGTCGAACTCATCGACGACCGGCAGCACGATGAGGTCGTAGCGGAGCAGCGTGTTGGCGGCCTCTTCCTGGTCGGCGGTGGCGAGCACGCGTTGCTCGGGGCCGACCTCGGCCATGACGTCGCGGATGGGGGTGTCCCAGGTGTTGAAGGCGAGGTCGCGGAGGCGCACGCGGCCGATCAGATGGCCCTTGGCGTTGATGACGAAGATGCGGGAAAGCGTTTCGGCGTTGTCCTGGTCGCGGCGCAGGTGGTCGATGGCCTGCTTGACCGTCATCGAGGCGAACAGCCGGCCGAAGCGGGTGGTCATCCGGCCGCCGGCGGTCTCGGGCCCGTAGCGCAGCAGGCTGCGGGTGAGTTCCTCGTCCTCGGGACCGAGCAGTCCGAGGTAGCGCAGCCGGGCCTCGTCGCCCACCACCTGGAGGATGTCCACGCGGTCGTCGTCGGAAAGCTCGCGGAACAGGACCTTCAACTCGGACGGGCTGAAATAGTCGAGGGCCTCCTCGATCATCGGCTCCGGCAGCTCGACGATCATGTCGGCCGCCAGCTCGGGGCCGATGGATTTCAGGAAAAGCTCGTGTTTCCCCTGCTCGGTGGCCTCGTAGAGGTCGGCGAGGTCCGCGTAATGGGTCTCGGTCGCGGCCGCGAGGATGGCGCTCTGGTCGCCCGCCTCCAGGGCGCGGACCAGTTCCTCGGACGTGGGCGTGGCCGTCTCCTCGGGCATGCCGGGGAGCATGCGGGCGTCGGCTGGCACCCGCAAGCCCCGGTCTCCGGGCAGGGTTTCAAGGGCGTCGGGGAGTTTGGCAGAGGGGAGTCCTTGTGCTTTGTTGGTAAACCGACGGCGACCGCCCGCCATCCGCAGATCACAGGCAAAAACCCCGGAGTTCCGGCTCCATCGCCCCGAAACCCATGATGTCCCGCTTCTGGAACTGGCCCGGCCTGCTCGCCGGGTGGCTCCTTCTCCTCGGCCCGCAGGTCCGCGGCGAGGCGATGCTGCAGTATTTCAACATCAGCTGGGCCGAGCTGACCGCCAAGATGCCGGAGATCGCCGAGGCGGGCTATTCCTCGCTGTGGCTGCCGCCGCCGACGAAGGGATCCGGCGGGCTCTCGGTCGGCTACGACTGCTGGGACCGCTTCGACCTGGGCTCGAAGGACCAGCGGGGCAGCACCCGGACCCGCTACGGCACCGAGGCGGAGCTGCTGGAAATGGTGCGCGTCGCCCACCGCTTCGGGATCCGCGTCTATTTCGACAACATCATGAACCACAACGCGTTCGACGTGCCGGGCTACAACGCCTTCACGCCGATCGACATCTACCCCGGTTTCCTCCCCGAGGATTTCCACCTCAGGCGGACCGAGGACGGGTTCTATCGGAAATGGGACAACACCCGCGACTGGAACGACGCCTGGCAGGTCCAGAACCTCGGGCTTTCCGACCTCATCGACATCGCCACCGAGCCGGGATCGCTGAACTACAACCACGGCGCCTACGAGGGTGACACGATTCCGAAGTTCGAGTTCGTGCGTCAGCCGGACAACCCGGAATACTACTGCTACATCCCGACCGCACCCGGGCAGAAGCATGCGAACGGCCAGGGCACCTACGTCGGCTTCGGACCGGGCAACGGGATCACGCCGGGCACCATCGCCGCGGATCCTTCCTTTTATTCGGAACGGGTCGAGGACTTCCTCCACCGCGCGGCGCGCTGGAAGATGGACCGTACCAAGGCCGACGGACTGCGACTCGACGCGGTGAAGCACACGCCCGCCGACTTCTTCGGCGCCACCTTCGGGGCCGACAAGGACTCGTCGAACTACGGCTACACGGGACAGGTCCAGCTCCAGTTCAACCTGACCCGCGGTTTTTCCGACTGGGACAACCACCGCGACTCGGTCTTCAACACCGAGCAGGGCCGGGACGACGCGATGCTCTTCGGCGAACACCTCGGCCAGCCGCCGGCCTACGGATCCTACATCGATGCCGGCATGCGCCTGGTCGACAACGACCTGCGCTCGAACTTCAACAACCTGCTCGGCAACCCGTCGGCGGGGCTGAACGGCTTCGACCAGCCGGGTTCGGGCGGCTTCCCGCCCTCGGTCGCGGTGATGCACGCGCAGAGCCACGACAACGACTTCGCCGCCCGCCGCGAGCTGCAGCACGCGTTCTATTTCACCCGTGAGGGGCTCGGGCTCGTCTATACCGACGGCAACTACCACGCCGAGACGCTCGGCGAGAGCGGCGGGGCGTTTCCGCGGCACGCGAACACCTCCTTCCTCGGCCAATGGGGCGATATCCGGCTGCCGAACCTGGCGACCCTGCACCAGGACTTCGCGAGGGGCTACCAGGTGGGCCGCTGGAGCGACAGTGACTTCGTGGCCTACGAGCGCCTCGACAAGCGCGAGAACGGCGGCATGAACGACTCGGACGCTGTGACGATGTTGATCATGCTCAACGACAACTACGCGAACGGCCAGTCGCGCGGGCTTTCGACCTCGTTCCGCTCGACCGGCGGTGCCGGAGCCGACAACGACCCGAACACCGGCGACGAGTATCTCTTTCAGTACGCCCGCGGCTACGGCAGCCAGACCGGGTTCTACACCTATGCTTCCCAGCTCGGCTCGGTGATCGTCGGTCCGGGAAGCTACTTCATCTTCGCCCCCCGGACCCCGGAGGAGTCGGACCTGTGGAAGAGCGCGGGCGGTTCGCCGCTGACCATCTATCAGGACGGCGAGTCGGCCGGCACGGTGGATGTCGTGCGTCGCGACGGTCCCGACGGCGATCCCGGCTTCAATCCCTACGGCCTGCCGGACCCGGTGACCGACGACTTCAGCTACACGATCTCCCTGCCGCGCGTGACCTCCGACAGCGATCTCGACTTCGTGGTCCGCACCGACGGCTCGGCGGAGAACATCCTGCTGAAGTTGGACGGCGGGATCGACCTCAACGGCACCGTGCCGCCGGGGAACACCGATCCCTTCCTCCGCGACAACCCGCCGGCGCTGAGCACGGACGTCTTCCTCGGCTACGAGCAACCGACCTTCGTCCGGCGGACGCATGCCGAGAAGTTCGCCGCGGTCGACACCACCCGTTGCCAGCTCGGGTCGCCCGGCGCGGAGACCTATGTCAAGACCATCGGCTCGGGATCGGTTTCGGTGGTGAACGGCCCGGTCGGCGCGAACGACTACTCGAGCGACGGCGGCAACCGCGCGGAGTTCCTCTACCACGAGCCCTCGGCGGTGGTCGGCGGCACGCCGGGAGGCGGATGGCCGGGCGGATCGGCCCCGCTGCAGTACGTCGAGGGAGGGTCGACGATTTCGCTGTGGGCCAAGCCGAATGCGGTCGGCGGCGGGTTCCGGATGTTCTGTTACTACACGACCGACGGTTCGAACCCCGAGGGAGCCGGTGGTGCCGGAACCGGCACGACGTCGGTGGTCGAGATGAACTACTCCCACGACGAGGCGGGCGACGACTGGTGGATGACCGCCACGCTGCCGCAGCCGGCGAACGGTGAGGAGCTGCGCTACAAGATCGGCATCTTCAAGGAGAACGCCGGAAGCATCTACCCGTCCAGCCAGGCCTCGGTGGACCGCAAGAAGCAGATGCTCACCGAGTTCAAGGTCGAGGGTTTCGACCCGTCGGCGATCACCTACTCGCCGCACAACGACTACAACTCGACGGCCACCGGGCTTGATGAGGGCTTCCACATCCTGCGCGCGCGCGCCTTCCTGCGCCGCGACGGCAAGGCCTCGCTCTACAACACCTTCAAGCAAACCTTCTACTACGACGCCGAGCGGCCGGGCGGAGAGATCCTCTTTCCGGCGAACAACGGGGACACGGTCGGTGGCAGCGAGTACGGCGTGGTCGTCCGCGCCGACGCCTCGGTGACCGAGGCGTGGTATCGGATCACCGACGGCGACCCGTCCAACGACGACTCCGAGACCGGCGTGGACAACGGCAACGGCGAGTGGGTGCGGGCGACCGAGGTGACGCCTTCCCCGGCGCTGACGCCAAGCGACCCGGCCTACCGCCGCGAGTTCCGGTTCAACTACGTCAACATCCCGTCGACCGGCAGCGGCACCATCGAGGTGCGGCTGCGCGAGCTGAGTTCGTCCGACGATGACCTGCTTTCCGACATCGACGGTCATTTCACCACCCTCACGCGCACCGTGAACACCGCCGGTCCGGACCTGCGGATGTTCGTCGCATTCCCACCCGCCGACGGCCAGGTGATCGATGAATCCTA
>CALGOH010000189.1 GCA_937957985.1 uncultured Verrucomicrobiae bacterium
CGGGTGGAGACGGAGGCGGTCGAGCGGGTTGGTGGTGAGGCGCGGATGCGATTGCTTGACGCGCAGGGTGGCGGCATTGGGTCCGACCGACCACTGGTTGGCGAGCGCGGCCGAAAGTTCGCGGTAGTTGGCGAAGTCAGCGGATTTCCCTTCCTCCTTCCACAGGGTGAACAGAACCGCGAGGCCATCGGGGGTGTCGGCGATCGGTCGGCCGGAGGCAAGATACGCGCGCAACCAGGCCTCATCAGCCAGGAACGCCGCAAGAAACGATTCAAACCGGGGGTCCCCGTCGGCCAGCGACTGCAGGGCCGGTTCGCCGGTCAGCCGCAACACCTCGTGCGCTGCCAGCGAGACGCGATATGCCGGGTCGGCCAGCAGTTCCTCCACGGTGCCGGTGCCCTCGGTGGCGAGCAGGCGGGTGGCCAGGGTGGCGCGCCCCCCGGTTGCTGGCGGCTGGGCGCCGGTTGCCAGGATGGCGGCAACACAGGTCACGAGCGGCAGAATGCAGAGCGGTGCTGGACGCATGGGATCGGAGTATCGGTTGCGCGGAATCTCAGCGGGAAGCACGAACCCGAAGGAAGATCCTTCCTCCCGAGGTGCGGGACGGAAGGTCGGAGAGAAGGGCGATGGACTCCCGCCCCCCGCTCTCCGAAACGAGCGAAACCAGACCGAAATCGGCGCCAAGCGGCTGCCAGTGAATCATGTCAACCGACCACTCGCCGGTCAGCATGACATCATCGGCGGCGAGATTCCTCCGATAGGTGAGAATCACGTTGCCGCCCTCGATCACGACGACCGGTAATCCATCTCTTGCGCCGGGTTCGTGTCCTAGAGCGTAGTCGAGCAGGTCATCAAGACCGTTGGCATCGCTGTCGGCTCCTGCGATTCCCTGAAAGGTGGTGGCATCGCTGGTGCCAGGATTCCCCCCGGGCAGGGAACTGGATCGCCAGCTTCCCGGCAGGGCGGGATCGGGATTCGATGACGGATTCACCAGCACCAAGCTCGGCCCCGTGCCGTCAGCTGCCGTTGGCCATGGCAGCGTGTCGTCGTAGGCGAACTCCTTGATCGTGCTGTTGTCGCCGTCCTCGAGCTTGATAACTTCGCCCCCGTTGTTGAGGCCAGACGATTCCGCGAACTCGCCGGCCACCGGCAAGCCCGGACCATGGACGCCCTCGAATGCCGCGAGGTTTCTCACCACCAGAACGCGACTTCCGGGAGCAAGGCTGGTGACGGCGCTCCCGCTGAAGTCGAAGGTGACGCCGCGGGTGAACCTCACACCCGTCAAATCCAGGGTGAGCGAGTCGCTGATGTTCTGGAGTTCGATGAACTCCGCTTCGGCGTCACCCGCGGGGTGATACATGATCTCGCTGATGATCAGGTGAAGCTGGTTGACGGTGGGATCGTTGGGGGTCGTGGTTTCGGCGACGACCGTTCCCGCCGCATCCCGGAGCACCAGCGGTTCCCCGAAATTCGAGAGGTGTCCCGAATAGTTCCCCTGCACGAAGAGGCCCGCCCCCCCGGTCGGTGGCGTGACGCGGGAGCGGAAGGCCGCGACATCCGGCGAGAGGTAGAGGCTCTCCCCCGCCGGGATGACCGTGCCACCCTTCATCCGGTGATCGACTCCGCCCTCGATCATCCAGCCCGAGACGTCGAGGTCGAAGGCGTTCGGGTTGGCCAGTTCGATGAATTCCTCGTCCTGGTTGCCGGATGCCGGGCTGTGCTCGATCGCGCCGAAGGCAACGAACGGCATGGAAGGCTGGGAGGGTGGAATGCCCGCCGCGGCCGGGCCGCCGCCCGGACCTTCGGTGTCTGTCAGATAGGGAACCCGCGGGTTGAGATACTCGTTCTTGATTCGATCCGCCGCCTGCTGGAGAGAATACACGCCACCGGGGAAATGGGCATTGGAGCCCCACGCCGCCTTGTCGAGCAGAACGTCCGCGCCAATCTGAGCGACCAGTGCGTCGATTCGGTTGTGGAAATACCCGCTGGACAGGTGTTCGTCGATCAAGGTCCGGATGCGCCGGTTCAGCATCGCCCGGGTGCGCGGAGTGGCGATGATCGCTTCCAGAAAGTGGTTGTATTTCCCCTCGTGAAGGAGATACGGCCGGGCGCCGATGTACGGGTGGCTCGCATAGGCGTGGCTTGAGACCATTGTGTCGGTGTTCAGGAACACCGGGCCAAAAGTGAGATCGAGATCCCAGGGCAACATGCACCACTCGCCACTCCCTTCGGTGTCGCGATAAAGGTAGTGGTTCTTGTCGCTGCCGTCGATGTTCTGGGTGATGGCGGTCGTCGCCATGTAGTTGATCTGAACCGGTAGGTCGACATTGTCGAAAAGGTGGTGTTCAAGTGGGGTGGCTGTTTGCGCGAGACCGTCAATGAAGGTATCGAGATCGGACTTGTCCTCGTGAAGCCGGGTCTTTTTCTCCCACCGCGAAAGCGGCGTCGCAGGCTCGTAGTGGGTCCATTCCGTGGCTCCCTTGTAGAGCGCCCCATCCGGATCCAGGCCCCAGCGCCGGAGGAAGTCCCGATCGGGTTGCTCCACCAACACGGCGACGCTCCAGAAGTCGCCGTTCTGGCGGAGATGCACGAGAAACGCCTCCGGCGAAGGCATGCCGGCGTCCCGCTGGTGTTCGTAGGCCAACACCGGGCGCACGTAGCTTTTGTCGGAATAGGTCGTGTTGAGGTTGATCTCATCGACCCGCGGAACTCCCTCCCGGAACCGGAAATGATGTCCGTCGTTGAACTCGATCTTATAGCTCTTCTTCGGCCAGTAGACGGAGCTGTTGCCGCGAATGCGGATGAAGATGTTGTCAAAGAACTCACCATTGTAAGAGAATGCGCCTCGGGTGCCGGTGCGGGTTTCGGCCGCGGCTGGATTCGACAAGAATCGATGCATCACCGGCAGTTGGGATGCACCGGCGGGGTCGGCGATCACGGTGCCATGGAATTCGGGTGAATTCTCCGGAGAATGAAAAAGCGGGGCCCGACTGCGGATGCCATCGTGGCTCTCGGCGGTCACATACCATCGCACCATTTGGTTGGGAAGGGAGGCGGATGCCGGGATCGTCGCACGGAACAACCCGCCGCCGATATCCGTCATCGGTATCGCCACTTCCGGGTCGAACATCACCCGGTAATGCAGGGTTGCCTCAAGCACCGGCGAAGGACTCGGAAGAATTTCCGCGGTGATCACGATCGGATCTTCATCCCCGGGCACCGGCATCGGATTCTCGGTGAGGTTGCGGATGATCGGGCCGGCCGGTGTGGCGTTCGGCGCGCCGGGGGTCGGGGGAAAAAGCGCACGAGCCATCGACGTTCCGGCTTCGAAGCCGTAGCTGACATTTTCCTGTTGCGGTGGATACGTTGGAGCGAAGGCCGTGGCAACCGTCGTTCCGTCGGGCATCACCAGAGCCAGGAACTCGCCGTCGCCGGCGAGTTTGAAGTTGGTGTGCCATTCGCCCGTCGTGCGGTCCTTCCCTGAGGCGAAAACCACCAGGTAGCCGAGTGCGGGCACGGAACCGGAAGGAAACCGCCATTTGGTAAGGTTCGCGGCGTCGTCTGTCAGATACCAACCGGCCAGCGACGCGGGCACCGCGTTGGGGTTGAAGATCTCGATCCAGTCGGAGTCATCGCCGTCGCCGTCCCGCAGCCCCGCGGAATTGAGCGCCAGAAATTCGCTGATGACCAAGGGGGCGTCGGCGGCTCCAACACCCACCGTCAACTGCATCGAGGAACTCCCCTGGTTGTTGTTGGCAGTAAGGGTGAATGTCGTCGTTTCCGTGAGGTTGGTGGCAATCGCCATCTCCTGGCCGGTGACGTCGCTGTTCACGAAGCCGCCACCGTCGAGGGTGACGGACAGAGCGCCGCTCACCGTCCACTCCAGGGTGGTGCTGCCGCCTTCGGCGATCACCGCTGGGCTGGCCTGAAAGCGGGTGATGGCGGGTGCTCCGCGAACGAGAGCCGTGCGCCCTGCCATGTAAACGGCATCCCGCGAGACGTTGTGGATCTGGAATTCGTCGACCCAGCCGGAGAACTGGCTCATGCTCTCTCCGGGAGCGGCATTCCCGATGCGGAAATGATCGCCTCCCCCGATCGGAGCCGCATACGGGGAGCTGCCCACCACGACGCCATTCTGCCAGATCCGCAGTCCCTGGACCGGGTCACCGGTGATCGCGACGTGGTGCCACTCGCCGAGCGGCAGGTCGCTGGCGACGTTGCCGTGGGCGACATGCGAAGTGCCATTCATGAACCAGTCCTGGCTGCGACCGGGAGGACCTCGGAATGACCAGTGCCATTCATTGGCTCCGTCAAACCACTTCGTCGCGAAGCGCTCCCACTCCTGCCCGTGCTCGGCGGTCCGGTGAACAAACGCCTCCACCGTAAACTCGGCCTGTAGGTCGAGGTCGTCCGAGTCCGCGGCGCTCAACACCGTGGCATCGCCGTAAGTCTCACCGACCTGCACCGCCAACCCCACCACTCCAGGCACGTAGGTGGTGTCGAGCGGGCCCTGGTAGGCGGCGGCGGCAAGATGGTCTGCGGAGACTCCGCCTTCCGCGGAGTCCTGGAGATTTCCCTCGAAGCTCCAGCGGGTGACAACCGAGGAGCGAGCTTCAGACACGACAAAGCCAAGGGCGACCATGGCGAGCAATGTTACCCTCAGGGTCCCCTGCGACGGGGCGGCGGGTGGGGGATTGTGAAAACGATCAGGGCCGCTGATGCCTGGCTCCACGACCTTCGCCTTCCAACGTGGCCCCACCAACTTTGGGAATTGCATGACATTCCTGCATGTTGGCCCGGGAGTCGCGCGAACGGCCAGCCCCGAATGCCAGGAACACAAGCGCTATCGGGCCCTTCGGTGGAGAACGACCAAACCGGCCAGCCCGAAAAGCAACGCGGAACTCGGCTCCGGAATCTGGTTGGTGGTGAACAGGCTCGCAACTTGGTCCGCATTCAGCGCCTGATCCCAAACGGTGAACTCGTCCACGGCCCCGGCCCACGTGGCCCCCCAATGGGAGGTCCCGCCGATTCCGATTGTGGCGGGAGATCCCACCAAATCCCGGGCCACGGTCACGGGAGTGTAGAAACTGCCATCCCCATCGATGAAGAACGAGTAAGTGACGTTGCCTACGCCGTCGAAATCCAGTGTGACGGTGTACATGTGCCACGCGTTGTCGGCGATGTATGGGATACCGGAGTCAGCGTCCGCGAGAGCGTCGATTCCATTCTGCCCCCAGAAGTAGAATCCGCTGGAGAACTGGATGAGCGCCCGCTTCTCCGATGCCGTCCCTTCGGGACGCCCTCCAATTCCTCCCAAATAGGCCAAATTGGGCGGCGTGCTCGCGAGGTTGAGCCACATGTTGATGGTGATGTCACCATTCGCTCCGCCGGCACTGCCGAGGGTCGCCGCTAGGTTGTCCACCGCATCTCCCGCGGTGAGGGAGATCCCAGAGCCGAACCGACCCGCGACATAGGTCTCGGTGCCTCCGCTAAAGGTACCGTGGTTGCCGCTGCCCGAAGAGTCCAAAAGGTTGTCGTCGAAGCTCCACTGATGCACAAGTGCGCCCGACGCGGATGCTGCACTCAGCGCGAGCATGGTGAGGAGGGATCTCATTTGTTCGTTCAATTTTGGATAATTTCTGACTCCGGAAGCACCCACGGACCGTGCCGCCGAAGAGCGGTTCTCCGAATCGCGCAGTAACCTGATCTATCGTGTTTTAT
>CALGOH010000190.1 GCA_937957985.1 uncultured Verrucomicrobiae bacterium
TCGTCGTGGCGGTTGGCGGTGCGGCGGAAGTCGGCGGATGAGGTTCCGATGAACGAGCTGTCCAAGTCGGAGGTTCCGACGATTCCGGATCCTCCGGCACCGCGCCTGGCGAACTTTTCCCACGACCCCTCCAATGGCAACTCGCAGGTCGAGATCCTGGGGAAACCCGGCACCCACTATCAACTCGTCGAGTCCGAGGACCTCGATTTCAGCCGCCCGGACCTGCCCACGATTCTTCTCAGCGGAGCCACGGTCGGTACGATCGTCAGCGGCGATCAGGTCGTCACCGATCCCACGGGCCGTGCGCAGGTGTCCTTCCGGCTCGCGACGGGCAAGACCAGGGATTTCATCCGCGCGGCGGAGGTCGGCGCCGCCGGTCCGAAATACTACATGCCCGCCGCCGCCGTCGATCCCGTGACGCTGAATTATGACGTCGCGGTCTATGGCGGCACCTCGGCCGGGGTGACCGCGGCCATCCAGGCTGCGGACATGGGCAAGAGTGTGGTCCTGCTTTCCTTCAACCGGCACGTCGGCGGGATGACCTCCGGTGGCCTGACCGCCACCGACCTTGGCGACCAGACCTCGATCGGCGGGCTGGCCCACGAGTTCTACACCCGCATCGGCGTGTTCAAGGATTTCAGTCCCTCGGCGGCGGAGGCCCTCTATCTCACCATGCTCGAAGAGGCGGGCGTGACCGTGCTCTTCCGCCGCTGCCTCGAGTCGGTGGCGATGCAGGGCAACCATATCGGTTCGATCACCATGGAGACCGGGGAAACGATCGCGGCGGACATGTTCATCGACGCCACCTACGAAGGCGACCTGCTGGGGGCGGCCAACGTCTCCCACCATGTCGGCCGGGAGCCGGAGGGCGCCTACGGCGAATCGTTCGCGGGCCACTGGAAATTCGGCGATGCCAACGTGGAGGACGTGTACCAATTCTGCCGCCTGCCGATCAGCCCCTACGTGGTCGCCGGCGACCCGGGTTCCGGCCTGCTGCCGGAGATCATGACCGATCCCGCCGGCACCCCGGGGCAGGGCGACCACCGGGTGCAGGCCTACAACTTCCGCATGCATCTCTCGAACGCGGCCGGACGCGTCCCTTTCCCGCAACCCGCGGGCTACGACCCCGCCCGCTACGGACTGTTGGCACGCTTTCTCAACCAACCGGGTATCACCTGGACGCTCTCCCCCACACGGGCACCCATGAGCGACGGTCCGGTGCAGATGCGCAACGGCGACTCGAACAACGCCGGCAGCTTCTCCTCGGACTACGCGGGCGGCAGCAACCGCTGGCCCGACGGCACTTTCGATCCCGCCGCCTTCTCCACATTGCCGGCGCCGCGGCGCGGCCTGCCGGTTGCGCTCCATGAGCTCTATCTCCTGCGCGAGGGCCTTTTCCAGGAGCATCTCCGCTACCAGCAGGGATACATGTATTTCCTCGCCAACGACCCGCAGGTTCCGGACGACCTTCAGGACCGGGTCAACACCTGGGGGCTGCGGTCGGACGAGTTCGTGCAGACCGCGAACTGGCCGCACCAGCTCTACATCCGCGAGGGCCGCCGCATGGTTTCCGACTACGTCATGACCCAGGCGAACTGCGAATCGACGGTCACCGTCGCCGACTCCGTGGGTCTCGGGTCCTACGCCATGGATTCGCACATCTGCCAGCGGGTGGTGGTAGAGGAGGACGGAGCCACCACCGTCCGCAACGAAGGCTTCCTGATCAAGGCCGTCCCCCAACCCTATCCGATTTCCTACCGCTCGATCGTCCCCACGGAGAGCGAGTGCGACAACCTGCTGGTGCCCGTCTGCCTGTCCGCCTCGCACGTGGCCTACGGGTCGATCCGCATGGAGCCGGTGTTCATGATCCTCGGCCAGAGTGCCGGGACCGCCGCAGCCATCGCCAGCGACAGTGGCATTTCCGTGCAGGCCGTCGATTACGCCGACCTCGAACCTCGACTTCTGGACGACGGACAGAAACTGTAGCCCGGGGTCTGCGACCACGGCGCTGATTTCTGAAATCCAGGATTTGTCACTGGATGGTTGGCAGCAGGAACGGCGTTCAATTGAATTCTCTGCAGTTTTTCCGCCACCCGCGCCATGCGTGGAACAGGGATGCGGCGGCGAAGAGAAACATAAAGCCCGAGAAAAACCGGCCCTTGGTGAGCGGGCCGACCATTGCGGCCTCCTGTCTCGTGGAACTGCTCACCGAGGATGCGTAAGAGGACGTAG
>CALGOH010000191.1 GCA_937957985.1 uncultured Verrucomicrobiae bacterium
GCCGGGAGCCCTACTAGCCGGTGCCCTTCCAGGAGAGCAAGGATCTCTATGCGCGCTACAAGGCGCTGGCGGACGCCGAGGAGCGGGTTTCGTTCGTCGGCCGGCTGGCCACCTACCGCTACTACAACATGGACCAGGTCGTCGGGATGGCGCTGGTCGAGTCCGAGAAGATCATCCGCGGGCTTACGGAATCCGCGCCGCAGGGGCCGGCCTGAGGGGGGCGGAGTCTGTCGCGGGTGCCGGAAGCCGCCTTTCCCGATTCAATTGCCACATCCACATGAATGCTGAACTTGAAGAGATTTTCACCACCGGGAAGTTCGTGAACCAGCGGGGCGAGACCGTGAAGGTCCATTCGGAGACGAACCGCGAGCAGTGCCGCTACCTGCAGAAGATCATCGAGGACCACGGCTTCCGGAAGTCCGTCGAGATCGGCTTCGCCTACGGGACCTCGACGCTCGCGATCGTCGAGTCGATCGCCAGGGCGGACGGCCACCATGTGGTGATCGACAAGTTCCAGCACTCGTCGTGGGGTGGCAACGGGCTGGACCTGGTCGAGAAGGCCGGCTTCCGGGAGCGCGTCACGTTTCACGAGGAATTCTGCTACATCATGCTGCCGTCGCTGCTCGAAAGGAAGATGTCGTTCGACTTCGCCTACATCGACTCGACCAAGCAGTTCGACTGGCTGCTGGTGGACTTCTTCTACCTGGACCTGATGCTGGACGTGAACGGGGTGATCGTGTTCGACGACGTGACATTTCCGAGCATCCGCAAGCTGCTGAGGTTTCTCTCCCAGTATCCGCACTACCGGGTGCACTCGCAGTTTCCGAGGAACTCGCTGGCGAAGAAATGGGTGCGGGCGGCCGGGAAGCTGGGACGGCTGCCGCACGCCGAGAAGCTGCTGCGGAACGAGATCCTCAGGACGGACACCGAGCTGGGTGTGAACGCCCACGCGGTGGCGCTGCAGAAGACCGGGCCGGACGAGAGGCGCTGGGACTGGCATGCACCCTTCTGATGCGAAGACCCGGCCGGCGGAGAATGTTCCGGATGGCGTGAAGCGAGAGTCTTTCGAAACGGAGGGCATGGACACGCGACAGGTTCAGGAGGCGCTCGGGCGCCACGGGGTGCCGCTCCGGACCGGGGTGGCGCTGGCGGAGTACTCGTGGTTCCGCAGCGGCGGCCGGGCCGGCCTGCTGGTGAGGCCGGAGTCGGTCGAGCAACTGGTCGCGACGGTGCGCGAACTCCACGGCGCGGGGGTGCCCTTCAAGGTCATCGGCGAGACCACCAACCTGCTGTTTCTCGACGACCGGGACTACGGCTGCCTGGTGACGACCACGGCGCTGCGCGGGCTTTCGGTGGATCCCGGCATGTGCCGGATCGAGACGGAGACGGGGGTGTCGTTGCCGGAGCTTTCGCGGGTGGCGCTCAAGCACGGCATCGCGGGTTTCGCGGGGCTCGAGGGAATTCCCGGGACGGTGGGCGGCGCGGTCTTCATGAACGCGGGCGCCTACGGCGACAACATCGCGAGGGTGCTCGACACCGTGGACCTGATCCTGCCGGACGGGAGTGTCGAGACGCTCGACGCCGGGGCGATGAACTTCGAGTACCGCAACTCGATCCTCAAGACCGGCGCGCACCCGGGGATCGTGGCCCGGGCCCGCTTCAAGGGGAAGCCCGGCGACCAGAAGCGGCTCTACCGCCGGATGGAGACGGCGCACGCCAACCGTCACCGCGCGTACGAGTACATGTATCCGAATCTCGGCAGCATCTTCTCCGGCTCGGTGTACCGCTCGCTCGGCCGGAACGACCGGGTCTTCCGCATCGCGGCGGCGATGTTCTACTTCTTCAACTACCGCTTCCGCTTCTACCGCCGCGAGACACCGATCAACCGCAAGTGGCTCAACGACCTCGCGCTGAAGCGCTTTCCCATCAAGTTCACCAACCAGCCGTTCTCCGACAAGAGCCTGAACGTGCTGGTGAACAACGGTCACCACACCGACGAGCTCCTCGACTACATCCGGCAGCTCCACGAGCTGATCGGCAAGGACGTGCCGATCGAGAACGAGATCGTGGAGCCGTTTTGAGAAAAGCTGAAAGTTGAAAGTTGAAAGCTGAAAGTCGGAGGTTCGATGTTGGGCGTTCATGATTTCCCCGGCGGGGTCTATTGATTGATGAAGATCGGAATCGTTACCTACCACGTGGCGAGGAACTACGGGGTGATGCTGCAGGCCTACGCGATGCAGACCCTGCTCGGGGCGAAGGGGCATGACGCGCGGCTGGTGCACCTGCGGCGGCCGCAGTCCTTCGACGCGATGAGCCGGAAGGGCCGGGCCCGTTCGCTCAAGGGGCTGATCCGGGCGCTGCCGAGGCGATTCCTGCGGAAGCGCCTGGAGCGGCGCGAGGAACGCTTCGAGACCTTCCTGCAGGAGCACCTGCGGCTGACCGATCGCTACCCGAACGGCAAGGCGCTGTGCGAGAACCCGCCGGCGATGGACGCGTTCGTCTGCGGCAGCGACCAGATCTGGAACCTCGACCGTGGCATCAACACGACCTTCTTCGGCGACTTCGTGCCCGACGGGGTGCGGCTGGTTTCCTATGCCGCGAGCATGGGCAACAACCGCGTGCCGGAACGCCTGCGCGACGAGGTGCGGCGCCTGCTCGGTCGCTTCGACCACCTCGCGGTGCGCGAGGAATCGGCGCGCCCCGTGATCGGGGAACTCACCGGCCGCGAGGTGGCGACGGTGATGGATCCGACCTTCCTCGTGGAGGCCGATCACTGGCGGTCGCTGGCGGTGAAGCCGGCGCTCGACCGGCCCTACATCGCCTTCTACTCGCTGGAGACCTCGCCGCGCATCTCCGCGATCGTCCGGCGGGTCGCCCGTCTCACCCGCATGCCGGTGGTGGTGCTGGGAAAAGGGGGGGGCTTCGTGCTGACCTGCCGCAGCCACCTGGCCATCGACTCCGGCCCGCGCGAGTTCCTCGGCTGGCTGCAGCACGCGGCGCTGGTTCTCACCAACTCGTTCCACGCCACCGCGTTCTCGATCAAGCTGGGCAGCCCGTTCGTCACCATCACGCACTCGACCCGCAACAACCGGATGGCCGACCTGCTCGGCGGCCTGGGCCTGGAGGGGCGCATGGTCGAGAACGCCGCGGCCCTCGACGCCGGCCGGATGGAAAGCCTGCGCAGCCCGCTGCCGGCGGACCTTTCCGAGCGCCTCGACGCGAAGATCGGCGAGTCCCGCGGCTATCTGGAGCGGGCGCTGGCCTGACGCCGCCCGAAACCTGACCCGCCGCCATCGTTTTCATGTCATCGCCATCCGACCCGATCCGTTCCCTGCTGGGAGACTTCGACCCGAAGGCGCCGCCCGCCCGCATCGAGCCGGTCGCGGAGGGCGTCGAGCGCCCGATGTGGTCGGTGGTCATCCCGACCTTCAACTGTGCCGAGATGCTGCGCAGGACGCTGGAGAGCGTGCTGGCGCAGGACCCCGGGCCGGAAAGGATGCACATCGAGGTGGTCGATGACTGCTCGACGCAGGACGACCCGGAGGCGGTGGTCCGCGAGCTGGGCGGGGGTCGTGTCCGCTTCACCCGCAACGCGGCCAACACCGGCTGCTGCACGATCAACTTCAACCACTGCCTGCGGCACAGCATCGGCCGGTGGGTCCACGTCCTGCATGGCGACGACTGGGTGCTGCCGGGCTTCTACCGGCACATGGAGGAGCTGATCGAGCGCCATCCGGGCGTGGCCCTGGTGGCCGCGCGCAGCGTGTTCGTCGACGAGGCGGGCTGCTGGGAGCACCTGGGGCCGCCGGTGCGGTCGCTCTCCGAGCCGGGGACGGACAGCTCGGCCTTCGACTTCGGCACGCCGCTGCAGTTCGCCGGGGTGGTCGTGAGGCGATCCTTCTACGAGGAGTACGGCGGATTCCGCGAGGACCTCGTGCACACGGCCGACTGGGAGATGTGGGAGCGCGCCGTTTCCACCGGCGGCGGCATCGTGAGCGACGAGGTGTTCGGCGCCTACCGTGTCTTCGCCGGCAACGATTCCGGAAGGCTGATGCGGACCGGCGGCAACCTCCTCGACCGGCTGCGGCTGATCGAGGTGATCGCCGCGCGCCGGCCCGGCTTCCCGAAGGCGAGGGCGCTGAAGCGCCTCGTCCGCGTGGGTCAGGACCAGGAAGCCCGCTTCCGGCGGCTCGGCGACGCCGAGGCGGCGGAGGCCAACCGCCGGATCTGGCGGCAGCTCGGCGGTTTCCCTGCGCAGGTCGATGCCGCCCTGCGCCGCCTCAAGCATCGCCTCGTCGCGGCCGGTCGCTGAGTCGCGGTCTGTTTTTGTCTGAAGGTCGAAGGTCGGAAAGTCAAAGGTCCGAACTGCCCGGCGCAATGCCGACTCGCAGATGCATGAACTGAGCGACTTTCGACCTTGGACCTTGAGACCTTCGACCGCTTGCGCTGCATTCGAGCACCCTTCGTCGCTAACAGTTGTTAAGGCACCGCCCGCCCCTGTTGTCGTTGTCCGTCTGAAGGTCGAAGGTCGGAAAGTCAAAGGTCCGAACTGCCCGGCGCAATGCCGACTCGCAGATGCATGAACTGAGCGACTTTCGACCTTGGACCTTAAGACCTTCGACCTCTGACTTCTGACTTCTGACTTCTGAAAGGCTTGGAAAAGCGCCACTCCCGCAGCCTGCTGTTAGTTTTCCGGCTTTGATTCAATGACTTCCACCCCACCCCGTATTTCCGTCGTCCTGTGCACCCACAATCCGCGCGAGGAGTATCTCCGGCGCACCCTCGATTCGCTGGCCGCGCAGGACCTGCCGGCTGAGGAATGGGAAGTGGTGCTGGTGGACAACGCCTCGGAGCCGCCGCTTGCCGGGCGTGTCGGACTCGAGCGCTTCGGGAATGCCCGGGTGGTCGTCGAGGAGAGGCTGGGCCTTTCGCCGGCGCGGCTCCGCGGCATCGCCGAGGCCCAGGCCCCGTGGATCTGCTTCGTCGATGACGACAACGTGCTGCGTCCGGACTACCTCCGCACCGCGCTCGGGATCGCGGCCGAGCATCCGCACCTCGGCTGCCTCGGTGGACGGATCGAGGGCGAGTTCGAGGTCGAGCCGCCGCGGTGGTTCCGCCGCTACCAGGAGATGATCGCGGTCCGGCCGCTGGACCGCGACCACTGGGGCAACTCCCAGGTTTACAACCGCGCCACCCCCTGCGGAGCGGGCATGGTGATCCGGGCCGACGTGGCCCGGCGCTACGCCGAGCTGTGCGCGACCTCGCCGCTGCGGGTGCTGCTCGACCGGCGGGGGGGATCGCTGGCGAGCGCCGGCGACCTCGACATGGCCTTCACGGCGATCGACATGGGCCACGGCGTGGGCCGCTTCACGGCGCTTTCGCTGACGCACCTGATTCCCCGCGGCCGGCTCGAACTCGACTACCTCGCGAGATTGGCCGAAGACTCCGAGGAATCGAGCATCTACCTGATCCTGCTGCGCCATCCGGATGCCTTCGATGGCTTCCGCATGGGCCGGATCGCCACCTTCAGGGCCAAGGTCCGGCTGATGCTCGTCGGCAACCCCGTGTCGCGCCGGATCCGCCTCGCCCGTGATCGTGGCCGGCGCAAGGGCATCGCCAACGTCCCGCGGCTCAAGGCGGAGCTGGCGGCGAAGTGACCACCGTCCACCGCGTTCCGCCTGAGTCCCGCCGCCGTCCCATGTCCGATTCCCCGGCCAGCGTCTCCGTCGTGATGGCGGCCTACAACCCACGGAAGTACCTCGCGGAGACGCTCGATTCCATCGCCGCGCAGACCCGACCGCCGGAGGAGGTGATCATCGTGGACGACGCCTCGACGGAGCCCTTCGACGACATTCTCCGCCCCTTCGAGCAGCGCGAGGATTTCCCCCCGCTGCGGGTGATCCGCCAGCCGCGCAACATGGGACAGGCCGTGGCGCGCAACACCGGGATGGATGCCGCGCGCGGCGAATGCATCGCCTTCCTCGACAGCGACGACGTGTGGCATCCGCGGCACCTGGAGTCGTCGCTGGCGAACCTGGCGGATCCGGCGGTCACCCTGTCCTTCGCCCCGGCCATGATGTTCCGCGACGGCGGGATGGACCGTCCGCTCCACACCATCCGGCCGATGTTCCCCGGCGAGGCGGCGTACGAGCCCCTCGCGCTGCTGAGGCGTTGCTTCATCATCCTCTCGTCGGTGGTGGTCCGTGCCGAGGCCATGAAGACGGCCGGGAGGTTCGACGAGTCCCCGGACCTGCGCGTCTCGGAGGACCTCAACAGCTTCATGAACCTGCTCCGCTCGGGAGCGGTCTTCCGCATCACCGACGAGCCGACGCTCTACTACCGCAAGCATCCCGACTCGGCGACCTGCCGGCCGGGCCATGTGTCGAGGCAGTCCTGCCGGGTCGTCGAGCGGCACATCGGCTGGGTGCCGGGGGCGCCGCGGCGGAAGCGGAAGCTGTTGGCGAGAACCTACTGGCGCGCGGCCTTCCAGCTCCGCCGCGCCGGGGCCGAAGACCACGGAGCGTATCTCGGCAAGGCGTTCCGGCTGTCCCTGACGCATCCGCTCTTCCTTGTGAGGCGGATGTGGAAGTACGGGTCCGGCCTCATGAACCACAGCGACGCCGGAGCCGAGTGAGTCCCGGGTGGAAGATCCGGTATCCAGAATCTCAACTTTCAACTTTCCCATTTCAGCTTTTCTCCCGAATGCGCCTTGCCCTCTGCCTCGAGTACCCCTTGCAGCAGCGTGGCGGGGTGGAGGCCCTGGTGCGGGCGTTGATCGACGGGTTGGCCGACCGGCACGAGCTGTATCTGGTCTCGCCGGACGACTCTGCCGGCATCGACCGCCGATTGCGCGGGCATTTCCAATGGAAGAGTTCCGCGCCCTGGTATGCGCAGACCGAACGGCTGGTGGCCTGGGCACGTGACCACAGGATCGAGGTTTTTCATTTCCACATGGGCGGCACCTACAACTGGAATGCCCGCTCGTGGAGCGGGTGTCCGATCACCCGCGTGGCGGCCGCCGGCTTCCGCTGCCTGACCACCAACCACCAGGCGATCTCGCCCTTCGACGCCAACCGCGCCACGGAGCCCCTGGCACGTCGGCTCGGGTCCTTCGTCCGGCGCTGGCCGGGAAAGGCCCGCCAGCTCGCGGCGGTGGAGCGCGAGTATCTGGTTTCCCGCCACGACCTGCGCATCGCGCGGGCCGGCTTTCCCGGGTTCCGCCCGAAGCTCGGCCAGATCTATCACTCGCTGCTCGACGCCGATCAGGATTCCGCGCCCCACGCCGGGGAGGGCCGGGTGATCCTCAACCTCGCCACCGTGGCCCGACGCAAGGGCCAGCACATCCTGGCGGAGGCCTTCGCGCGGATCGCCGGGGAGTTTCCGGAGTGGAGTCTCCGGCTGGTCGGCTACCATGCCGACGACGGCTGCGTGGAGATCATCCGTCGCATCGCGGCGGATCACGGACTCGAAGAACGGATCCACCTGCCCGGTGCCACCGATGATCCCCGTTCGGCCATCGCCGGGGCCGCGATCTACGTCCAGCCCTCGTTGCTGGAGGGGCTCGGTCTTTCGCTCCAGGAGGCGCAGTTCCATCGCCGGGCGTGCATCGGCACGCGCGTCGGCGGCATCCCCGAACTCATCGAGGACGGCGTCTCCGGCCTGCTGGTCCCGCCCGCCGACCCAGGGGCGATGGCCGTCGCGCTGCGACGGCTGATCTCCGACCCGACCCTGCGCCGAACCTTCGGCGAGGCCGGGCGGCGCCACGTGCTCGATTCCGGAATGACCCGTGAGGGCATGATCCAGACCCATCTCGACATCTACCAAAGCATCGGATGATCCCGTGCGGGATCGTCCCTTCCGCATTGCCCTATGAAGGACCGTGAAATCGCCATGCTCGAACGGCACTTGGACCGCGTGGCCGGAGGCGCCGGCCATTACCTCGAATTCGGAAGCGGCAACTCGACGAGACTGGCCGCGTCCCGGAAGGGGATCGCGCGGATTCACGTGGTCGAGTCCGACCCCGAGTTCTTCTCCAGCCAGGTGCGCGTCGATCCCGCCGTCGACTCGGCGCTGGGAGAGGGCCGCCTGGAGGTTTCGTTCGCGAACCTGGGGCCGATTTCCCACTGGGGGCATCCGGAGGACGAGAGCCACAAGCATCTGTGGCCGCTCTATCCCCTCGGGGCGTTCTCGTCAGAAGTTCGGTGGAACCTGATTCTGGTCGATGGAAGGTTCCGGGTGGCCTGTTGCCTGGCTGCGGCTCTGTCTGGCCTGGCCGGCGACGATTCGCCGGTGCTGGTCCACGATTTTCATCACCGGCCGCACTACCGTCTCCTGCTCCGCTGGCTCCGGATCGACGAGGAAGCCGAGACGCTGGTCAGCCTGAAAAGGCGTGAGGATTTCGACGCGGCCACCGCCCGGACCGCCTTGCAGCGGTATGTCTGGCTGCAGGACGACCACACGTTCCGCAGTCGGACCACCGGATCGCTGCGCAAGAAGATCCGCCGCCTGGTCGGGCGGCGCTAGGACCCGGCGCTCGACCGCCCGCATCGCTGATGAAGCTCTTCGGAAAGACGATCCACGGACGCAGGATCCGGTGGTGGCTCATCATCTGGATGACCCGGCTATTCGGCCGGCGTGTCGAGGTGGAGGGCTCCTCGAAGCGCCGGAAGATCCTGCCGTGGATCTGGAACGGCAGGCTCCACCTGTTCGGCATGCAGCACTTCCGGGCGAAGCTGGTCTTCGACAGCAAGTATCGGACCCGCATCGTCGAATCGCCGCTGGTGGAGCCGGTGCTCGGGAATTCCGCGAGAACCCCGGATCCGGATGCGCCCCCCGAGTTCCTGCATGCGGTCCTGATCCACTACCGACCCGAGGAAACCAATGCCTTGGTGGCCGCCTGGGCGGATCTCGCCGGTGGAGACGACAGGCTGTTTGTCGGCTACGGCGGTCCGGAGAAGCATTTCGAATCCATCGGTCACCCCCACAAGGCGTTCATTCCCCAGGATCAGATCTGGGTCGATCAACCCGGAGGTACGCATTCCTACACCGATTTCCTTCTCAAGGCTGCGGAGTACTGCATCGCCACCGGGAAGGCGGGCGTGCTGGTGACCGACGCCGATGCCTGGCCCTGCTCCGCCGACTATCTGTCGACCCTCTGCCTGCCGCCGTGGAAGGCGGGATGCGACTTCTCGGCAACCCGCCTGCGCGATGTGACGAACACGAGCTTCATGTTTCCCGAGTCGGCAACCCACACGCTGCCCACCCTCGAACGATGGGTGCGGGAACATGGCCTTGCGGACCCGAATGCGGAAGTCCGGGTGCTCCATCACTTCGCGCCGCTGATGTACTTTTCCCGGGAGATCCTCATCGCGATGCGGAAGCACTGTGGGAACGAACCACCGTCCCACGTGGAGAAGACCCTCGGCAGCTACGCGCTCCACTTGGGCGCTTCCTACTGCGCCTACGAGGATTTCAAGGTCTTCGACCTGCCCGCCTGGCTCCGGTATCGTCCGAACCTCGACCACGGCGAGCTGTGCCGCGCCCTCGATGAATCCGTGCCGCTCGTCCACCCGGTGAAGAACAACGGCTGGGTAAGCGAGTATGCCCGGGTCCGGGAACGTGCCGCCGCCCCGGCGGAAGCCTGACTCTCCCGCGCAAGCCATGCGTCACTACGTCGTCGCCACCCCGAATTGGAGCCCGCACCACCACCACGCCCACGAACTCGAGAGGCGGGGGCTGCTGCGCCTGCATGCCTACGCCGGGCGCCGCGTGCGCCCCGGTGTGGATGCCTCACGCACCGCGATCCACCCGCTTCTCGCAGTCCTTTCGGCGGGCTTCATGAAGTTCCTGCCGAAGAGCCAGACGCTGCTGCGCGAGGGCGCCAGGTTCGCGCTCAACCCTCACTTCGACCGCTGGGCGTGCCGCCACCTCCGGGAGGGCGACCGGCTCATCACCAGCTATGGCTACGCGAACCGGTCGATGCGCTGGATCAAGGAACACGGGGGCCTCGCCATCCTCGATGCCGGCAATTCCCATCCCGACCTGTTCTGGGAGATCCTCTCCGAGGAGCACCGACGGTGGAAGATCGACCTGCCGCCGGTTTCCCCGACCCACTATCGCGGCTCGCAGGAATCGTCCGAGATGGCCGACTGGGTCGTCGGGCTCAGCACCTTCGTGACGAACTCGTTCATCGAGCGGGGGCTGCCCGCCGAGCGCACCTTCGTGATGCCCCGTCCGGTGGACCTCGACAATTTCCAGCCCCGCGACCGGCCGCGGGATCCCGATGCTCCCTTGACGCTGATCTCGACCAGCGGAGCGCACGTGCGCAAGGGGACGCCCTACCTCTTCGAGGCGCTGAGGCTGATCCGCAAGGAAGTCCCCGACGTGCGGCTGCAGCTCAACCAGACCATCGCGCCCTCGATGAAGCCCCTGATCGGGCGCTGGGCCGACCTGCCGATCGAGTGGTTTCCCAAGCTGGGTCACGACAAGCTTCCCGCCAAGTTCGCGGCCGCCGACATCTACGTGTTTCCCTCCCTGGAGGATGGCCTCGCGCGGGCCGCGACCGAGGCGATGGCCTGCGGCCTTCCGGCGATCCTCAGTTGCAACACCGGCGCCTCCGACCTGATCGAGGAGGGGGTCAACGGCAGCGTCGTGCCGATCCGTGACCCCGGGGCGATCCGGGACGCCGTGCTGGAGTGGTGGGAAAAGATCCGCAACGGCGTGACCTGCGATCCGGCGCCCGCCCGTCGCGCGCTTTCCATGGAGAGGTTCAGGGAATCCTGGGACGAACTGCTTCTCCGCCTCGGCGATCGCGGGCATGAAGACCGCTGATTCGTCCGCCTGCACCTTCTCCCATCCGCCCTGCGGCCCATCCATCACGACCGAATCCCGCCGATGAATCCAGACTCCTCCCCTTCCGCCGCGGTCCCGGCGTTCCAGGAACCACCCGTGGCGTCCGCCCTGCGCCTCCTATGGAAACTCACCGGCAGAAAGCGATCCCTGGACCGCTACCTGACGACCTTCCTCGGATACCGGCAGTTCCTGCCCGTGCTTCCCGGGGAAATGCTGATTCCCGGCTTCGCCGACTCCGAGATCGTGATTACCTGCCCACCGGTGGGACCGTGGGCGACTCCCGCCAACGACACCATCGCGGTGCTCAAGGCGGTCAAGGGCTTCGACTCCCGCAGGATCCTCGAAATCGGCTCCTACAAGGGGACGACCGCCCGGCTGATCGCCCGGAACACCCACCCGGACGCCCGGATCTTCGCATTGGACATCGATCCGGAGCACGGAAGCGCCTACCGGGGCATGCCGGAGGAGGCGAAGATCCAGCGCATCGTCGGAAGGAGCGAACTGGAGAATGCGGCCCCCCACGGCCCCTATGACCTGATCTTCATCGATGGCGACCATTCGCGAAAGGGTGCCTACCTCGATTCCGTCGTGGCGCTGGAACTTCTCACGGACGACGGCGTGATCTTGTGGCATGACTATCACAACAACAGCTATTTCGTTCATCGCAGCGGAGCGGTGCCCGAGGCGCTCCGATTGGTGCGGGACAGCCTCGGCATTCCGGTCGTTTCCCTCGAAGGGACGATGATCGCCATGCATTCCCGGAAGCCGGGGTGGGAGACGGGGGAAAAGTTGAAAGTTGAGAGCTGACAGCTAAGCCGTAACCATGCCGTCAAATTTTCCGGGAGGTATGGTGATGGACGACGGATCCCGGATCAGAGCCATTAGCCGGGGGTCATCCGCTTGGCGGATGCACCCCCGGATACTGGTCCCGGCAGATCATCGATCCCGAAAGGGATCGCAGCCATGCCGGACTTCCCGGATGTGGCGAGCCTCGCTGGCATCCGGGATGCCCGACTTCACAGTTACGGCTGAGAGCCGAAAGCTGGGAGCTGAACGTTGGAAGCTTGAAGGCGGAAGCTGAGGGAAAAAACGGGGCGCTATTTCAACTTTCCGATTTCAGCTTATCTAACCCAATGAAGCGGACCTTCCTGAACAAGGCGTACTCGATGTACGACGCCGGCTTGATCCGGCTCGCGATGGTGTGGTCCTCGGCCCGGACCCGTTGCAGTTGCCTGCTTCAGGGCTGCCGGGTGGGGAAGGGACTTCTCACGACCGGTGGCGTCCGGATCAAGACGCGCACCGCCGGCAGCATCGTGATCGGCGATCACGTGCGCCTGCTGGCCCACTGGCGCAGCAACCGCGTCGGCCTCAACGGTCCGGTGATTCTCCAGACCTGGGACGGCGGACGCATCGAGATCGGTGACCACACCGGCGCCTCGGCGGTGGTGATCTCGTCGCGTTCGGGAATCATGATCGGACGCCATTGCAACCTGGGCGGGAACGTCCGGATCTTCGATCATGACTTCCATGCCCTCGATGCGGAAACGCGCCGCGGACCGCGTGGCTGCGACGACTGCGCCACGCGCCCGGTGACGATCGGAGACGACGTGTTCATCGGCGCGCAAAGCATCATCCTCAAGGGCGTCACGATCGGCGACCGCGCGGTGATCGGGGCGGGCTCGGTGGTGACACACGACGTTCCAGCCGACACCATCGCGGCGGGCAACCCGGCGGAAGTGGTTAGAAAAGTTGAAAGCTGACAGTTGAAAGCAGAAATATCGATGCTGCCCGATCGCTTCCTTCCATTCATCATTTCAACTTTCAACTTTCCCATTTCAAATTTTCCCCATTCCCCATGTCTCCATCCAAAGGCAGGCTTTCCGAAGCGTTTCGGGATCGTGCCAAGCACTTTGCGGCGGTCGTGATCCGGCTATACGTGAAGCTGCCGAAGGGGCGGGATGAAGTCCGGGTTTGCGGACGCCAGCTGTTGAGATCCGGCACCTCGGTCGCCGCCCATGTGCGCGAGGCGTCGAGGGCACGTTCGAACGCCGAGTTCGTCTCCAAACTCGGAGGTGCCCTGCAGGAGGCGGACGAAACCCGGCTATGGCTGGAGCTCCTGACCGAGGAATGTGGGGTTGAGCCAAGCCGAGTCGAAACGTTACTTGCCGAATCGGAGGAGCTGATCGCGATCATGACCGCCATGATCCGCCGGACGAGAAGTGGTTAGAAAAGTTGAAAGCTGACAGTTGAAAGCAGAAAAGACTGAAAGCCGAGAGCTGGAATGTTGGTGTCGCCCGATCATTCCCCCTATCCGGCATTTCAACTTTCAGCTTTCCCATTTCAACTTTTTCCCGCCTCTCTCCGATTTCTGCTTTCAACTTTCCCATTTCAACTTTTCTCCCTCCCATGCGCGTTGCCATTCTAGCAGACTTTCCTCTCAGTGCGCTGAGCGGCGAGGTCACCGGCCGGGGTGGCGGCCAGGGTTGCACCTGGCTGCCGCAGCTCGCGCTCGCCTTCGAAGGGCGGAAGGATCTTGAGGTCCATTGGGTGATTCTCGACCGCACGATCAGAAGGACGCAGGTCGAGCAGGCGTTCGGTCAGCACTTCCACCGGGTGCCGGCCGTCAAGTTCTCGCTGGACCTCGCGCTTGACTACCTTCCGGCGCGACTGGTGCTGGGTCGCGAGATCCGCCGGATCCGGCCGGACGTGGTCCATGCCTGGGGAGCCGAGTTGATCTACCCCTGCGCCCTCCGCGACTTCGATGGTCCGACCATCTTTTCGATGCAGGGATCGCTCACCGAATACCGGCGCATCGGCGGCCTGCCCGACAACTGGCGTTGGCGCAAGCTGGCGGCCTCCGAGGCGGGTTACGTGAACACGGCGACCGTGGTGACGGCCGAGTCGATCTGGGCCTCCGAGCGGGTGCGCGACCTCAAGCCTGGTGCCGATTGCCGGATCGTCGACTACGGCGTTCACCCCAGCTTCTACGCGACGGAATGGAAGCCGGATCCCGCCCGCCCGGCGGTGATCTACGTGGGCGGCGGTGGCTACCGCAAGGGAACCGAGGTTCTTTTCGAGGGTCTGCGCCTCCTGCCGGAGCGCGGATGGACGGTGCGCTTTGCCGGCGGCGAGGACCTGCGCGCGGAAGTCGCCGCGGCGGATCTGCCGGGCACCGAATATCTCGGGATGCTGCGGTGGGACGGCCTGCTGGAAGAGCTGAGCCGCGCCTGGTGCCTGGTGGTCCCGACCCGCTGTGACACCGGCCCGACGGTCGTCAAGGAGGCGCGAGTGATCGGCCTTCCCGTGATCGGCACCGTTCACGGCGGCCTGCGCGACTACATCCGGCACGGGGAAAGCGGTCTGATCGTCGATCCGCTGGAGCCCAAGCCCCTGGCGGAGGCCCTCGGGCGGGTGATGTCCTCCTTCGACACTGCGGTGGAGATGGGGAGGAGTCACCACGAGCAGGACCGCGCCGCGTTCTCGCCCGAGCTCACCGCGTCCCGCTTCTCGGAGATCTACCGCGAGCTGGCCCGCGGTGGTCGCGGCAACCAGTCCTGAGCCCCGTCGCGACGGCGGTATCTCCCATCCATCGATTCCCATGAGCATCAGACGGCAAATCAAGAAGCGTCTCTACGAGTCCCCGGACTTCTACCACCGGCTGCTGGTCGCAAGATCGCGCCTGACCGTGCCAGGAAGGGCGGGGCACATCCGTCGCTACCTCGAGCGTCCGGGCCCCCACCTTCTCCAGCTCGGCTCCGGCCGGAACCATTTCGAGGGCTGGCTGAATTCCGATCTCTATGCCAAGCCGCCGAGGTTCGTCTTTCTGGACCTGACGAAGCCGCTTCCTCTCCCGGACCAGTCGTTCGATCGGATCTTCTCCGAACACGCGATCGAACACATCGACTGGCGAGCGGGCCAGCTCATGCTCCGGGAATGTCACCGGGTGCTCAAGCTCGGTGGAAGGATTCACCTCGAGACTCCCGATCTTACCTACTATGCCGAACTTCTCACCAACGATCTTGACGAGCTGAAGCGCAAGGCCGTCGAGGAGTGCTGCCGCGAGCACGGCAATCCTATCGGGGATCCCTCTCCCTGTTTCGTCCTGAACCACATGGCACGCCACTACGGCCACCAGTTCATCTATGACGAAACCTATTTGTCCGCGATGCTTGCCAAGTGCGGCTTCGTGAACATCCGCCGCATGCCGGGCCGGGACAGCGAGGACCCCCACTTCCACCAGGCGTCCGGCAGGAAGCCATCCATCGACATGCGCTGCAATCTCGTGATGGAGGCGGAGAAGGGGGAGGGAGGAGCTGAAAGCTGAAAGTCGAAAGTTGGAAGCTGACAGTTGAAACACTGTTGCAGTGAGGGGCTGGTGACGCCGTTCATGTAGGAGCGGTTGGGGAGCGGGAGTGAATCCCTTGGGTTTGGGCCCGGATTTCAGAGCATGCTCTTCAATTCCTGGGAGTTTCTGGTCCTGCTGGCCGTCACGGTGGTCCTCTACTACCTGCCGGTGGGGGGGGCAGCGCGCCGGGTGTGGCAGGTCGGCCTGCTGCTCGCCTCCAGCGCCGTCTTCTACTCATGGGAGCACCCGAAGCTGCTGCTGCTGCTGGGCGTCTCGGGCCTGATCAATGCGGTGGCGGTGGAGAGAATCCTGTTTCACAAGAGTCAGGGGTCAGGGGTCGGGGGTCCCGCCTACGCCAAGGCTACGGCGGGCAGGCAGGGAGCGAGCAAAGGCAAGCCTCCACGTGGCTCTCACAACACTTCAGAGTTTCAGAGTTTCAGCGTTTCAGCTTCTATCAGCGCCCGAAGGGCGCGCCGCTGGCTGGCGGGCACGGTGGCGGCGAACCTGGGTCTGCTGGCGTTTTTCA
>CALGOH010000192.1 GCA_937957985.1 uncultured Verrucomicrobiae bacterium
GGTGCGAAGCCTGCGCCCGTTGAGACTGATCCCCGTGTTCATTTCCTTGTAGTGGGCGCGGTCGAAGGGAGCCGTGAACTCGACCGCCACGGCGGCGTCGGTCACGGGCGCGTCCGGCATGTAGACGCGGCGTGGCTCGCTCCATTCCCCGTCCTTGAAATCGACCGCGAAGTTGCCGCCCAGATCGGCACCGGAGCCGGCCTCCGGAGCGGTCGCCGGCATCGGCTTGTGGTAGTAAAGCCGAAGCCCCCCGTCGGCGGTCTTCGCCAGTGCCGGCGGACCGTAGCCGCCACCCGGTGTCACGAAGCGGTCGGCATCCCCGCCGGGACCAGCCGCGAAGATGCTGCCGTCCTCGTTGCGACCGGCGACAAAGAGCCGGTCGCCGGACATCGCGATCGCGCCGTCCGTGGCCGGATAGCGTTCCTCACCCGCCTCGGTGCGGACGCTCAGGGTCCGCTCGTCCTCCCGTGTCAGGAGCGCGAGGCGACCGTCCGCCAGCGATTCGGCGCCGAGGACCGGGCCGCTTTCCACGCCGGTGGGCCAGTCGGCCGATTCCGTGGGCCGGAGATCTTCACCGAGCGCGACGCGCTTCAGTTTTCCGTCCTCGCGGAAAACCGTCTCGACCCCCTTGTCGGTTCTCATCGGCACGGGACTGTCGGCCGTCTTGCCCGGGTCGCTGAGCACCACCGACTCTCCCGTTTCGGGATCGACCACCTTCACGATCCCCTTCTTGCCGTTTTCGGGATCGCTTTCGACAAAGGTCGCCAGGGCCGGACCATCGGGGCGCGGGTTGGGTCCCAGCACCGGCCGGTTGATCGGTGCGGGGCCGAAGTAGCCATTCAGCTTGCGGCCTTTTCCGGCGATGCCCCAGCCGAAGTTGAGAAACTGGGCGCCGTCGTCGCGGGTTCGCCGCGTCAGGTGGGTGCGGCTGCCGTCCTTGTCGGCGTAGGTGGAGCTTTCCTTTCGATCCCTCTTCACTAGGTCGAAGGTCGTGATGGCGCCCTCGGGAACACCGGGAGCGCGATCATCGTCGAGAGGTTCCAGGTCCGGAACGCGGAGTTCGCGATCAATGATGGAAGTTTCGCGCAGACTGGTGCCGAAGGCCGCGGGTGGAAGAAAGCCCCCCACCACTCCTTCGGTGTTGGCGTCGAGGAGATCGAAGGTGCCTTCGTCGGGATTGGCGGGTTCCTCCTCCTCTTGATCCTCCTCACCCTCGTCGTCGGACGGTGCGTCGTCCTCTTCATCATCCGCGGTTTCCCCGTCGTCGCCGGGACCATCGTCCAGCGGACCGAACAGCGTCCAACTGCCATCGTCGTCCTCATCCTCGGGCTCTTCGGTGTCCGCCGGTTCCGGCGCCGGGTTGCTGTCCGTCGCGCTGAGGCCCCCGCCGCCCATTCCCCCTCCGCCGCCGAAGCCGCCGCCTCCACCGCCGCCACCCCAGTCGGTGCTCGCGGGCGTGCCACTGGTCGGCGGCATGTTGTAGCTCGACCCCGGCATGTTGGTGCAGCGGGTGCCGGAATTGCCGGTCCGGCTCGAGGTGCGCGACAGCGTGACGAACACCGCCTTCCCCTCCGGAACCTCGGCGAGATACGGAACACGGTGCTCCTGGTTGTGTCCGGTGAGAACGAGAGTGCCCCCGAGCCTCTCGAAGCCGGGATAAAGATAGGGACGAACGGTGACCTCGACGACCTCCCCGCTTGCCAGGGTGGTCAGCTCCAGCACCGGGTCGAGGTGGATCGGCCGCGAGGGTGCCGGGCCATCGGGTTCGAAATGCAGGCCGAGATCCGGGACGTTGACGCCGATGTTGCGGATCCGGAGCGTGCGCACGAGCCGCGCCTTGTCCACCGGCGTGCCGGGAAGCCGCCAGGTGGTTTCGAGCTGGAGTTCCGGCTGCCGCAGGCGCACGAGGCACGGCTCCTTGCCGACCGTGGTTCCCTCATGCCCGGCGGTAAGCGTGAGGGTGTACTCATCCCTTCCGGCGACGTTTCCGTGTACCATCAGCGGCGCCTCCCAGGTCTCCCCCTCGGGGATTTCCAGCACCGTGTCCTGCTCCTCCCAGTCCGGGGTGCCGCGACCGACGAAGCCCACGGGAAGGTCCGGGAAGTGGGTCGAGTTCAGACGCAGCCGGGCGAGGCCCGGGCCGTTGTTCCGGATCGGAATGAAAAGGCGCTGGTTGTAATCGCGCGCCACCTCGAAGCCCTCTCGCGGAATGACGAAGGTCACTTGAGGCAATCCGCCCGAGCCGCCCTCCGGCTGATCCGGGCCGGGCTTGTCGCCCCTGAGGAAGCAGAAGCCGAGCAGGAGGGTGACGGCGACGATGGCGATGATGGCGATGGTTCTTCCGGCTTTCATTCGGCAAGGCGTTCGATTTCAAACGTCCAGCGGCGGACGGGATCGGCGGGGGCGTCGGTGGATTCGACCACCGCCTCGAGCACGTCTTCGGACGACCACGACTGACCATCCGCGGAAAGGCCGAGGATGTAGGTCTTGCCGGACTGAACCTGCAATACCTCCGTCTCGACCGGATCACCGTCCGCACCCTCGTGCCACCAGTACCCGAGATGCTTGCCGGCCGGCGGGGCGGTCACGAGCCGGAGGCGGACGTGGCCGTCCTCCTTCGGGGTGAAGCGGAAGTGATCACGGTCCCAGCTCGGCAGGATGGCGAAGCGGAACGGCCGGCCGATCGCGATCGCGGAAGCATCCGCGGGCTCCTCACCGGTCTCGGGAGCGTCGGGCTCCGCCACGAATTCAATCACCGCGGTCGCCGCTTCGGTGGAGGCGCGGGCATTGTGCTCGAAGCGGTTGCTCCGGACCTGCACCACCGCCTCCCCGCCCCCGGCCACCCTCGTTTCCCGGTAACCCGGATAGGCGGTGCCGTCCTGGATCCAGACCGGAAAAAGGCCGGGATGGACATCGCTGTCGTCCGTGCGGGTGAACCGCAGCACCCCGTCGCCGAGGCCGGTCGCCCGGAAACAATCGCGGTCGCCACGGGGGTTGAGCACGATCCCGAACGGCTCGCCGATTCCCACCGTCCGGGCCTGTTCGGGCAGGTCGTTGGGTTCATCCCCATCCTCGGCGGTGAACTCGACCACGCCCGCGATCAGCTCGTCGATGGCGACTTCCTTGTGCCCGAAGTAGCTGCTGCGAACCGCCAGCACGACGGTGTCGCCCTGCTCCACGGCACGATCCCACTGACCCGAGCGGAACTCGAACAGCCGACCATCGCGCTCGACCTCGCCCCACCACGGATACAGGCCGGCGGCCTCGTCCGGACGCTCGGTGATCGTGAATTTCACGGTGCCTCGGCCGGGACTGGTGAAAGTGAAGTAGTCGCGGTCCAGCCGGGGCGTCAGTTGGAACCGGAAGGGCTTCCCGGGTTCGATCGGCGTCGCTTCGTCCGCGCTGTCGTTGGGTTCGTCGTCGAAACGCTCGGTAAACTCGACGATCCCCTTCAAGACGTCCGGCGAGCCGTTCTCCTTGTGGTCGTAGTGGTTGCTGCGGACCGCCAGGATCACCTCCTCGCCGGCGACCACGTCGCGATCCCACTGCCCGGGGCGCCTGAGGTAGCTCTTGCCGTCCTCACCGGCGTATTCGCCCCACCACGGCTCGGGATCGTGGGCCTCCGATGTCTGCGTGAGCCGGAATCGGAGCGTCCCGCTTCCAGGGCTTTCCATCTTGAAGTAGTCCCGATCCTTCCTGGGATTCAACTGGAAGGAAAACTCCTCGCCGACCTCCACCGGCGCGGCGGTTTCCATCGAGTCGTTCGGCTCGGCACCGACGCGGGGCTCGAAGACGAACCGGCCCCGGAGCACCTCGGAGGATGACTTCTCACTATGCGAATAGTAGTTGCTGCGGATCGCGAAGACGAGCTTCTCGCCCCGGGTGGCGGCGATGTCCCACATTCCGGAGCGGCGTTCGTAGTCCCTCCCGTCCTCACCGGTGAACTCCCCCCACCACGGATAGGGCGAGTGGTCCTCGACCTTCCCATCGAGGACAAAGCGGATCACCCCGTCGCCAGGGGCGGCGATCGCGAAACGATCGACATCGTGCCGGGGCTGAAACGTGAACGACACCTGTTCGTCGATGTCCACCCCGATCGCCTGGTCGTCGGCATCATTCGGTTCACGATCCACCGGAGCGGAGAATTCGAACACTCCGACGAGCACGTCATCCGATTCCTTCTCGTTGTGGCCGTAGTAATTGCCCCTGATGGCGAACACCACGTCCTCCCCCTTGCGGACCCTCCGGTCCCACTTGCCGTCCCGCAGGATGTAGCGTTTCCCGTCCTCCCCCTCATGCTCGCCCCACCAGGGATGAGGGCTGTGCTCCGGCGATCCCTTCTTGAGACGGAAGCCGATCACTCCGTCGCCGGGGGAGGTCAGCTTGAAGTAGTCGCGGTCGCCGCGGGGCGTGAACCGGAATTCCACGTCCTTTCCGATCTCCACGGATTCCGCCTTGGCCGCCTCGTTGTTCGGCTCGCTTTCAGCGCTGGCGACAAGCCACGATCCGAGAACGAAAATGCCTGTTCTTCGCCACATGGAGCGGACAGCCTACCCGTCGATTCCCGGCCAGGGCGAGCATGAAAAGCGAAGTGACGGAACGGCCACCTGCAGCGAGAAGCGTCCGGATCAGCCGGTTCCCGGGGACTCCCCTTGCCCGTGCCCCGCACCGGCCTCGCGGGGAGGTGAAACCAGGCCGGGGTCCCCGGCGATCGCATCGGAAGCCGCCTGCAGCACCCTGCGGGCATACCGCTCGTCGGGGGACAGGCGCAGCCGGGACAGGATCCGCTGCGGGTCCGCGATCCCGCGACCGGACAACAGCGCCATGATTCCCGCATCGTCGAGGGGCTCGAGGCGCACCCGAAGTTCCGAGAGGCGATCCCTCAATCCGCCGCTCAGAGCGGAGACGAAGGAACTCTCCCACACATCCTCGTTGACCGAGACGATCAGGTCCACTCTTGGCGCCTCCTGGCGGATGGTGGCGAGAAATCCGGCGACGCGGCGGGCCCCGTCCGGATCACCGTGCACTCCTTCGAGTTCGTCCACGACCACCACCGTGCGCCGGAGACGGGAGAGCAGCGCGAGGAGGCTGCCGAAGCGCTCCGCATCCGCCCCGTCGGCGGCGGTCTGGAGAAGGCGTCCCGTGCGTGCCGGGTTCTCCGGCGACGCCACCGCATAGCGGAACAGGGCCGCGATCCAGAAGGCGGTCTGGTTCAGCGAACCTTCGGTGAGGCGGCTCACCTCCAGCGACAGCCGCGGCCCGAGGACCTCGAAGTTTTCCCGGGTCCAATGGGCCGTGACCGCCTGGGGATGATGGAAGTCGAAGGTCTCCACGGGTCGCTTGCGCAGCGCCTCGGCGGCGGCCTCGCGGTCCTGGCACGGCACCTCACCAGAGACGACCAAGGGCTCGAGCCCGCGCGCGAAAAGGTGCCGCGCGTGAAGATCGAGGTGGGTCAGCCCCCCGGACGCGGGGAGCGTGCGGGTGAGGCAGCGCAGGCTGTCCTCGATCGCCGCGGCGGGATCGACATGACGGCCGTCTAGCGGACGCAGCGGCAGGAACTCATGGCTTCCCGCCAAGCCGCGACGGACTTGTTCCAGCAGGTGGGTTTTTCCGAAACCCGCCCGGGGCGCCATCAGCAGGATCCCCCGCCCCGGCGCCTCGACCGGCGACCTGAGCGCCCGTTCGATGGCCGCTCCCGCCGTGCGGTTGACCGGGCCTGCGTGAGGTGCGGCGGCGTGTCCGAAGGTTTCGAAATAGGGTTGAAGCGAGGGGACGTGCATGCGCCTGAAGACTCCCTGACACTGGAATCCGGAGCCCGCCGCCACAAGCAAAAGAACCGCCTCAGTCCTGCGGAGTGGTCAGGTCGCGGAATTCGTCCTCAAGGCCCCGGTCGCCGCCCTCAGACGGAGAAGTCGCCAGATCGGAAGAGCACACGTCTGAAC
>CALGOH010000193.1 GCA_937957985.1 uncultured Verrucomicrobiae bacterium
TGCAGGTATTGGCGCGCACCCCGACCTGGCACGCCTCCGGCGGCGTCCCGCGTGCGCACTGCTAGCTCGCGTGGGCCGGTCGGCTGCCAAGGGCGTAGAGAAGGCTGCCCGCCGTAGCCATCTTCCGTCACCATCGCTCGCAGAGCGACTGACATTGGCGAAGGAGGGCGTTCGGGCCAGAATCGCCCATGCACTATGTTTACCTTCTCAGAAGCGCGAAGCATCCCGAGCAAACCTACGTCGGCCTGACCAGCGACCTCAAAACCCGCCTCGAGCGTCACAATCGGGGCGGCAACATCCACACGGCGAACTTCCGCCCATGGAAGTTGGTCACTTACCTGGCTTTCACCACCCGCGAGCAGGCCGCCGATTTCGAATCCTACCTGAAGAGCGGCTCGGGGCGCGCCTTCGCAAACAAGCGCCTCTGGTAGCTTCGGCTGGCAAGCCAGCTTGTCCCACTGTCGGCGGGGGCCTCGGCTCTCACGAATGGATTCAACAGCGCACACCCCGTTGCGCAGGAACCCAATCACACCCGATCCTGAACCCTCGGGAAACCAGCACACAACTGATGCAAATTCCTTGCATCTGCATTCAGGCGCGTTTCCATTGCGTCCCGAGGACGCGGCATCTTCCTCGTCCACTCTTGGAAAGGAAATCCCGTCGCCACAGAGATCCCGCGCCCACAAAATCTCCTAATCTCGCTCCCAACCCACCATGCGCGGCTCACCCCTGGTCCGGTCCCTGTTCGTCCTGCTCGCCCTGATCGCGGCGGCGTTCGGCATCCGGAGCATCGCGACCGATCCGGCACCACGGGCGGCGGAGGCCTCCCCGGGAACCACGGGCACCGACTCGTTCTTCCTCACCTTCTCTTCCAGGCCCGCCGAGGTCCGGCTGGAGTCGGGTGGCGAGACGCTCGCCGTGCGACCCGACGACGTGACCGCGTCCGGCTCGCTCACCCTGGCCGACGATCACCCGACCATTTTCGTCACGGTACTGTGGGATCATGCCGAGGAGAGCGTGCCACGCTTCGCCAAGCTCACGCTCGAACCGCCGGGACAACCCACCCAGACTCGCACCTTCGACGGCTTCGGTTCCATCGACGACGTCTGGGAACTCCATCTTCACCCGTGAGCGAGATCCACCACGACTGCTGCGAGCACCACGACCACCACCACGAGCTGGTGGTCGAGGGACTGCGGGTGACCTACCGCGGGAATGTCGCTCTCGACGAAGTCCGCTTCGCCACCTCCTGCGGAAACCGCGTCGCCCTCATCGGTTCCAACGGCGCCGGCAAGACGACGCTGATCAAGGCCGTCGCCGGACTCGTCCCGCGCGCCGCCGGATCGATCCGCTGGCGCGGCACCGCCGTGAAACGGTGGTCGCGGGAATTCGCCTACCTGCCCCAGCGCGAGGAGGTCGACTGGTCCTTCCCCATCACCGTCCGTGGCCTGGTGGAAATGGGACGCTACCCGCAGACCGGACTGCTGGGGCGCTTCAAGGGCTCGGATCGCGAAGCGGTCGATGCCGCCCTCGAGGCGCTCGAACTAGCCGACCTGCAGCACCGCCAGATCCGCGAACTTTCCGGCGGCCAGCAGCAGCGCGCCTTCATCGCGCGGGCCATCGCCCAGGAGGCGCATGTCCTGCTGCTCGACGAGCCCTTCACCGGCCTCGACCGCCGCGCCGCGACCCAGCTCGGCGAACGGCTCGAGCGCCTCGCCCACGAAGGTCGGCTTGTCATCGCCTCGCACCACGACCTACGCAGCGCGCACGAGCTTTTCGACGAGGCCCTGCTGCTCGCCACCCGCCAGATCGCCTTCGGTCCCGTCGCCGAAGTCCTCACCCCCGCCCTCCTCGACCAGACTTTCGCCCTTCCCGCCGCCCTGACTTCCGACCCCTGACTCCCGCCATCGAAGATCTTCTCCATAGCCCCTTCTTCCAGCGCGCTCTGGCGGCGGCCCTGCTGATCGGTTTCAGCAACGGCTTCTTCAGCGGCTTCGTCGTGCTTCGTCGCCACGCACTTTCGGTCAGCGCCCTGTCCCACACCATGCTGCCGGGAATCACGCTCGGGATCGTCGTCGCCGGCGCCCTCACCCAGCTCAGCGCCTTCATGGGTGCCCTCTTCGCCGCGCTTTTCGTCGGACTCGGCTCGGTCGCCGTCTCCCGCGGCAAGCGCGTCGCCCAGGGCACCGCACTGGCCGTGATCTACACCACCGCGTTCGCCGCCGGCGTCGCCATCCTCCCGCACCTCGACACCCGGCAGGAACTCGAACACTGGCTCTTCGGGGAAATCCTCGCCGTCGGCAACACCGACCTCTGGACCATGTTCGGCATCGGCGCGCTCACGCTGCTCACCGTCAACCTGCTGATGCGTCCCATGCTGCTCACGCTCTTCGAACCCAACGTCGCCGCCGCCCAGGGCGTCCCGGTGCGGACCATGCAGTATCTCGTCTTCGCTCTCCTCGCCCTGTCGCTGGTCGCCTCGCTCCAGGCCGTCGGCTGCGTCCTCTCCGTCGGCCTGCTCGTCGCCCCCGCCGCCACGGTTTCACTGCTCACCAACCGCACCTCGCTCCTCTTCTGGGGCGGCGGCCTCCTCGGTGCCGCCGGTGCCGTCGGCGGCGTGCTGCTGTCCGCGACCCTCGACCTCAGCACCGGTCCGACCATCGTCATGCTCCTCGGTTCGCTGTTCCTCCTCGCCTGGATCTTCAGCCCCCGCTACGGGCTGCTGGCCACGAGAAGCCACTGAGGCACGGAGTTTTGCGGATTGCACGACGTGCCGCGGTCACGGACGCTGCGCCGCATGACGACGGGACTCCTGATCTTTCTCGGCGGCGGCCTGGGAGCGCTGTCGCGCTGGTTGCTATCGGCCACGGTCCAGACCTTGGTGGAGAAAACACCGCTGCACCGCTTCCCGTGGGGCATCGCGAGTTGCAACCTGCTCGGTTGTCTCGCGATCGGCATCGCCTTCGGTGCCTTCACCACCCGCAGCGCGCCGGCGTGGGTATTCCCGCTGCTGGTCACCGGCTTCCTCGGCGGCTTCACCACCTTCTCGACCTTCGGTCACGACACCCGGGAGCTGATCGTCGAGGGCTTCCGCGGACTCGCGATGACCAACATCCTGCTTTCGACCGTCGGCGGCATCCTGCTCGTCTTCCTCGGCTTCCGCGCCGGCCACGCCCTTGTTTCCTGACTTGAAAACCTTCCACCACACGGATTTCGCGGATCCGCAACGCCTGCTCGCCGCAAAACGGGCGCAGTCGACCAGCCTGAGCGTCTGCATTCCCACCCTCAACGAGGAGGGCACCATCGCGCGCATCGTTTCCTGCCTGCGCGAAGCGCTCGTCGACCGGGTGCCTCTCATCGACGAACTGGTGGTGATCGACTCCGGATCGACCGACCGCACCCGCGAGCTCGCCGCCGAATCGGGCGCCGCGGTCCACCTCGCCGCCGACATCCTGCCGGACCATGGCAACCGGACCGGCAAGGGCGAGAACCTGTGGAAGGCGGTCTATCAGTGCCGCGGCGACATCCTCTGTTTCCTCGACGGAGACATCGGCAACATCCATCCGCGATTCGTCCTCGGAACGATCGGACCGCTGCTCACCGATGCGTCGATCGACTACGTGAAGGGCTTCTACGAGCGTCCTCTGCTGGCGACCGAAGGCGTCGATCCCCGCGGCGGCGGCCGCGTCACCGAGATCCTCGTCCGTCCGCTGCTGAAGCGGTTCTTTCCGGACCTGGCCCGTTTGCATCAACCCCTCGCCGGCGAGTACGCAGCCCGTCGGCGCGTGCTGGAGCGCATCCCCTTTCCCACCGGCTACGGCGTGGAAACCGCGCATCTCATCGAGGCCGCCCGCCTCGTCGGGGCGGAGGCAATCGCCCAGACCGACCTCGACGAACGGCTCCATCGAAACCGTTCGCTGGCCGACCTTGGCAGAATGTCCGGCCAGATCCTCGAGGCCTTTTTCGCCCGCCTGCCCGACGCCCGTCAAACCGGCGACGAGCGTCCTCCGATGATGTCCCTCGACGCCTACCTCGACCGCTTCCACCCCTGTCCCTCCACCGTGGCGGACCCGTGACGGGTGGCCTCGATCACTCAAAATGGCGGCGGGCAAATTCGCGGCCCGAGCCCGTCTTCAGATACCTCTCGAACCGTTGGGCGACGGACTTCTCCCGGAAGGCAAAATATGTCTTGATCGACCAAGGCCTGAACTTCTCCGAGTGGACACATTTCCCCGCGTTGTGTTCGCCAAGGCGTCGCTTCAAATCATCGGTCGAGCCGATGTAATGCCTACCCGGTGATACCTCGCTTTCGAGAATGTAGGCGTAGTGCATGGGCTTGCCGGGACGATTATTCTTTCGCAAGGCTGGCCTGCCGAGCCGGAGTCCCGGGGCAACTCGTGGCCCGCCCGCCTCCGCTTCGCTTACGGCGCGGCACCAGCCTTCGCCCGGTCTTCTTCGAAGCCCGGGCGAAGGCTGGTGGAGCGTAGCGGATTCGAACCGCTGACCCTCTGCATGCCATGCAGATGCTCTACCAACTGAGCTAACGCCCCCTGAAACCAACCTGCCGCCGGTGCGGGGTGGCGGTTGATAGGAGCATCCCACCCCCGGAGCAAGAAGATTTTCGGCCGCCCTGGGCGTCGACACTTGGGAGATCCGAACCGCGAATGGACGCGAATTCACGCGAATGATCCGGAAACTTCCTGCCCAGGCACCGGAACCGCCCCATGCCGGAGTTCGAACCCGTCATTCTCCGGTGCCGGGAATGCAAGATTCGCGTGCGTTGGCATCCGTTCGCGGTTTCCCGGTCTCAAATGGAGATGCCCTGCGGTCGCTGGCCTGAATGGCCCTTCGTTAGTGCGA
>CALGOH010000194.1 GCA_937957985.1 uncultured Verrucomicrobiae bacterium
AGTAATTTGACCACTGATATTTGAAATCAGACCGCCCGAGTATCCATAAATCGCACCGGCGAAAGAATAGGCTCTCGTGGAGTCGTGCCACAGCCAAAGCAGGAAAACCAACGGCGCAACGCCGAGCCAAAGCAAGCGTGAGCGATACCAGGGCTTCATCCCTTCCTCCCCGCCGCCGCGCTGATCTCCGCCACCAGCCGGTGCAGCACCAGTCGGTGGTCCAGCCCGGTGGTCACCAGCTCGCGGTCGGCCTTGAGCGCGGATTCCATGACTTTTCGCAAGGTTCCCAGCTTGAACTTCCGCACCGCGCCCATCGAAAGAAACAACGGATACGCATTCACCCCGCCGGCCTTTTTCTGCGGCAGCCAGGCACGCTGGGCCTCGGGCAGACGGTCGATCGCTCCAGCGAAGGCCTTGTAGTTGCCGGTCGGCACGCCGGTCTCCGACACGACCTTGGCCATGAAGAGATTCCGCACCGTCGGGATGATCGAGGCCCGCATCACGCCGATCGCGCTTTCGCCGCGCTCGAGCTGCTGGTCGATCAGCTCCAGCGCCCGCGCCGCATCGCCGCCCTGCAAGGCCTTGCCGATCTCGAACACCACGCCCGCCCGGCTCATGGGCACCAGCGCCCGGACGTCGGCGAGCGTCACGGTCCGACGCTCCTCGCCGAGATACAGATCGAGCTTCTCCAGCTCGCTGTTGATCTGCCGCGTCGCCTCGCCGGCCAGCATGACGAAGAGCTCCAGCGCATCATCCTCGAACGACAGCCCGAGGTCCCTTGCCCGGCCCTCGACCAGCGCGGCGACCTCTTCCTCCCAGCCCTCGCGGGAGGTGTCGATCTTGTCGTAGGACTTCACCGCGGCATGCTTCTGCAGCCATTTCCAGAACGCCCGGCGCTTGTCGATGCCGGTGGCACTCAGCAGGAAGGTCACGCCGTTTCCGAGACCGGCGTCGAGGCATTCGCGCAGCGCCTCCACGCCGCTCAGGGTGCGGTCGGAGCGCCCGGTGACATCGTCGATGAGAAAGGTCGCCGACTTCAGCCAGACCACCTTCTCGCCGCCGAAGAAGGGCAGCGTGTTGAGCGCCTCGATCACGCTCTTGCAGATCTCGAAGGCGCCGTCGGAATTGTCGGCGGTGCCGTCGATGGTCTCGTGGGTGAAGCCGTCGTCGTTGCCCCCGGTCAGCTCGCGGTGAAGGCGCAGTGCCTCCTCCTTCACCCGGCCCTCGTCGGTGCCGATCACGGCATGGATGTTCCCCTTTCCGGCCACGCGATCAACCTGCCGCGCCGGCATTCCGCTGCCAAGCGCGAAGCCGTCAATCCAGCAGGTCGATCAGCTCGCCCACCGTGTGCTTGCTCTCCAGCGGATGGCGCAGCCGGGTGCGGCGCTGAATCGTGTAGCGGTTCCGCCGGCCGATCTTCTTCGCCTTGATCACGCCTTCGTCGATGAGCTCTGCCAGGATCCGCTGGACCGCCCGCTGGGTGATCCCGATCTGATCGGACATGTCGCGGATGCGAAGCTCGGGATCGCGCGACAGGGCGACCAGGACGTGCATGTGGTTGCTGAGGAATGTCCAGGCGTGACCCTGGTCCGGCTTGGCTGGGGCTGGTTTCATCATCGGCAGACCCCTGAAAGGCGACACACGACACGAAGTTCGCATGACTCGCCTTCGGGGAACGCCAGCTTCGGCCATCGCACGGCGGAAGTCGAACCGAAATCAGGTCTTCGGGAGGACCGGCTCGAATCCCTGTCCTGTCGACCGGGCTGTTTCACACCTCCACCGGATCGGCGATGGCGCGGTAACGCAGCAGGCAGCCGGCGCCGCCGTTGCGGTCGAGCAGCTCGCAGTCCTGCACGGTTTCGATCGGGATGTTGTGGCGGCTCGCCAGCCGGACCAGTTCCTCCTGGTCCTCGATCGGCAGGGTGCTGGAAACGATCAACCGCTCGGCCCGTCCTTCGTTCAGGGCATGACGCGCGGATTCGACGCCCACCGTGGCCAGGCCGCCGGCCCGGACGGCCTGCACCAGCCAGGCCACCACGTCCCGGGCCTCCTCTGCCTCCGCTTTCAGGAAGGACCCGACCGCCTGCGAAAGCACCTCGGCGAGGCGGTCGTCGTTCACGCCGGTCTTCAGCTCGTCGATGACCTTGGATTTCAGGTGGAAGGGGAGGGCCTCCGAGATGCGGGCCACATGCCTCGCGTCGCCCGCCAGGATCAACGCGTTGTGGCCCCGCTTGGCCATCAGGCTCTCGATCACGGCGATCTTCTCCTTCACGAAGCGCTTCTCGCGCTCGCGTTTGTGGTTCACGTAGTGCTCGCGCGTCCACTCGCGACCGATCCTCTCGCGCAGTGCCGGTCGCTCGGCGAGAAGCTCGATCGACTGGGCACCGAGGTTCATCTCGACGATCCGCGCGCTTTCCTTGGTCGTGAGCACCACCACGAAGCGGTTGAAGCGGTCCTTGAGTTCGACCAGCGGATAGATCACCGCGAAATCATCGACGTGCATCCGGGTTTCCAGCGGCACTTCGAAGGTCATCGGCAGGAAAAGCGGCTGCTCCCCCCAGCGGCAGAACACCGCGCCTCCGGACCCCTGCGCCTGCTGCAGCCAGCTCTCGATCTCCTCGGCGGCGTCGTCGAAGTCCTGACGCGTCTGCGGGTTGCGGAAGGTCTGCCTGCTGAGCTCGACCCATGACATGAAGTCCGACCTCAGCTTCTGCCGCGAACTCCGGAGATCGAAGTAGGCGCTGATCACGGGCGAGCTGCCCTTGGGCAGACTGGCGAGGGCGATGAGATGCTTGCGGAGCTTGGCGTAGTTCATGATGTTTCCGGATTTGAATCGACCTACTGTTATACGACATTCTTTTCGTGCGACTGGAAACACCGCCCCGCATTTCCAATCGGTTTGATCGCTCAGGCTCCCGGCCGTCCGCGTGCGGCGCTGCCGGACTTCATCGGGCGGATTGCCTCTCGCGCCGCGAGCCGCCGCGCGATGGCATGTCCGCCGAGCGGCGCGGTGACGAACACCAGCAGCAGGGTCGCGCCGACCATCATCAGCGATCCGGCGTCGTGGAAGCGCAGCGCCGCCGCGAGCAGCAGCAACAGCACGCCGAGCGAGGCCGCCTTGGTGCCGGCATGGAGGCGCGCGAAGGCGTCGGGCAGCCGCCACAGGCCGATCGAGGCGATCAGGAAGAACAGGCTTCCCAGAAGAATGAGAATCTCGGAGATCATGACCTGATGAGTCGGGAGAGGATGAGCGTGGAGACGAAACCGAGCAGCGACAGCACGAAGGCGAACTGAAGCGCCAGCGGCCGCTGGTCGTTAAAGGCCAGCACCACCGCCAGGCCGAGAAGCTGGAAGGTGAGCAGATCGACACTGATCACGCGGTCGGCGTCATCGCTCGTGGCGAGCAGACGGCCGAGCGTGAGCGCGATGGCGAGCGCCAGGAGGAAGGTGGAGAACTCAAGCATGGCGAACGAAGGGCAGGCGGATGGAGGCGACGCGCGCGGCGTAATGGTCGAGGATGTGTCGGATCTCCCCCTCGGGGTCGTCGCCGCCGTAGAGGCTGTGCACGAGCAAAGTGCGGCCGTCGTCGGCCTCATCGACCGACAGCGTGCCTGGCGTCATGCTGACCAGCGCGGCCAGCGCCAGCCGATGCACGTCGCTGGGCAGGTCGATGGGCACCCGCAGCAGCACCGGACGCAGCTTCGGCTCCGGCGAAAGCACGTCCTTCGCGATCCGCAGTGCGCCGAGGGCGATCTCGTAGATGTAGAAGAAGGGGAAGATCAGGAGTGCTTTCATCTTTGATTGGGTGTGGCGGGGTTCTGGGAGTTTTTCTGTAGGATGGATGGGATGGGTAGGATGAAGAGGATCGGAGTTGATCAGGTTCTTGTTAGTTATATTAATGATTAGAATCTCATCCTCTTCATCCTGATCATCATGTGTATCATGCAACTTGTTTTCTAACGGCTCGCCTCCAGTTCAGGAGTTGCAGGGTTGCCGGCGCCGAGGACGGCGTCGAGGTAGGCGGCGGGTTCACGGAGGCCTTCGGCGGCGGTTTCGGCGAGGCCGAACAGCGGTCCGGCGGCGAGGCCGATGGCGACGGTGACGAGTGCCAGCGCGGCCGAGGCTCCGATGGCGGCGGGTGAGGCGGGCTTGGAAGGAGGGCCGTCCGGGACCTCGCCCCAGAAGGCGGCGCGCCAGATCTTGAGCATGGAGAAGACGGTGAGCAGGCCGACGCCGATGATGGCGGTGCTGGCGAGCGCGTCGGCGATCTCGAGCGACCAGCGCAGCAGGGCGAACTTGGCAAAGAAGCCGGACAGCGGCGGGATGCCGGCCAGCGACAGCGCGGGCACGGCGAAGAGGGCGGCCAGCCACGGTGCGGCGCGGAGCAGACCGCGGGCGCGGTCGAGTTCGGACGAGCCGGCCCGGCGCTCGACGAGTCCCGCGACGAGGAACAGGTTCGCTTTCACCACGATGTGGTGGACGAGGTAGAAGATGCCCGCGGCCAGCGCGAGCGGGGTGAATAGGGCGAGGGCCAGCGCCATGTAACCGACCTGACTGATGATGTGGAACGACAGGATGCGCCGCATGCCTCCCTGGGCGACCGCGCCAAGCACGCCGCCGAGCATGGTGACCACCGCGAGGATGAGCAGCAGGTCGCGGTGCGGGAAGGTGTCGGTGGCGAAGACCATGCCGAAGACGCGGAACATGGCGTAGAGCCCGACCTTGGTCAGCAGCCCGGCGAACAGCGCCGACACCGCCGGCGGCAGCGAGGGATAGGAGGCCGGCAGCCAGAAGGCGAAGGGCAGCAGCGCCGACTTGATCGCGAAGGAGCCGAACAGCAGCGCGGTCGAGCTTTTCACCAGGAAGGCGTCCTCGGCTCCGGCGAAGCGCAGGTGGAGGTCGGCGAAGTTGAGACTGCCGGTCTTGCCGTAGATCAGCCCGGCGGCGGCGAGGAAGAGCAGCGAGGAAACGAGGTTGAGCAGGACGTAGCGCCACGCGCCGGCGCGCGCCCCGGGGCCGCGCATGATGGCCATCAGCGCGAACGACGAGAGGAGTAGTACTTCGAACCAGACGTAGAGGTTGAACAGGTCGCCGGTGAGGAAGGCGCCGCAGGTGGCGGTGCTGAGCGTGAGCACCAGCGGGAAGAAATGGCGGCGGTGCCAGCGCGCGGGCAGCAGCGCCGCGCCGGTGACCAGCGCGGCGAGCGTGACGAGCTGGCAGACGGCGAGCATCAGCGCCGAGAAGGTGTCGGCCACCAGCACGATGCCGAACGGCGCGGACCAGCCGCCGGCGTGGACGGCGAAGGCCTCGCCGCCTGCGGTCGCTGCGACCAGCCCGAGCGCCGCCGCGAAGCTGACCGCGACGGCCAGGATCGCGAGGGCGGCGGACGCGCGGGGTCGCGGGCCGACGGCGAGGCACGCCAGCGCCCCGAGGAAGGGCGCGAGGAGGCAGAGAAGGAGCTGGAGATCAGGCGTCATGTTCTTTTCCGGTGCCGCGCAGGACGAGGGTGAGGAGGAAGGCGATGATGCCGAAGCCGATCACGATGGCGGTCAGCACCAGCGCCTGCGGCAGCGGATCGGTCGGCTCGGCCATGCCCTCGGTGATCAGGGCGGGGGCGTTGTGGCGCAGGCCACCGGAGGCGAAGAGCACGAGGTTGGCCGCCTGTCCGAGCAGGATCAGGCCGACCAGCGCGTCGATGCGGCCGGGACCGAGCAGTCGGTAAAGCCCGGCGGCAACCAGCAGGCCGATGGTGATGGCGAGGAGGATGGGCATGATGCTTCGCGAGAGTGGGATATTGAGTTAATTGGGGGATTGGGTGGCGTTCGGCTGGAAGTGGCGGAGGAAGCCGAGGCAGAAGCCGAGGACGGTGAGGTAGACGCCGAGGTCGAAGAGCAGCGGGGTGCCGAGATGGAGGTCGCCGGAATGCCACCACAGGCCGGTGAAGAATTCCCCGCCGGAGATCACCGGCAGCAGGGCGGAGCCGAGCGCGATGAGGAGGCCGACGACGCTGAGGCGCAGCGAGGCGTGGCGCAGGCGCTTGGCGTCGAGCCGCGGGTGGCGCACCAGCAGCAGCAGGCCGAGCGCGCTGGCGGCGACGAGTGCGGCGATGAAGCCGCCGCCCGGTGCGTTGTGGCCGCGCCAGAAGAGCCACAGCGAAACCGGCAGCGCGAACAGCGCGAGGCCGCGCGCGGCGGTGGCGAGCCACGCGCTGTCGCTGTCGAAGGGCAGTGCCGAGCGACGACGCGCGGCGCCGAGCGCGGCGGTCGCGCCGAGCGACGCGATCGCCAGCACCAAGATCTCACCGAGGGTGTCGAGCGCTCGGAAATCGACCAGGATCACGTTGACCACGTTCGCGCCGTAGGCGGCCGGCTTGCTGTGGGTGAGGTGGAAGTCCGACACCGGGCGGTCCCACTCGAGCGCCATCGCCTTCAGCACCAGCATCGTGACCAGTGCGCCGCCGGCCAGCGCCACCAGCGCACGTCCGCCGGAGAACGGCGACGCAGTGGCCTGCACGCCGGTCTTCTTCAGCACGCCGGCGAGCAGGAACAGCAGCAGCGTTTCCGCCATGAGCTGGGTGAGTGCCAGGTCGGGCGCGCTGAACCACAGGAACATCAGCGCGACGATCAGCCCGACGAAGCCGAGCGCGACCAGCAGCGTGAGCGTGCTGCGGGCGCTCGAGGCGAGCCACGCGGCCAGCGCGGCGACCGGCGCCAGCAGCAGCCAGACGCCGGTGCCGGCCGCCGGGTCCGCGGCGGGAAAATCCCAGCTCGCGGCGTCGAGTCCGACAAAGGCGAGCAGGCCGATGGCGGTCGTCATGATCCCGATCTGCAGGCCCGGGCGTCCGCCCTGCAACAGCCGCGCGGCACCGGCGGCAAGCGCGCGGATCGAGGCGATGAGGTTGTCGAAGGCCGGCTCGAAGATCGGCTGCAGCGAGTCGGGCAGCGGCGGAAGGTTGGGCCGGACCAGCACCCGCCACACCACCACCGCCAGCACCAGCGCGCCCATGCCGAGGCCGAAGGCGGGCGTCCAGCCGTGCCACAGCTTGTAGGCCGCGTCCTCCGGCGCCCCGAGCGCGGTCGCCGCCGCGCCGAGGAACTCGTGGGTCGTCGCCGGCAGCGAGATCATCAGCCCGACCGTCCCCAGCGCTGGCAGCAGCGCGGCGAAGGTCATGAAAAGCGGCAGCGCCTTCTTCGGCTCGGGCCGGCGCCGCCAGTCGAGCAGCGGCAGCATCAGCTTGAGCCCGAGCCCGAGCACGCCGGCCGCCGCCAGGGCGGTGGCCACCGCGAGGATGGGCGAGTGCGCCCAGGTGGCCTTGAGCAGGTATTCCTTTCCGAGGAACCCCGGCAGGGGCGCGAGGCCGATCAGCGACAGACCCGAGATCGCGAACGCGAGTCCGGTGAACGGCGCGGACTTCACCGCACCGACCAGCCCCTCGAGCCGCCGCGTGCCGAAGGTCTTCTCGAGGTTGCCCGCAGCGAGGAACAGCGGCGCCTTGTAGAGCGCGTGGGCGGTGAGGAAGATCACGAAGCCAAGCAGCGCGGCGGGCGTGCCGAGCCCGGCGAGCAGCGTGAGGAAACCCAGCGCCGCCAGCGTGGTGCAGGCCAGCAGGGCCTTCAGGTCTGACTCGCGCGCGCCGCGCAGCACCGCGGTCGCCACCGTGAGCAGACCGGCACCGGCGACCAGCGGCGTCCACAGCGGATGCCCCGAAAGCAGCGGGGCGAGCGTGGCGAGGAAGAACACGCCCGCCTTGACCATCGTCGCCGAGTGCAGGAAGGCCGACACCGGCGCCGGGCCGACCATCGCATTCGGCAGCCAGAAGTGGAACGGCAACTGCGCCGACTTGGTCAGCGCCCCGAGCAGGAGCAGGACCAGCGCGCCGGCGGAAAGCGTCGCCGCCGAGCCGTCGCCGGACCTTTCCAGCAATCCTACGATGGATGTCGTACCAAAGTGCGCGTGGGTAAGCACGATCCCGGCCAGCATGCACGCACCGCCGGCCAGCGTGACCAGCAGCGCCTGCGACGCCTTCTCGCGCACCTCCTCCTTTTCATGGTGGAAACCGACCAGCAGGAAGGAGAGCAGCGAGGTCGCCTCCCAGAACAGGAACAGCAGGTACAGATTGTCGGAGAGGATCACGCCGAGCATCGCCAGCGTGAAGGCACTGAGCGCGGCCACGACGCCGGGCAGGTGCCGGCTGTGCATCAGGTAGCCGCCGGCATGCAGCACCACGCAGGCGCCGAGCCCGAGTACCAGCGCGGCGAACCAGGCGGTGAAGGCATCGAGCCGCAGCGCAATCTCGACACCGAGCTGCGGCACCCACGGCCAGGCCTCCCGCAACGGTTCGAGGCCGGGCACGCGGGCCACCATCGCCACCGCGCCCGCGGCCAGGACCGCGGCGGCCAGAGCGGTGGACGCGCGCGGCCGTGCCCGCACCAGGCCGGGCGCGAGGAGCGCGAGGGCCAGCGGTACGAGCGGCAGCAGGGCGGGGAGGAAGACCTCGCTCATCATCGGGTGGATCCAGCGTTGGCGTTCAGTTCTCCAATCCGACCAGCTCGCGCAGGAACCCGAGGTTCTGATTCTTTCGCCTGACCACCAGCACCGGCCTGCGGGAGTGACGCACGACCTCGGCGGTGTTGCTGCCGAGGAGCGCGATCGACAGCGCGTTGCGCCCGTGGCAACCGATCACCAACAGGTCGGCCTCACGCTCGACCAACGAGGCGAGTTCGCTGCCGGGAAGCTGGCCTTCCACCAGCCGGTGTTTCCACTTCGACGCATCACGCGCGTGCTCCTTGAGAAAGGCCCGCATCTGCCAGTCGGCGGCGTCGCGGATGTCGTCGCGCAGCCGTCCTGCGTCGCGGACCATCGTCGCGCGGGTGCGCAAGGTCAGGTCGAGCACGTGGACGGCCTCCAGCCGCGCGCCCTTCGGATGCAGCGTCGCGAAAGCCTCGGCCCAGTCGAGGGTGAGGTCGGCAAGGTCGGAGAAATCGAGCGCCGCGAGGATCCGCCTGGGCGGAACCGGCGCCGCCTCGGGCAGCACGAGCACGCCGACCGGACTCTTCCGCGCCAGCCGCTCGGCCAGACCACGGGTCGAGGGACCGTCGACCGGCACCACCACGAGGTCGTACTCCCCCGAGGTCAGACGCTTGAGCGTCGCTCCGAGGGGGTCGTCCGACGATTCGATCAGTTCGGTGGGGTGACCCTCGAGGGCCCCGGCCGCCGCCCGACCGATCTCGACCAGACGATCCGATCCGCCATCACCATCACCGCCACCCGTGCCCGGATATTCCGCAAGCACCGCCCGGGTGCACGCCAGCAGGTCCACACCATCCGCCTGGCTGTGAGCCGCCACGCAGGCCAGCCAGTCCATGGCGGCATCGGTGGAAACTTCGTCGGAAATCACGGCGAGGATCTTCTTGAATCGTTTCATGGCGGAACCGGAATTGTTGGAGGACCATCATACGAATTCTTAGTCGTGCAATGATTATCGTATTAGAAATGTTCCGGTTCGATTCCACTTGCCCCGGCGGCTCCGGAGGAAACGACGCAGGAAAGCCGGTCGCCCCGGAGGAGCGCCGGCTTTACCGACGATGCGCGGTCCGGTCAGAAGTTGAAGCGGACTCCGAGTTCGGCGAGCACGTCGTCCTCAAGGGCTCCGATGCCTTGGCCGCCCGGAACACCGGCGACGGTCGGCGCGCCGTCGTCATCGAGGTAGATCCACCGGGCGCCGCCGTAGATCTCGAAGTTCGGCGTCACGTTGTAGCCGAGCCCCGCGAAGATCTGGCCGGCGAAGACCTCGTCGCTAGACTCGGAGCGGGCCACCGCCGGAACGGTCGGAGCCGGGAAGCGGGCGGTGGTGGTCGAGTCGATCGAGGCGAATCCGACGCCGGCGCCCGCATAGAGGTAGAAGCCGTTGTCGAACCGGCGCTCGATCTTGTAGTTCAGGGTAACCGGCAACACCTCGAGTTCGGTATTCCCGTAGATCGTGCCGTCGATCTGGGGAGTCCGGACGGTGAAGGACTCCTCGCCCTCGGTCCAGCCGACCTCCAGGAAGAACGCGTGGGTCCACGGTCCCGGGCACGAACGTTCGATCCCCAGATGGCCGTGATACATGGGCTCCTCGAAGTCCATCAGGTAGCCCGCGCCGGCGCCGGCGAACCAGTTCCATTCCGGTGCCGGTTCGGGTGGCGGCGGCGGTGGCATGGCCTCCTTCGCAGAACCCGCGATGGCGATGCCGGTGACAAGGATACTCGATAGCATGGATACGGTTGTTTGTTTCATGGCAACCGTACCGCGAGCATGGGACACCCCGGATTTTCAAACGAAAAATGAACATTGATGCGGGATGAATCAACCGCCCCCCCGCAAGCCGTCCGTCCGTCACCGGTCGTGATGCAGTCGCTCCCAGAAGCGCGTGAAATCACCGCCGCACTCGTCGAGCAGGCGGGTGAAGCGCGGCACGCCGGCCTCGTAGGTGGTGAAGGAGTTGAGGCGTGCGTTGTTGACCGGCTCCTCGATCCACGAGGTCAGGCCGCGGCCCCACTCGGTCCGCAGGGCGCGAAGTTCGCGGTCGAGGCGGGCGAGTTCGGCCCGCTTGCGTCCGCGCTTCCAGTCGTCGTCGCGATCGGCGGCATAGACCGCACGCAGGCGGTCCGAGGCTCCGACGATCGCTTCGCGGGCCTGCGCGATCCTGCCCAGTCGATCGTCGTACTTCCGTGCCAGCGCCGGCCGCCCGGTGTGGTGGAACCAGCGGCGCACCCCTTCCCGGGCAACCGCCTCGGCGAGCGCCTCGTTCTCGTCGGTCGTACCAGGAAGGTAGTACTTCCGATGCACCAGCTCGTGGAAGATCAGCTCGGCGTAGTCGACCTCGGCCCGGTCGACGAAGGTGTCGAGCACCGGGTCGCGGAACCAGCCGAGGGTCGAGAAGGCATCGACGCCGCCGATCCAGGTTTCGAAGCCGTCGGAGCGGAGGCGTTCGGCTTCCGCCCGTGCCAGATCCTCACGGAAGTACCCGCGGTAGGCCTGGCAGCCGACCACCGGATACCACCAGCGCTTCGGTTCCAACGAAAGCTCGGGCGCGGCGTGGACGACCCACACGAGGTGTTCACGGTCGAGTTCGGCGTAGAGTTCGTAGGCGCCGCCGGAGGGCATCTTCAGCTCCCGCTCGGCGAAATCCAGCAGGCGCCGGGTGAGCGCGAGTCGCTCGCGGAGCTTCGGATCGGTCGTTCCGGCCGCGACCTCGCCGATCGGCCGGCGTTTCAGGAGCACCTCGGCCTGACCGACGGCGGCCTGGGAGTAGAACTCGAGCGTGCCGCAACCGCAAAGCATCAGGAGCGGGATCATTCCAAACGCGACTCGGAGCCCCGCCGGAGTCCAAGGTCGCAAAGTCGAAGGTCGAAGGTCCTTCCGCTCGCTGCCCGACGAGCCTTCAAAGCGGACGGCAGCTCGGACTTTTGACTTTTCGACCTTGAGACCTTCCGACCGCAGCCCGGGAAGACCCACCCGCAGGCCACGCTCAGTTCTCATCGGGAGGATTCCCGTTCGACTTCGCCGAATCCCGCAGCGCCTTCTTTTTCTCGCGGGCCTCGCGGAAAAAGCTCTGGAGCAAGGCCAGGCACTCGTCGCCGAGCACCCCGGAAGCGATGTCGCACTGGTGGTTCAATGGCGGGTTCGCCTGCAGCAGGTTGATCCAGCCGCCCGCCGCGCCGGCCTTTTCGTCCGGGCATCCGAAAACAACACGATCCGGCCGACAGTGGACGATCGCCCCCGCGCACATCGGGCACGGCTCCTTGGTGACGTAGAGCGTGCAGCCCTCCAGCCGCCAGTCGCCAAGCGCCTGCTGGGCCGCGGTGAGCGCCAGCATCTCGGCGTGGGCGGTGGCGTCCTTGAGCGTCTCGACCTGGTTCCACGCGCGGCCGATCACCTGCTGGCCGTGGACGACCACGCAGCCGATCGGCACCTCGGTCGCGGCGTAGGCCTTGCGCGCCTCGCGCAGCGCCTGGCCCATGAAATGGTCGTCGCTCAGCAGGTCGATCTCCACGCCGGAGCGTGGAAGCGCCGTGCGACGGGTGCCAAGCGAGAAGTGTGGGAAAGCACGCGCCGCCTTTCCGTCACTCCGGCCGCGACACCATCCGGAAGCCGAGGTCGGGGCGACGCTGGAGGCGGTCGTCGGTCCACTCGCGGGCCAGGGCGCCGTTGGCCGGCCGTTCGTGGGAGCCGCCGATGATGACCATCCGCTTCGCGCCGAGGGGGTTGGCGGGATTGGTTGCGGGGCGGCGGGTCCACTCGGCCACCGAACCCGCCATGCCGCGCAGACCGTTGGGGGTGCGGTCGTTCATGCCGATCCCGGTCACCGGCCCCCATCCGGCGGGCTGCAGGACCTCGGGTTTCTCGGCGGCCGCCCGCAGCGCCGCGAACCACTCCTCCTGGGTCGGCAGCCGGCCACCCTTCCAGTTGCAGTAGGCCGAGGCATCCCACCAGTCGATGTTGACGACCGGAAAGAACAGGTCGATCGGGTGCCCGTTCCAGGTGCCTCCTTCGCGAGCGGCCGTCAGCATCGCCTCCCAATCACCGGGTTCATGCCCCGGTTTGTCGTCGGGCTGGTCCTCAAGGTCGAAGACGTCGCGCTCGTCGGGATCGAGGCGGTCGAGCACCTGGAGGAACTTCAGGTATTCCCCGATGGTCACCTCGCAGGCGCCGATTTCGAAAGCATCGAACTTTTCCCGGCCGCCATCGGGCGTGGGATACTCGCCCGCCGGGATCCGGACGGGATCGGGCAGCGTGGGCTCGGTGACCAGCGGAGCCGGCTTCTTGTCCGGGAGCAGGATGTAGGCCGCGGCGACGAGCACGGCGAGGCTGCCGACGGCGGCGATGATCGCGGGCAGGCGGGACTTCCGGGGTGCCGGCTGGGTGCGCGGGCCCCCGGTGAGCGGGCGGACCTCCCGCAACTGGTCCTCGATCTGCTCGCCGTACGAGCGGACCCGTTCCCAATCAAGCGGCTGCTCGATGCCCTCGCCGCGCATCCAGGCGAGCACGGTGAGGATCCGGCTGGCACCAGGCAGTCCGTCGGCGACAAGGGCCGGCAGGGTCTCGCCCAGGCGCACGATGTCCGCCTGGCGGACCGCGGGATCGGCCTCGCCGGCGCGCGCGATGTTGTCGAGCCGGAGGACGCCATGCTGGTCGAAATGGATGTCTCGCGGCGTGAGCGGACGACTGGCGAAACCACTGGCCTCGAGATGGAGCATCGCCTCGGCCATGCGGCGGAAGACGTGGGCGAGGTCGGCCGGACGCATCGCCTCCCGCGCCCGCAGGCGGTCGGCCAGGCTGCTGCCGCTGATGAACTCGAGCGCGGCGAAGCAATCGCCGTCGTCGACCGCCTCGTAGACCGAGCTGATGAGCGGATGATCGACCGCGGCCTTCGCCCGGATGTCCGCGAGGAACTTTTCGCGAAGCGACGGGTCGGTCAGCTCCATCAAGCGCACCCTGCGCCCGACCGAAGCCTGCTCGGCGATCCAGATCGATTGCCCCTCGCGTTCCTCGGTGAGTTCGAGCAGGCGGTAGTCCCCGAGCGTGCGTGATTCCATGTCAGCGTTCGGCGGGAAAGGGGGGCAGGGTCGGCTCGAGCGGGATCTCGTCATCCAGCGGCGGCAGCAGGCTGCCGTCGAAACTCAGATCCTCCTCGAGAAACACCGGATCCTGGCCCGCCGCGGGCTCCACGCGGCTGCGCGAGGCGAGGTGGCGCGGCCACGCCTGGCTGTCGATCAGCTCGTTCTTGTAGGTCAGCTCGACGACCTGTCCGTAGTACTTCCGCCGGCCGAACAGGTGCTCGTCGGACGGCGCGGCGCGGGGAATCGTGTAGGTCACCCGCATCGCCTCCTCGCCGCCGAGCCAGTCGATCGGAGCGGTGGGCCAGGTGACCGTGGCCTGGGCGGCCGCGTTGGCCTCCGGCAGCGCCGGCACGATCTCGCCCTGGGCGGTTTCGTCGAAGAACGGGACCTCGATGAAGAAGTCCTGAGGTTTCGGCTCGTGGCCGGGCGCCGCGCGCACCGGGATCGTCAGGATGATCCGCTCGCCGCCCTCGAAGTCATCGTCCCGGAAGATCCGCGTGCGTCCGAGCGCGAGCTTGCCGCGCATGTCGGCGGGCATCGAGATGCCGTCGCGCAACTTCCTCGCCGCCAGCGGATAGAGCGCGCCGGCCTTGGTGGTGCCCATCTTGAAGACCTCCTGGTAGGCCTCGGCCGCCTTGTCGGCGAGCGCCGGGTCGAAGGCCGCCATCGTTTCGTAGACCATCCCGAGTTCGAAATGGACGTTCGGCTCGCCGGGGTCCTTGGTCCGGGCCTCCTCCAGCTTCACGATCGCCTTGCCCATGTCTTCGGCCACGCGGGCCTCGCGGGCCTCGGTCACCAGCCGCTCGACCACCGGGTCGGCGATCGGCGGGGCGTCCAGCGGCTGGGCCGCCGGCAGGGGCTCCTCGGCCGGAAGCTCGGGAGCGGGCGGCAGGGCGACCACCGGGGCGGCGGGTGCCTCGGCGGGTGTCGCGATGTTGACCAGCTTGGTGACGATCTTCTCCTCCACCACCACCTCGCGGCTGGCCTCGAAACGGATCGCCAGGGCGACGCCGGCGACCAGCAGTTGCACGAAGGCCACCAGCCCGAGCACCCAGCACGACAGCCGGAAGCACAGGTTCGGGCCGGAACGCAGGGCCGCCTCGCTCATGCCACGACGGTAGGCGGGCGCCGCCCAGGGGAGCAAGGCGGGATTGCATCGCCGGCGGGCGGGCAACTTGGCGCTTGGCGGCCGGGGGGGGCCCGATAGTGGTGACCACGTGACGCCGCCCGCCACCCGCCGGCTGCCCCGCCTCGACGATCTCACGCCGGGCGAGGTCGCGGCGCGCCTGCGTCACCGCCCCGGGTTCGTCTTCTTCGACACGGCGGGCAACGCACCGCCCGACCGCGGCGCGCCGGTTTCCGTCCTCGCCGCCGATCCGGTGGAGGTTCTCAAGGGCTCCATCCACGATCCCTCCGACCGCGCCCGCCTGACCGCGCGGCTCGCCGAACGCGGCGGCGGCGCCCCCAGCGCCGACCGCGGCTTCCCCGCCGGCGGCCTGTGCGGCTGGGTCGATTACGAGGGCGCCTTCGTCTTCGGCGACTACCCCGAAATGCTCGTCCACACCGAAGGCGGCGGCTGGCACGAAACCGGCGCCCTTTCCGAGCGGATGGAACGCGTCGCGGCGGATCCCGTCTTCGTCGGCCCGGTGCGCGGGACCTGGCCCCGCGAACGTTTCACCGATGGCGTGCGCCGCATCCGCGAGTGGATCGCCGCGGGCGACATCTACCAGGTCAACCTCGCCCAGCACTTCGAGGCCGAAGTACGAGGGTCATCGTTGTTCCCGCTCTACGAGCGCCTGCGCGAGGCCTCGCCCGCGCCGATGGCCGCGTGGCTCTCGCTGGATGGAAGGGAGGTGCTTTCCTCCTCGCCCGAGACCTTCCTGCGCATCTCCGGCCGCGGCATCGAGACGCGCCCGATCAAGGGCACCCGCCCCCGCTTCGCCGATCCCACCGCCGACCGGCGTTCGGCGGTCGAGCTGCAGACCTCGCCCAAGGAGATCGCCGAGCTGGTGATGATCACCGACCTCCTGCGCAACGACCTCGGGCAGGTCAGCGAGTTCGGCAGCGTGGAGGTCGCCGAGATGCTGCGGCTCGAAACCCTCGGCCAGGTCCACCACCTCGTCTCCACGGTGCGCGGACGGCTGCGCGAGGAGGTCGGAGCCGTGGACGCGCTCGCGGCATGCTTCCCCGGTGGCAGCATCACCGGCGCGCCGAAGCGGCGGGCGATGGAGATCATCCGCGAGCTGGAGCGCGAGCCACGCGGCATCTACTGCGGCGCGATCGGCTACCTCGGCTACCACGGCGAAAGCCAGTTCAGCATCGCCATCCGCACCATCGTCCGCGAGGGCGGACGACTGCACTTCCACACCGGCGCCGGCATCGTCGCCGACTCCGATCCGGACAAGGAGTACGAGGAAACCCTCCACAAGGCCGCCGGCATCCGGCTGGCGCTGGAGCGGCTTTCGGAGCCTCCTCCAAAATTGACACCGTCCCGGGCATCGCGGAAACTCCTTCCGTGAAGACCTTGGCCGACGTGCTGCCGGATGTGGACCAGCTTCCCGAGGAGGATCAGGCGGGACTCGGCGCGCACCTCCTCGCCAGGCTCCGGGACGCGCCCACGGGTCCCGACGACGAGGAACTCGCGTGTCGGGAGGCCGAGGTCGATGCCGGCACGGCGGAGTTCATCACCTACGATGAACTCCGTAAGTCCGTCGGGCGATGAACAGGAAGATCCTTTTCCATTCGGCGATCCAGGAAGCCGTCCGCCGTGAAACACTCAGTCAAGCACCATGGCGACTGCATACATCGAGACCACGATTCCGAGCTACTATGTCGCCCGGACTTCGGACAGCCTCCTGCAAGCTGCCAAGCAAGCGGCAACGAGGAGGTGGTGGGACGGGGGCTGCTCGGGCTTTGACCTCTTCACCTCGCTTGAGACCCTTGACGAAGTAGGCAAGGGAGAACCCCTGATGGCCTCCGAACGTCTCGAACTGCTCCGGGACATACCGCTCTTGCCGCTTCCGGACGAGGGATTGGATCTGGCCCGGGCTCTCGTGGCATCGGGACTTGTTCCCGCCAAGGCCGCATCGGATGCGCTCCACATTGCGTTGGCTTCGTTTCATCGTATCGGCTATCTTGTGACATGGAACTTCAAGCACATCGCCAATCCCTTCATTCGCGACCGCCTGCAAGCGACGGTCTCATCCGCGGGGTATGAGCTTCCGGTGATGTGCAGCCCGGATGAATTGCTACAGAACGAAGATGAAAGCGATGGATGATACCAAGACCGTGATGGATCCGGTCATCACCGAAGTCCGCCGCCACAAGCGGGAGATCGCCGAGGCATTCGGTTTCGATGTCATGGCGCTCGGACGCTCGTTGCAACGCCGCGAGGCCGGTGATCCAAGATTCAAGGCGCCAAAAGGCGAGCAAGGCGGCACTGAACAGGGGGCTGGCCACGGACGGTCGGAGTCCTGACATTGTCTCCCCATTTTTCGGAGCCTCAGGGGGATGGCGGTTCAGTGATCCGAACCGAACGCAAGGCCCGAACCGATGAGCGGCTTGTAGAACCGCGTGCTCCAGCCGCCCGCGCCCAACACGCCGCCCTCCAAGGATTCAAACTGTGAGCCCCCGCGTCCTTATCGTGCATTGCCACGCACCGATGACCTGGAAGGCATTGGATTGATTAGGATTTCCAACTGCAAAACCGAGATCAAGCTGCTTCACGGGAATGGAATGCATCCGATCCTGACGGTGAGCGGTGATTCAGTGGAATACAGGCGACCTCGATTTGGCATGGGGACCGGCCACCGTTGATGCGATGAGACAAGGAGATGTTTTTCATTCACTCCCTCACGATGTCCGCCGTCTCCCGTAGTTTCACCGCCAGCCGGTGCAGGGCTTCGCGGCGCTGGTCGGCGATGAAGGCTTCGCGGATCTCGTCCTCGAGGTCCTCGAAGGCCGGCACGTGCTCGGGCTCGAGTTTCTCGATCCGCACCAGGTGCAGGCACTGCTCGTAGAAGAACACCGGGCTCACCTCGCCGTCGCGCAGCGAGAAAAGCATCGTCTCGAAGGTGTTGAGCAGCCGTTCGTGCTCGATCCAGCCGAGGTCGGTCTCCTTGTCCTCGCGGGCGGTGTGCTCGTCGGCCAGCCTGGTGAAATCCTCGCCCGCCAGGGCCCGCTCGCGGAGCGAAAGCATCAGCCGGTACTCGCCCTGTGGATCCCCCTCCGGGAAACGCACCAGGTGGCGCACCTTCGCCCGCGCCCGCCTGCGGAAGCGGCCCGCATGGTCGTCGAACCAGGCGCGCAGTGCCGTCCCGTCCGGCTCGGGAAGGTCCGCCCAGACCTGCCCGGCGAACTTCTCCATCCGCAGCCGCGCCTTGGTTTCGTCGCGGAGCTGGTCCCGCTGCGCCTCGAGCATGTCCCATGACGCTCCATGCTGCCGCCATTCGCGCAGCGAGTCCTCCAGCGCCTCGCGGACCTCGTCGGCGGACGGGTCGGCCACGCGCCGCTCCGCCTCCTGCGCCAGCAGCACGCCCTCGATCACCTCGTCCTCGGCGCGCTGGCGGAATTCCTCGTCGCGCTCGCAGCACGAGACCTCGGTCGCCACCTCCGCCTCGGACTTGATCCGGTGGAAGGCCTCGTCGATCAACTCGGGATCGATCGTCTCGCCGTTGACGCGCAGGACCATCAGGCTTCGCGGATCGATTTCACCGCCGCCCCCATGTCGGGCGCGCGGAAGGTGGAGGAACCGGCGACCATCACGTTCGCCCCGGCGGCAGCACAGCGTCCGGCGGTATCCGCATCGATGCCGCCATCGACCTCGATGTGGAAGGTCAGCCCGCGATCGTCGCGCCACTTCGCCGCCGCCTCGATCTTCGGCAGCACCTCGGGCATGAAGGACTGCCCGCCGAAACCCGGAACGACGGTCATGCACAGCAGCAGGTCGATCTGGTCGAGAAAGGGTTCCACCTCCCCGATCGGCGTCGCCGGATTCAGGGCAAGTCCCGCCATGGATCCCGCCTCACGGATGCGGCCGAGCGTTTCCGCGACATCATGATCGGCCTCGACGTGAACCGTGAGGTTGTCGGCGCCGGCCTTGATGTAATCGTCGAGGTAGCGGCCGGGCCGCGAGATCATCAGGTGGACGTCGAGGAAGATGTCGTTGTGCTCGTGGACGGCCTGGATGACCGGCGGACCGAAGGAGATGTTGTTGACGAAATGGCCGTCCATCACGTCGAGGTGCAGCCAGTCGGCGCCGGCGCGGATGGCGCGGGTGACTTCCTCGCCGACCTTCGAGAAATCGGCGGCGAGCAGGGACGGGGCGACCACGCGGTCGCGGCAGGTGGGCGGGATCACGCCCTCAAGCTACGGCGCGAGTGCCCGCTGCCAAGTGCCGAGTCGCCGGACCGGGCCGCGGCCTCAGGCGTGGAAGTCCTGCAGCGGCTTGACGGTCAGCTCCTTCTCCTTGAGCGAGCGGATCCCCTTCACGCAGGCCTCGGCGGCGGCGAGGTTGGTGGCGTGGGAAACCTTCATCGCGATCGCGGTGGAGCGGATCTTCACCTCGTCCTCGCGCGCCGCCTCGTCGCTGGGCGTGTTGATGATGAAGTCGATCTCGCCGTTCTTCATCATGTCCACCACGTTGGGGCGACGCCCCTCGTGCAGCTTGTAGACCCGCTCGGCGGGCACGCCGGCCTCCTTGAGGTGGGTGTAGGTCCCGCCGGTCGCCCAGATGGTGAAGCCGAGATCGACGAGGTCCTTCGCCACCGCGACCGCACGCGGCTTTTCGCGGTCGATCACCGAAATGAAGACGTTGCCCCCGGTATGCAGCGGGTTGAATTCGCTGATCTCACTCTTGGCGCCGGCCATGCCCCAGTCGGCATCAATGCCCAGCACCGCGCCGGCCCATTTCATCTCGGCTCGCAGCACGATGTCGATGCCCGGAAAGCGGTTCCACGGGAACACGGCCTCCTTCACCGAGAAGTGCGGAGGTACGACGGTTTCCGTAAATCCGATCTCCTCGAGCGTCTTGCCCAGCATGATCTGGGTCGCGTACTTCGCCAGCGGCACGCCGGTCGCCTTCGAGACGAAGGGCACGGTGCGCGACGCGCGCGGATTGACCTCGATGACGTAGAGCTCGTCGTCCTTGACCGCGAACTGGATGTTCATCAGCCCCTTCACGTCGAGCTCGCGGGCGAGGTCCTTCGCCGCGGTCTCGATCTCGGCCTTGATCTTGTCGGAGAGCGAGTACGAGGGGATGCAGCAGGCCGAGTCGCCGGAGTGCACGCCGGCCTGCTCGATGTGCTCCATGATCGCGCCGACCACCGCCGTCTTGCCATCGGCGATGCAGTCGACATCGACCTCCGTCGCGCCGTCGAGGAAGCGGTCGACCAGCACCGGCTTCTCCGGCGAGGCGTCGACGGCGTCGCGCATGTAGCGCTTCAGCTCGTCGTCGTTGTAGACGATCATCATCGCGCGGCCGCCGAGCACGAAGGACGGGCGGACCAGCACCGGGTAGCCGATGCGGTTGGCGACCGCGAGCGCGCCCTCCTCGTCGACCGCGGTACCGGCCTCGGCCTGCTTCAGGCCGAGCTTGTCGAGCAGCTCGGAGAAGTGCTTGCGGTCCTCGGCGAGGTCGATGCTCTCCGGCGAGGTGCCGATGATCGGGACGCCGTGGCGCTTGAGGTCGGCGGCGAGGTTGAGCGGCGTCTGGCCGCCGAACTGGACGATCACGCCGTGCGGCTTTTCCTGGTCGCAGATGTTGAGCACGTCCTCGAGCGTGAGCGGCTCGAAGAACAGCTTGTCGGAGGTGTCGTAGTCGGTGGAGACGGTCTCCGGGTTGGAGTTCACCATGATCGCCTCGTAGCCGGCCTCCTTCGAGGCGAAGGCGGCGTGGACGCAGCAGTAGTCGAACTCGATCCCCTGGCCGATCCGGTTCGGGCCGCCACCGAGGATGATGATCTTCTTCTTGTCGGTCTCCCGCGCCTCGTTCTCGTCGCCGTAGCTCGAGTAGAAATACGGCGTGTACGCCTCGAACTCCGCCGCGCAGGTATCGACCAGCCGGTAGCCGGGCACGATGCCGGCGGCCTTGCGTTCCTCGCGCACCGAGTCCTCGGTCACGGCATCGACCTCCGACTGTGCGTGGCCGCTGTCGCGGGCGGCGGCCAAGTTGCGGGCGCGGGCGATCTGGCGGTCGGCGAAGCCGAGGCGCTTGGCGTGCTTGAGGTCGCACTCGGCCAGCGTCCGGCCCTCCTCGGCGATTTCCTTGAGATGGTGCAGGAACCACGGGTCGATCTTGGTGACCTCGAAGACCTCGTCGATGGACCAGCCATTGGTGAAGGCGACCTGGACCCAGAAGATGCGCTCGGCGTTCGGCACGGCGAGCTTCTGCTCGATCTCCGGGTGCATCGGCGCGCCGGGGACCTTGGGGTCGAAGCCGAAGCCCCAGCGGCCGGTCTCCAGCGAGCGGAGCGCCTTCTGCATCGATTCCTTGAAGGTGCGGCCGATCGACATCGCCTCGCCCACCGCCTTCATCTGGGTGGTGAGTACGGCGTTCGCCGTAGGAAACTTCTCGAAGGTGAAGCGCGGCAGCTTGGTGACCACGTAGTCGATGGTCGGCTCGAAGCTCGCCGGCGTCTCGCGGGTGATGTCGTTGGGCAGCTCGTCGAGCGTGTAGCCGACGGCGAGCTTGGCGGCGATCTTGGCGATCGGGAAACCGGTCGCCTTCGAGGCCAGCGCCGAGCTGCGCGAGACGCGGGGGTTCATCTCGATCACGATCATCCGGCCGCTCACCGGGTCGATGGAGAACTGGATGTTCGAGCCGCCCGTTTCCACGCCGATCTCGCGGATCACCGCGAAGGAGGCGTCGCGCATGATCTGGTACTCGCGGTCGGTCAGCGTCTGCGCCGGGGCGACGGTGATCGAGTCGCCGGTGTGGACGCCCATCGGGTCGATGTTCTCGATCGCGCAGATGACCACGCAGTTGTCGGCGCGGTCGCGCATGACCTCCATCTCGAATTCCTTCCAGCCGAGCAGGCTTTCCTCGATCAGCACCTCGCTGACCGGCGACAGGTCGAGCCCGCGGTGGACGATCTCCTCGAACTCCTCGCGGTTGTAGGCGATGCCGCCGCCCTGGCCGCCGAGGGTGAAGGCCGGGCGGATGATCAGCGGAAAGCGCTTGCCGGTGAGCTCCTCCAACTCGGTGGCGACCTTGCGCGCCTCCTCCATCGTGTGCGCGGTGCCGGAGTGGGGGATGTCGATGCCGATCTTGACCATCGCGTCCTTGAACCGCTGGCGGTCCTCGCCCTTGTCGATGGCCTCGGAATTGGCGCCGATCATCTTCACCCCGTGCTTGTCGAGCGTGCCCGACTTGAAAAGGTCCATCGAGGCATTGAGCGCGGTCTGGCCGCCGAGGGTCGGCAGCAGCGCGTCGGGCCGTTCCTTGATGATGATCTTCTCGATCACCTCCGGCGTGATCGGCTCGACATAGGTCCGGTGCGCGAACTCCGGGTCGGTCATGATCGTCGCCGGGTTCGAGTTCACCAGCACCACCTCGTAGCCCTCCTCCCGCAGCGCCTTGCAGGCCTGGACGCCGGAGTAGTCGAACTCGCAGCCCTGCCCGATGACGATGGGACCGGAGCCGATGACGAGGATCTTCTTGATGGAGGTGTCTTTGGGCATGGCGGGGAGGCGTTCTCAGCCGCAGGTTGCGGCTAAATTTTGGAGTTCTTCGCAGGGGTTCCGGGGCTTGTAAAGGACTGCTTGGGAGAATCCACCTTGGTTTGCGGCGGTTCCGTGGCAGGCTTGCCGCACGAGCAGGGCAATCGCTCTGCGACCCGTGTCCTGGCAGCGCATGGCGAAGAGCATCGATGATGTGAGACGGCGTCTCGAGCGCGCCGCCGCCGCCCTCGCACAGGCGGGGATCGACTACTCGGTGGTGGGCGGCAATGCCGTCGCCGCGTGGGTGTCCCGGGTGGACGATTCCGCCGTGCGCAATAGCAGGAAGGTGGACATCCTCCTGCGTCGCTCCGACCGGGAGAGGGCCTTCGCGGCCATGCAGGCGGCCGGCTTCATCCATCGCCGGGTGGCCTCGCCGGGCAAGACGGCATCCATGGATGTCTTTCTCGACGGCCCCGATGCCAAGGTCCGCGACGCGGTGCATGTGCTGTGGGCGGGGGAGAAGGCGGTACCGGATGCCATTGAACCGACGCCTGAACTCGTCAGGACGGAAAAGGGCGAGGGCCTCGAGCTGATCCCGCTGGACGATTTGGTCCGCATGAAGCTGATTTCCTTCCGCGACAATGACCGGATGCACCTGCGCGACCTCCTCGCCGTGGGTCTGGTGATGAAACCTGGCCCGGCCGCTTCCCGCCGGAACTCGGGGGGAGATTGCGGATGATCCTGGACGATCCCGAAGGCTGATCTTCGCTTCGTCGGCTCGGAGTGTGATCAAGCGACATGGGCGTCGCACATCGATCAAGAGTATCGTGCGTCGTGTGCAAGGAGTCGCGCATCGGGGGCGGGGCGTCCCGGCGATGCGAAAGGAACAGGACCGCCGATCTCCGAATCGGCATCTTCAGGAATCTGGATGCGGTGCCGATTCGGAGATCGGCGGTCCTTTGGAACCGGGGAACGAAAAACGCCGGTCCCGACTCGCGGGACCGGCGTTGGGATTGATTCGGGCAGGTCTCACTCGGTGCCCTCGAGACGGCCGAAGAGCTTGCCTCCGGCGGCCGCCGACGAGTCGATGGTCGCCGTCACGCTCTTGACCGAGGGAGAGCCGCTGGGTCCGCTGACCAAGTAACTCACCACTCCGCCGGCATCGGCACCGGTGGCATCCGGAACCACGTTGGTGGTCGGCGTCCACCCGGCCAGCGTCGCGCTGTACGCCACCTTCAGGCTCGCGCCACCACGTGCGGCCACCGGCAGGCAGTTGAAGGTCAGCACCAGGTCCCCGCCGCTTTCGCTGACACCCGGCAGCAGGCCCGTCGCGTCGGCATTCGGATCGGCCGCACCGAGCAGCCACGCCATGCCGTTGTCGATGCCGTCGCCGTTGTCGTCGGCGGCGAAGCCCCCGCCTCCGTTCGACCAGGCCTCGTAGGCCGTCTGCCCGGTGCCCGTCAGGTTGATCACGAAGGACCCATCGACGGGGTCGTTGCTGGCGATGGTGATCGTCGCACTGCGCGCGCCCGCCGCCTGCGGGGTGAACCGAACCGTGAGGTTGGTGGTTCCTCCGCCCGAGCTTACCGGAGTGGACGGCTGGGCCGTCACCGAGAAGTCTCCCGGGTGGGTGCCCCCGACCACCACGTAGTCGGGAGGCGTGCCCGTCAGGTTGAGGTCTGCGGTGCCGTTGTTGGTGATGGTGAAGACCAGGTCGGCGTTCGTGCCGATGACATGGGTGCCGAAGTCCTTCGAGCCGCCGTTGCCGATGGCACTGCCCTGATCCACCGCAATGTCGGGGGCTCCACCGACTCCGGTGTATTCCAACCAAAGTTCGTCAACGCCGCCGTTATCAACGATTGTCAGTTGATAGTCTGGGATCCCCGGGTCCGCAGGCGTGCCGGTAATACCCAAGGCAGCGGTCATCAGCAGATAGTCTGACGAATTGTCCACCGTACCACTGACGGTGATCGCATGGCCGGCAACCAGCGTAAGCGACTTCGTCGAGGTGGTCGTGGCGGTGGCGGGAGACCCTGTATTGAGGCTCAAGCCAAGCGTGGCTCCCGAATTCACCGTGATCGCCGAGTTCTGGCTGCCGCCGACCAGAGCCAGCGTGCCGGTGGAGACGGTCGTGTTGCCGGTGTAGGTGTTGGCACCGCCAAGCACCAGCGTGCCGTTGCCGTTCTTGGTCAGCGTCCGGGTCCCGCTCTGGCCGATGCCGCCGCCCACGGTGAGGGTGCCAGCGCTGACGGTCACGGTGCGGTTGGCGTTGATCGTCACGGCGCCGGTCCCAAGGTTCAGGTCGTTCGAGCCGGTGAATGCGATGTTCGCGTTCCAATTCTGAAGGTTGGCCGTGTTCAGGACGACAGGGCTTCCGGAGGTGTTGTCGATCGTTCCATTGGTGATGGTGAATGGTCCCGAACCCAGCGCCGAGGCATGGTTGATCTTGAGGGTGGCGCCACCGCTGTAGGTCAGGCCACCCGAGAAGGTGTTCGCACCGTCGAGCGTGAGCGTATGACCGCTGCCGGCGATCGTCAGGCTGCGGCTACCTCCCGTCTCATCGATGTCACCGCCTATGTTGGTTTCCCAGAAGTTGTTCGCGCTTGTGACCGTGACGTTGCCACCCAACGTGACATTGCCATCGTGATTCCAAACGGCCGTGCCGGTAACTCCCCGGTAAACCCCGAAGCTGGCATTCCAGACGCTGTCATTGTCGGTGGTGAAGGTGCCGGCGCTATTTGTCCGAATCCTTCCCCCGTTGATGGTCAGGGTGTCGGTGCCCCATCCCTCGTAGGGACTTTCGGTATCCACGAAGAGATCGCCAGCGTTAAGCACCACCCCGCCCGTGAACGTATTCTCTCCGGAAAGGCGGAGGGTTCCCGCTCCGTCCTTCTGGAGTCCTTCGTTGCCATCGATGACACTGTTGATGGTGAGCTGGTTGGACGGCACATCAATCACCGGGGTTCCGGAAGAAACATCCAGCGTGAGCGTGTTGCCTCCGCCATTGATCGTGTAGGCGGAGCCCGACATGATCCCGCCGGCAACGATATCGTCACCCAGCGTGATGGTCCCGCCCGCACCGCCGAGTATCGCGGCGTCGAGATTGCCGTTCTGCCACGCGTCGTGGGCGGTGAAGCCTTTGTCCCAGTTCTCGATGAGGGCATCCCAGGTGCCGTTGCCGCCGGCACTGGCAGCGTCGCCATCGGTGCCGATATCCACCGCGCCGCCATCCCAGAATGCAAGGCCTGAGGCGCTGCCGGTGTTGTTGATGATGCCCGTGTTTGCCTCGAAGAACGCATTGAAGGCGCCAACTCCAGCGCCGCCGTTGTCGGCCCCGCTATCGCCGTGACCATACTGACCCGGAGCCATGGGGCTTCCTCCGAGGACAAGGAAGAGCACGGTATCCGGATTACCGCTGCTGAAGTTCAGGTCGAGCTTGGCTCCATTGTCGACGGACACCACGGAAAGATCTCCCAAGTTGCTGTTGTTGGTGCCGTCTCCGATTGAGAGGGTGCCGCCGGTGACCGTGGTCGGTCCGGTGTAGGAGTTGACGGCCCCGAGGACGAGGGTTCCCGGACCCGCCTTGGTGATACCGAGGCCCGCCGAGCCTTCGGCGACCTCGCCGCCGTAGCTGAGGGTCGTCGCCGCGTTCTGAACGGTCACCTGGCGCGTGGCACCGATCACGACCACCTTGCCATTACCCAGGTAGAGGTCACTGTTCGCACCATTGCTGCCGATGAAGGTCCAGTCGGCTTCCCAGGTCATTCCCGGGTTGAAGGCCGAGGTGGCGATGGCCGCGCCACTGGTGTTGTCGAGGCTGCCACCCCTGAATCTGAAATCGTTGTCGCCGCCGGATCCGGTGTTGTCGTCCTTCACGGCCCCCGGGTGGTTGTAGTGCAGCGTGCCTCCGTTGAGCTGGATGGAGCGGCTGCTGTTCTGCAGGCTGCCGGTGCCGCCGATGATGAAGTCACCGCCCTCGATGAAGTGTTCGTAAGCCCGAGCTGTACCGGTCAGTGTCCAGGTTCCGCTGCTCATCTTGATCTTGGAGTTATTGTCGCTGACCCCCACCAAGGTGTTACCCGTCGTACTACCCGCCAACCTCGTCACTCCGGCGCCACTGACCGTCCCAAGAGCCACGCTTCCCGACGCCGGGGCGAACACCACTTGGTTATTAAACTGGGATCCCGAATAGACGATATTCGGAGACCCGGTGATGGCGGAAGTGATGAAGCCGAAGTCGGTGAAGTTCACTTGGTTTGTGAAGTTCGGCTTGATGGAACCACCGACGCCGAAGTTCAACGTGCCGCCATCGATCGTGTATTTGTTGGTCGAAGACAAGTTGCTGAACGAAAGGGTGTTGAGATCGATCGGTCCACTGACCGTCACGGTGCCGGCCGTGCCGCCGAAGACGGCGGTGTCGTCGCCGCTGGCATCACCATCCCAGGCGATGTCGGAGCCGCCAGTGGCCGCGTCGTCCCAGTTGGTGGTGGCTCCGCCCCAGGTGCCGTCTCCGCCGTTGGCGTTGGCATCGGTGTCGTTGCCGTCCCAGTAGGCGGTTTCGGTTGCGGCGCTTGTTATGGGGACGGCACCCATCATGGCGAACGCGACGAGCGTCGCCGCGGCGGCAATGTGTGGATTTGGTTTCATGGGGCTTCGGTTGGGTTCTGAATCCGCGTGCCAGCGACCAAGGTAAGGACGTCTGACAATCTGTCCGCTAAAGAAACCGTCATGGCCCCTTCCACCAGCATTTTTCGTTCTCGTCACTTGCCTATTTGCTGGGCATTTGATGCCCGTCGTGGGGGGGAGGATTTCAGGTCATATATCAACTCCTTGAGATTACCTCCCCATCTTGAAATCAGCGCCAAGCAGACGCCAAGGTCGCCAAGCTGGACCAATGAGATCCTTCAAATTCCATGCCTTCGCGCTCCTGGCTTCCTGGAGGTTCCAGTGATCGACATCCAAAACGGTCAGGCCGGCTTTCCGGTGGATGCATCCGAGACCCCTTCCGGGCAGGCGACCGGGAGCGGCGCCATCCCGGCAAGAAAAACGCCGCTCCCCGCGATCGGGAAGCGGCGTTGGGATTCACTCAGGCAGAACTCACTCGGTGCCCTCGAGGCGGCCGAAGAGCTTGCCTCCGGCGGCCGCCGACGAGTCGATCGTCGCCGTCACGCTGTTGACTGAGGGAGAGCCGCTTGGTCCGCTGACCACGTAGCTCACCACTCCGCCGGCATCGGCACCGCTGGCATCCGGCACCACATTGGTCGTCGGCGTCCATCCCGCCAGCGTCGCGCTGTACGCCACCTTCAGACTCGCGCCACCACGCGCCGCCACCGGCAGGCAGTTGAAGGTGAGCACCAGGTCGCCGCCGCTTTCGCTGACAC
>CALGOH010000195.1 GCA_937957985.1 uncultured Verrucomicrobiae bacterium
CCGGCCATTCCTCGCGGGTAGAATTCCTCATCTCGCTCGAAACCACCGACCCAAGTGTGGTGAGCCGCTCGGCCGACGCGCCGCTCAGGAGGGAGTCCAGCCCGCGGCGCAACTGCCAACCGACGAAAAGCACGAACGCCGTCGCAAGCACCGCCAGATGCAGAAGCAGCCAGGCGAGCATCTTCCCGAGGAGAGGAAAGCGGACGCCGCGCTTCATTCCGTCACCCCCTCACCCAGTTTGTAGCCCACGCCCCGGACGGTGACGATGTAGCGGGGATGACGCGCGTCATCGCCAAGCTTCCGCCGCAACTGGGAGACGTGAACGTCGATAGACCGGTCGAATACGTCGAAGCGCCGGTCGGACACGTCCTCGAGCAGGGCCTCCCTCGACTTCACCCTGCCTCCCGCCTTCATCAGTGCCGCGAGGATGGCGAACTCCAGGGTCGTGAGATCCACCTCCCCTCCATTCAAAGTCACCACGTGGGTGCCCTCGTCCAGAATCAAGGCACCGACTTTCAAACGTTGTCCGGCGCCTTCCGGCTCCAGGGAGGAACGACGCGTCACCGCCCGGAGCCGTGCAAGCAATTCCCGGCTTGAGAAGGTCTTGGGCAGGTAGTCATCGGCCCCCATCTCGAGACCGACGATCCGGTCCGCCTCCTCGCCCATCGCGGTCAGCATCAGCACCGGCACGTTCGAATCCTTCCGCAACTCCCTGAGCACCTCGAAGCCATCCATACCCGGCATCATCACATCGAGAATCACCGCCTCGTACCCTCCCCCGCGGGCCGCCTCCAGCCCCTCGGGCCCCGTGTGCCTCATGTCCACCTCCCAGCCCAGCGGTCCGAGATAGTCCCGGATCAGGCCACAGAGCTTCCGGTCGTCATCCACGACCAGCAAGGGACGTCCTCCACGATCCATGCCCCCAGAATGCCCGTGCTCCCCGGAGAAAGGCGACCTATTTTACGACTTCTTAACACGGCCGGGAGAGGAGTTCTCCTTTCAACTCCGGCATACCGACCCTATCCTGCCCCATGGTCTCGAATCGTGGGACTAGCAATCCGCAGGTGGTGCGCGGCCTCGGGAAGGCGCCGAACTGCTGGGAGCGACGCAGCGTGATCTTCTTCGCCAACCTCCTCTCCCTGTTCTTCGGAAACCGCGGGGGAGCCCGGCTGCTCGCCGAGGAAATCCGTTGCGTCGACAGCTACGGGGGCCGGCTGCTGCCCGTCCTCGGGCTGATCTTCGGTGGAAAGGACAACCTTCTCGTCCTGGAGCGATCCCCCGAACCGGCACTCACCGGATTCTTCCGTGATCTCGGGATCGGATTGCCGAGAATCGAGATCCTGACCCGTGACGAGTTCCTGGAGCTGGGTCGCTCTCTGAAGCACCGGCGCTCTCCGGAGCACCCGTTCATCGGGCGGGTGCGTGATGAACCGGCCGGCACGATCGACGGCTTCGTCACCGACAAGGTCATCGGGCGGATCGCCGCCAAGCTCGGCAAGCAGACCCTTTCCACCCCGGAGGGCAGCCACCGCGGCAACAACAAGCTGCTGCTCCACCAGCACCTCGAAGCCACGGGCCTGCCGACCTTCCCGACAAGGCTCGCGGCCAGCGCCGCCGAGATTCCCGGCGCGCTCGAAGCCCTCGGTCGCGAAGGGCATGCCCATGCCGTGATCAAGTCCCAGATCGGCGCCTCGGGCATCGGGCTTCTCAAGACACCCACCGATCAAGTGCCGCAGGACCTTCCGGGGGCGTTCTTCCACGAAGGTCCCTGCATGGTCCAGGCATGGCTCGAAACGGGAACCCGCGGCATCGAGGCGATCCTCAGCCCCAGCGTGCAGATCTTTCTCAGCAACGAGGCGGTTCATCTCTACGATCTCACCGAGCAGATCCTCGACCCGGCGGCCAGCATCCATCAGGGCAACGAATCGCCTCCCTCGTATCTCGACCAACACCCCGGACTCGCCGACGAACTCCTCGGGCAGGCCGGAGAGGCCGCCAGTTGGCTGCACCGGCAGGGATACCGGGGCGCGGCGAGCGTCGATTTCCTCGTCACGGTGCGGGCAGACAAGGTGATCACCGTCTACGTCTGCGAGATCAACGCACGGGTCACCGGCGCCACCTACCCTTCCGTGCTGGCAAGGCACTTCCGCCCGCACGGCTCGTGGCGGATGCGCAATCTCGAACTTGCGGAACCGATGGAGGGAGCGGAGCTGCTCGACCGGCTGCACCGCCAAGACGACCTGTTCGAACGCAAGAAACTCCGGGGCATTCTACCGGTGAACTTCAATCTCGATGAGGACGGCCTCGTGCGGAAGGGCCAGTTTCTCGCAATCGCCGAGGGGCTCGCGGAGTGCCGTCATCTTCTCGATGCCGCCCGCAAGGACCTCCCGGTTTCCTGGGACTACGCTCACGACCGATGATGAACCTCCCCGAAATCACCGACCGCCTCGTCGCCCTGTCACGCGACCTGATCCTGATCCCCAGCACCGACAGCCGCCCCGCCGAACGGTCGCGGGCCTTTTCGTTCTTCCTGAACCACCTCGAGTCGCTCAACGCGGTGAAGATCCAGCGCCACGAGTCCGGCGGATACGAGTCGCTGGTCGCGCTACCCGAGGGCTGCGACCGGGCCGAGATCCTCATGATCGGCCATCTCGACGTGATCGAGCATCCCGACCTCGATCTCTACCGGTCCCGGATCGAGGACGGACGCCTCTACGGCCCCGGTGCCGGAGACATGAAGGGAGCGCTTGCGATCATGCTGAAACTCTTCTGCGACCTCCACCGGGAAGCGCCGGGCATCCCCCTCGGCATGGTGGTCACTTCCGACGAGGAACGGGGCGGCGAGCACGGCGTCGGATACCTCGTCAGGGAGTGCGGGCTTTCGGCCGCCCATGCGATCGTGCCCGACGGCGGCTCGCTGCACGACGTCACCGTGGAGGAGAAGGGCATCGCCCACCTCAAGGTGGTTTCCCGAGGGTCCGCCTCCCATGCCGCCCGTCCATGGCTCGGGGAAAACGCCGCCGCCCGGCTCACCGCGGGACTCGCACGGCTGGCCGAGGGTTTCCCGATCCCGACCGAGACCGACCACTGGAAACCCACCTGCTCGGTGACCACCCTGCACACCCCGAACCGGACCCCCAACTGCATCCCGGACGCGGCCGAGGCCACCATCGATCTTCGTTTCCCGGCACCCCACCGGCTCGACGGGATGCTCGACCGGGTGCGATCCCTGCTGGGTCCCGATCTTGCCGTCGAACCCATGGTGACCGCCGAGCCGTCCCAACTGAATCCCGATCCCCTGTGGTTCGAGGTCACCGAGCGCATCACCGGCCACCCGGTCCGGGAAGTCCGCGCCTCGGGCGGCAGCGATGCGAGGTTTCTCTGCGATGCCGGGATCCAGACCATCGTCAGCCGCCCGAAGGTCGGCGCGCTCCACGCGCCCGACGAGTGGATCGACATCGAGAGCATGACCACCTTCTACCGGATCGCCCGCGAATACGTTCGCCTTTCGATCCCCTGAGGGCATCCCCTGCCAGCATCAGGGCAGGTCACCAGCCAACCGCGCGAACACCCTGCCGCCAGCCTGCGCAGGAATGGTGGCGGAAACATGGATGACATCGCCTTCGTCGGTGGTGTCGAAGATGATCCCATTCACCGTCGAGTCGGTATCAGGCACCTCAGCTTCGTTGTCCGACCAGGAATCACCCGGCGTCGCCCCAAGGTCGGTGCAGTACTGGACCCTCAGGGACGCCCCGCCACGATCGGCGGTCTTGAGACACCGGAAGGAAAGCACCAACTGGCCGGAACTCATGCTGGTCGTGGGCAAACTCTCCTGCGCACCTACGCTCGGAGCGGAAACCCCGAGAAGCCAGGCCATGCCATCGGTCACGCCGTCCTCGTTGTCATCACCTTCGAAGGCGAGCCCTCCCGACCAACTTGCATAGGGATCACCGCCAACCTCCACGGTGACGGTCGAGTCGTCCACAATCGCCGAGCTTGTCACCAGCGCGTTGCCATTTTCATCCGTGAGCAACGCACCGGCATTGACCTGGAGTTGAATGCTTCCCGGACTGCTCGGCGTCACCTCGATCCTGAACACTCCTGGAGTGGTCTCCTCGACGGAATCAATGGTGAAAGTTGCGTCTCCGACCGTCACCGCGTTGCCGAAGTCGGCGGCGGTCACGGTGGACTCGTCCATGTCCTCGCTGAAGATCACGTCGTAGGCCACAAGCGTGCCGACGGCGACCGGGCTGCCTTCGGTGTCGTCGGTAATATCGACCGGAGCCAGAGTCGGGGGAGTCGAGTCGACGATGATGGTGGTGTCGTCGACGATCCCCGGAGTGGTGTCCAGGATTCCGCCGCCCGCGCCCTCGAGCAATACCCCATCCTTCACCTTGAATTGCAGGGTGCCGGAGCCGGTGGGAGTGATTCCGACGGTGAAGACACCCGGAGAAGTCTCTGAAATGTCCCCCGGTACGATGCTCGCGATCGGCGCGGTGCCGGCGTTCTCGAAGTCGTCGGGACCCACGGTGGCGGCGTTCATGTCCCGGCTGAAGGTCAGGGTATATGTCACCACCGTGTTCTCAGGAATGGTGCCGCCTCCCTGGTCATCCACAATGTCGCCCGGAAGAAGGACCGGATTGGTGGCGTCCACGATAATCGTCACATTGTCCTGAATGGCTGAAAACGTCTCCATCGGGTTTCCCACCGCATCGTCGAGATCCGCTCCGGCATTGATCCTCAAGCGCAAGGTGCCGCCGCTTGTCGGCCTGGCCTCGACGAGGAAAACGGTGTCGTTCGAGATCGGAGTGACCGATTCGATGGTGACGTCGGCCGAGCCGGCATTGCCGAAATCGCCGATCTCCACCGTCGCGGGATCCATCGCCTCGTTGAAAGTCACCGTGTAGGTCACGAGTGAGTTGATCGCAACGGTGGCACCATCCTTGTCGTCAACGATGTCTTCGACCGTCGGACCTTCGGAATCCACGTCCGGAATCCAGTCGACGGAAACGTTGTCCCAGATCGGGGTGTGGCGCCAGTTCGAGCGATCCGGGTCCTGCATCAGCTTGATCAGGAGTTTCTTGGGAATGAAATCCTCCTCATTCTCGGGGTCGAACTCACGTCGCCAACGGAGCTCCCCGGCAAACGACATGTCCTTGCTGCCATCGGTGTCGCCAGCCTGATGCGCAACCATCACCTCCGGTTGGAGATCACCGAACAAGTCATCTTGAGTCAAAAATTCCACCCGGTACTCACCGATGGCCGCGCTGCTCGTGATGTTGAACTTGAGCACGTATTCACCTGACTCGTAGGGCATGTAGCCCAGATCCTTTAGCCCCACTCCGTTGCTGTAGGTCGACATCCCCTGCTCACCGAAGGGAGTCGACCAGTTCTGCCCGCTTTCGTTCGCGGCACGGCGATAGCTCGGATGCCCCCCTCCCTGGTCCCAGCCGTCGGGATCCGTGGCACCTTCCAGAACCACCGGTGTCTCAAAGCTCTCGTAAAGGATCCGTTCCGCGCTCGCAACATCGAGAAGCAGCACGGACGCAGCCGACAGGATACAGGCCTGCCAAGGCCGGAAAGAGGCGGCGAATTGCTTCGCGATGTGGGTGAGAACGTTCATTCGGTTCAGACTCTTCTCAGTTCGTGCCGGTCGACTGGTAGGGCAGCATGTCAATCACAGGAGCAACCCCGAGGCGACCGCTCTCCGGATCCTGGTGAAAAAATATCATCGAGCGGTATCGTTCATTCGTCGGCCAACGGGTATCCTTGAACGTCTTCCAGTCGTCATCGCGCTGATACGCGAATGTCACCTGGCAGATGTCGTCCTCGAAATCCGGCTCGGGCTTGATCATGCGCCGTTGGCCCGGCTTGAGCGCGAACTTCAAATCACCGATGACGCCAGCCACATTAAGCTTGGAGGCATTGATGAAGAAGTAACTGCCCCCTGCAAAATCACCCAACTCGCCGTTGATGGGCAGGACCACGAATCCATCGCTGTTCTCCGCCCCCTTGCGGATCAGAAGAATGATCTGCTTGGAGACGCCGAGCGACTTCGCCTGGCCATAGACATCAAACGACTTCTCTCCCTCGTCGTTGATCGTCGTCTTTCCCACCACGATGGAGGCGAGCGGCGAGACCTTGTAAACCGGCGACAATTCGTTGCCGGGCGTCTGAACTTCAATGGTCTCGCCTTCGGCAACCATGAGTTCGACGGGCTGGGGCCGCTGGTGTTTTGGAAACGCCAGGAACTGAAGTTCCACCTTGTTCTGCGCCTCCGCACCGGACGCAAGGAGCGAGACGACCGAGCATGTGAGCAAAGACCTGCGGAAGATATGCATGACTGACGCGGAAAACTGTGCTGAAAGATCAGATCTCCGCCGGATTGAGCCAACGGAAGAGCACGATGGCAAGCTTGCGGCCGAAGACACGGTTGGACTCGGAACTGAGATCCGCCTGCATGGTCTCGGGCTCATCCACCGAATCGATGTATTCCGGGAGCCGCTGGACGACCGCCTCGCACCAGGCCCGGGCGGTCACATTCCCCCGGGCATCGACGGAGTCTCCATAGGCACGGACCACAAACGTGTCGCCACGCGGCGTGAGCTGGGCGGGAAGCCCCCTCAGGATATCGGCCTGGTCGACATACGCGGAACTTCCGTAGGCGACCGGCCCTTCCATTGCCTCGGGAAACTCCGCATTAACGAAGGATTCCTCGCGATTGGTGAATTCGCGTGGGGAGCGTCGAAAGCCTTCGTTGATCGAGACGTCCGGATCGTCGAGCGCGGCTTGCAGGGCACCCTTGAGTGCGAGCTCCTTCGCGGAAGAGCTGCCGTCGAGACGTCGATTGACGAAATCCGAAAGCGAGAGGAACGGCCCGCGGAGTCTCACCTGTTCGACCATCGCCTCTGAAAGTTCGTCGATCTCGGCTTCGGTCAATTCGCGGAAACCGGTCCATTGCTCGCGATCACTGGGATCGGACGGACTGCCTTGATATCCCTTGCCATTGGGAAGAGGCCCCCCGGGAATCGGCACCCCGTCGGCTTCGTCGTAGTCGAGGTTCATGCCGACCACCAGGGCCGATTCGGCGTCCAGATAGGTAACCTCCTGCCCTTTCAAGCTGGAGAAGAGCGCCCTCCATGCCTCGACGGAGGTCGAATTGACGTTGAAGGGACCTTCCACCATCAAGTGGCTTGCGATCTTGTCGGCGAATCCTCCCCGGAAGTCGCCGTAGGAATTGAATAGATCGTCCAAGCGCTCCTCATCGAGACCCTGTTCGTAAGGGACGATCCGTGGATTCGGCAAGGACTCACCGTAAAAGAAGAAGCTGCGCGCCACCTCCTCCGCTGACTCCCCTCCGGAAAACACCTCGGCATCCGAAGGCTTCGGGGAAATGGATGAGAAGAAGAACTCGTCCCAGAGCGCCTTGTTCGCCAGGTACGAGTGATCGGCGAAGGGCTCTCTGGTGATGGAGCTGCCGGCATACCGTCGATTCCACGTCGTCAGGGCCTTCTCCGGAGGAATGTTCGGGTGGGCGTAGGAGTTGCCGATCGCCTGCAGGGTGTGGGGGGCGAGCCCATCGAAGCCGAGGGCGGTCGTGCGTCGCCATGACTCGGCGGGGACCGGGTTCCGCAGGCCCTGGTACCCGGCGGCGGGTGCCTCGGTCGCCAAGCTGAACCCACCCAGATGGGCGTGACTCAGGCCCGCGATCGACATCGGCGGGGTAACAGGCAACTGCTGCTGTACGACATGCGTCACACCGTTCTCGGCCGTGTAGCCTCCCCCGTAGTATCCGCTGTTGCCGCGCGAGATCTCGACCGGTGCATCCAGGAGGTTGTCGAGCGGCATGAAAAACCAGTTCCACCCGTAATTATAGAGAGACACGGGATCGGTGCTGTCGAGAAACACGGGGGCCATCGCGGTCGAATGGGTGAAAGGCCGGGTCGGAAACCGGCGGCCGGATCCATCGGAAGGACCCGCCGTGTTCTTTGACTCGTGAGTCTCTGTGGCCGCCTTCATCGCATAGTAGAAGAAGGGCTGGGGAAGATCATCGCGAGGGTTGAACTTCGAACCCATGGCATCGATGAGCTTCTGGGCCGACCTCGCCGGCACCTCGATTTTCCGTGCCGCGGGATTGGAAATCGCCCCCGCTCCGCTGAGCGGAAAGCCCTGATATATGAAGTCCGTCTTGTACGAAGCATCCGCATTCAGGCGGCTCCGGATTCCAAACGACCGGAAATGCCATTTCACCCCGGGGGCATTCCTTCCATGTCTCGACTTCTGGGTGAAATCAATCGTGAAGGCATTGCTGTTGCCATGCTCGATGGAGGCCGAGATGTAATCGTTCTCGTTGAAGGTGAAAATGTTTTCCACCTTCGCGTTCGCATTCCCCCCCACATTTCCCCCTCTCTTCGGACGGATGAACTTATCCGGATGCCAACAGGGTGCAAATTCCAACTCCGCCACGAACGGCTCCGCAAATCGATATCCCGTGCCGCGAAGGTAGAAATCGACATAGTTGCTCGCAGAATTGGAGTCGGTGTTCGAGGCGAAACGAAGCGCGAACACCTTGCTCTCGCCGGGCTCGAAGACCGTCGGGTAGTTTCCGGACACGAACAGCGTGTAGAGTTCTCCCTGCTGGGTGCCCGTGATCCTCGTGAACTCGAACTCCGTCTCCTGGGTGGATGACCCTCCATAGCTGTTGGACTTCTTGAACGTGACCTTCAACGGCATGGCCGTTTCCCGAATCATCATGGAGGCCAGGTCGGGATTGCCGATGTTCATCACCAGGGGGACATTGTTGGGATTCCAGAAGGTCATCGCCGGAGAAATCCCGACCCGGAGCTTGTACTTGTCTGGATTCGGATTCTCTCTCGTCGGCTGTGGTTCCGGCAGGATCGGCTCAACGACGTAGCTCAGAAGGATCTCGATCTTCACCGGAAACGGGCTGCGGTAGAGGGCCGTGTACTGCCTCAGGTACTTGTCCAGATCTGATTGGGTGTCGCCGTAATCCGGATTGCTGACCATGAGCCCGTCACTCAGATTGCTGTTGGGGGGTGACGATTCGCTGGACGAATACTGGATCCCGCCCATGGAGCCGGACCTGTAGCGGTCGTACAATTGATAATAGGCGGCAAGGTCCTGGATCGGCACCGCCGCCTCGCCGGTGGAACTGATGCTGTCCACCATGTCGTCAAAGCGATAGAGCATGAAGTCATCCCCGCCGGTCTTCACCGAATCCGCCCGCTGGAAGTCCACGAAACTGCTGAGCGAATAGACCTCCTCAGGATCGATGGGCCTCTCCAGGATCGTCGAAAGATCCCGCTTGAGACCACCCTCGCGGACGTCGGCCAGCACTCCAAGCGACGTGGTCGTGACGTCATGGAACTGCTCCGCAGCCCGTTCGGTCACGCCATCGACCAGTGAAAGGGTCTTGCGCGACGGCATGAAGGAAAGCGGATCCTGATCCGCGAGGTTCTCCAAACCGCTGATCTCCGAATTACCCAGCGAGGCGGGTGCCTGCTGGCGGTTCAGCCGCTCCGCCAGACTGTTCGGGTCGTCGCCTTTGTAAGAATTATCCATGATGTTGGCCTTCTGGCTTTCATCACCTATCCACCATCCGAAGTGTCCAGAATTCGAACTGGCGGTGCTCCCGCTGACAATCGAGACCAAAGGCGCCTTGACCTGGTCTTCCCGCTCCGACTCCTCACCGAGACTCCCTTTCCCGACAAGAATCACGGCGTCCTGGGTCGCGGTCGGAATCACGGCTGCATCGAGCGACAAACTGCGTGCGGCCTCCAGATTGGCGGAAGCCTCGGAATTGAGGGAAACGAGCCAGGACCGGAAATGGTCCTCGCGATTCGGCTTGTAGCTCGGATGGATGCCCGTTTCCGCGTCTCCGATGGTCGAATGCTGGCTGGGCTCATCCTCTCCCGCAGGATCGCCATCGTTGGCTTTCCATGAATCCCAGACTCCCAGCCACCGCGGGTGGGTCATGTCGGAATCGTCGTCCTCCGCAAGGATCGAGCCGTTCGCCGAGATCCGCTGGTCGGGCCCCATGGATTTCTGCAGCTCCCCGAGGGCGATCGAAAGTGCCAGCCGGGCGTTGGCCCGGGCCTCCGAAGACGCCACTGCCTCCGAGGAACTGCGGAGGGTGATGGTGGAGAGCGAGAGAAGCCCGACCGCCAGCAGAGCCAACAGGACCATCAGCGATATGGTGATCACCAAGGCAAATCCACCCTTCCGGAAGGCTCGGGAAGGCAGCGACCCCGGATGCTTTCGCACACAGTTCATTGCCATCACAAAATACATACGCCGGGAAGTTATGGCTCTCCACCGGAAACGAAAGGGGAAATTCGCCGATCTTCGGATTCCTTCTATCCCATTCTCTGGGTATGTTGTCGTTCAAAATTCGTCATCCATCTTGATCGAACGATCTGCCCTTCCCGTGCGTTTGAGAGCCTCAGGATCGCAATTACTCGGCAGCTCCGTCTCCGCCCTGGCCCGGAACCCGAAAATCCCGGAAAAAAAAGATCTTCGGCAACTTGTCCCCCGTGTTCACGATGAAACCGAGGTGCCGGCTCTCGATGTCATGCCACCACCGTTGTTCGGTGATCCGCACTTTTGGCCCTTCGCCGTTTGCCTGATATTCGAACTCCGCGCTGTAATGGCCACTTTCGATGACCGGGCTTCTGCAGATCGACTGCGACTGGGGTTCGATCGACACCTTGGAGTCCCCCAACCGGGCAATGATCCGATGGTCCGTGCGGTTGAACCACAGCATCCCGCCCTGCTCGAGCTTCGATGCTTCCGGATCAACCAGTTCCATCTTGATCGGAAGATATTCGTTCTCCGGATCCGGCGTGACCACGATGTAGCAATCCCCTGCGCTCTCCGGGATCTTGAGCCGCGGGGCCTGCGGAGCCAGTTCCTCCGGATCGTCGACATCCTGGGAGGTCATGGCGATGGTCAGTTCGCCGCTCGGCAATTCGATCACGGGAGCCAGGTTCATGCTGGGCAGTCCGGTCCGCCGGCTTTCCTTGCCATCGAACAGGTAGGCGCTCTTCGGGGCGTCGGGGGGACGCTCGGGGAAAACCACGCGGCAGGTGCGCGGCTTGGCTGGGAGCGCGCTGGAGGAGGCAACAAATCCGGCAACAATGAGGACGGCAAGGGGGAAAACGCGCATGGGTTGGATTGGTTCTCCTCAGTTCGGGACCTTCGGGCTTCGATAGTTCAAACACATGAAAGAAGCGGTGTCATATCAATTTCCGAGGACCGCCGACCTACCCCCGACGTTGTCTGAGGGCCATGACCCGCTACTCCTCGGCGGGTTCGTCATTCTTTTGCCCGGGGATCCGAAAATCCCGGTAGTAGTAGATTCTCGGCAGCTTCCCCCCCGTATTCACGATGAAGCCCAGATGCCGGCTCTCGGTGTCGTGCCACCAGTTCTGTTCCGTGATCCGGGCCAGTGGACCGTCCCCGTTCGCCTGGTAGGCGAATTCCGCGGCGTAGTCGCCGCTCTTCGC
>CALGOH010000196.1 GCA_937957985.1 uncultured Verrucomicrobiae bacterium
AGCTGATGGCCGCGGAGCTTCCACCGATTCGATCCGCAGCATTACTGCGCGTCCGTGCTAGTGCCCACGGGTAGCTGCTTCTGTCGGAGCGAATGTGCGCGGTCGAGAACGTCCGACGTGGTGAGAACGGGAGGGGTCTCGGTTGCGCTTTCACCGACCACCAAGCCGACCACCAGCATGAGGGCGCGGCCGGACTCGTCGCCCCCGGTGGCGGCTTCTCTCGGAGCGAATGGGTTGCACAGCTTGCAATCCGTGACGATGCCGCCAATGAGGGCTGACCACTCCTCAAACGAGCCGCGCCGATGCTCCGCGAGTCTCGGCATGCCGTGATCCCTCCAACGCCTCACAAGAGCCCACAGGGACGCGAGGAAGCGGGAGCGGGTTTCGGGCTGCGACAGCCAGGCGGGCGTGATCTCCCGGGTGAAGCTCCGCCCCCGGGCCTCGCCGGGCTCGAATAGGTCGATCACCAGGGCGCGGCGGTCGAGGTCTTCCGAGACGGTCAACCCGTTCCCCGTGGCGAAAACCTGAGTCACCTTCGCCGCCATCGCCTGCCGCGGCGAATGCACGGGCCGGCATGGGTGAACGGGCGACGTGATGAACCGATTGAGGGCCTGCGAATGGATGCTCTTGCAGTCATCCAACAGGAGGAAGGGGAGCCGCGCCAGAGCCGCGGCATCCAGTGTCTTTTCAAACTCCGCTTCGGTGTCCGACTTCCCGCTTTCGGGGGCCAGTCCATGCACCGGAGCAACCGCCATCCGCATCAGCAGGCTTTTGCCCGATCCCGGCTGGTTCGCGTTGTAAACGATGAAGGGCCGGGCGGTCCCCTCGGGGAAGAGCGCGTGGCAGAATATCCCCAGCATCGCCGCCACATGCGCCGCGTAGCTCCGACGCAGGACCACCTTGCCTTGGCCCTCACTCTCGAACGGAAACTCTGACAGGCACTCCATCAGGAAGCCGAATCCCTCCGTGTCCGCGAGGTCATCGGCAAAAGGTACGCCGTCCACCGTAAAAAGCCCGCTCTCGGTATCGAAGCCGGGCGGGGCAAGCTCGATCGTCCGCGCCTCACCTTCGCCCTTCCACACGGGCACCCGCACGCGAGAGACGGCTTTCAACTCCCGGAGTTGCCGGCGGAACTGGTCCGCGGCGAGGATCTTCCCGGCCATGTCCTTGCCGATGCTCTCCACCCGGGGCGCGTCCTGCGCCGGCCGCGTGAAGGCAAGGTGATCCTCCACCCATGACGTGAACCGCTCCGGGTTCATCGGCGCGATCTCCCCGGTTTCGTCCACCGTCGAAAGCCCTTCCCCGAAACGGAACATCGGCGCGGCGTGAAGGATCATTCCCACCGTCCGGGCGATCGAGGAAATCGGTTGCGACAGGTTCACCACCGGCAACCGCGAGCCATCCCCCGGCGCGGGGGTATCGGTGGCGGCCGCCACTGCAGCGATGTTCCGGCGGATATCATCGGGCCCGGCAGAGTCTTGGGGCGTGTCGGCTTGGGAAGAGTCGGACATCCAGGCATCAAGGAAGGCAATCGAGGATCGGGCGGGCCGATGCCTCGGGGTTCAGGTAGATCAGTCTTTGCAAGCGGGGCTCGGGATACCTCATCGGCTTCCCGTCCTTGTCCCGCGAGCCGGCCCGGCTGGTCCCCGGGAGCCGTGTCAGGCGAACGGCCGTCATCGCGGCTGGATCCGCTCCGAGCGGGCACAGGATCGGCACCAGGTCATCACGGAGGGCGTCCCATTGCTGTTTGCTCCCGGCTGCCACCTTTGCGAGCGCATGGATACTCCGCCCGCCGGACGTGTAGGCGGCGACGATGGGCAAGGGGAGTTGCACCAGGGCGCGAAGCCACAGCTCGGCGGGGGCCTCGTCGGACTCCAGAACCAGGAACCGCCAAGCGGTCACACAATCCCCGTGGCGGCGTCCCATGCGGGGGGCACCGGCTTTGTCGCGGTTGTTCAGGTTCGGCTTCCATACGCCTTCCACGGGCTGCGCGAGAAACCAGACCCCGAACGGACCGCCCGCCGGGAGCGGCGACGGAACCGCCTTCACCCCCGGAGACTTCCCGAGGCGGAATGATCCTCGCCCGGCTTCCCACAGGAAATCCCCCTGGGAAAACTCGGCGGTGAAGACAAGCACGCGCTCGCCAGACCGGTAGAGGGTGGAAAGGAATAGCTCGGCGGTCGTGGTGTCCTGCTTCGCGGGGATCGCCACCGGGGACCGAGCCGCCAGCCACTCGGGGCTGATCGCATGCGGACACCTCGCCGCGAAGTCCGCCAGCTTCTTCGGATCGTAGGGCGGGCGTTTGGGCTTTCGTTCGGGCATCGGTGCCGGTGCCACGTTCCCCAGCGTCGGCGGGCGAGCCTCGCCGCCGGCCTCCGCCTTGCCGATGCGCGAGCGGAGTTCCGCATTGAAGCTATCGACCACCGCGGCGCAACTACTATGGAAACAGTATGCGGTCGGGGCACCTTCAAGGATCACGCGGAAATCCCTGCGGCCGGGGCGCCCCGTGTGGAGTTCACGGCCGGGACATGGCGCGTAGCCGTCTGCGTCGAGGGCATGGCCAAGCATTTCCTCGGCGATGGCTCGCCGAATGGCGGGGTTCTCAGGCATCGCGACGCTTAAAGGGCTGTCAGCTTGTTGAGGATCTCGGCGGTTCCCCGAAGCGTCTCCGCCAGCTCGGCTATCAAGAGTTCCTCGGCCCGATTGATCTCCTCCGATGGATTCTCTCCCCGCGGGGGAGTGTCATCTGCAGGGCGGGAAAGTCCAACGAACGGGCACATTCGCAAAGCCCCTTCCTCGTCGCGATCGGTCCGAAAGATCACCAGGGCCACCTGGGGAATCATCCCATCCCCGCGGCGTGAAGCTGACACCGCGCGGGCAATCCTCCGCGCCGTGGCCAACTCGACAGGCTCGGGAGGGTCCGGCTCATTCATCGCTTGGCCCGCTTCGGGTTCTGCCGTGACTCGCGGGCGTCGAGGAAGGATTCAATCGCTGAATAGCGGATCCGGACGGCACCACGAATCCGCACCACCGGCAAATCCCCGCTGGCGAGAAGATGGTCAAGAGTCCGAAGTCCGACTGATAGCACGCGGGCTGCTTGTGGGCGGGTGAGTAGCGGGGGAATCCCCTCGGATTGCTCTACCTTGTGAATTCTAGCTTGTGGGTCCATACGCTGCTAACCCCTTGTCAAATCGCGTTGCTCGCTGTGGGAAGTTGCGGGGCTCCCGGAGGCGATCGGGACCGGTCATCAGGGCCGCGACGCCGGCTTCCGATCGAGGCGGTCCGGCTCGCCTGGCACGCCACCGCGGCGGGGAGCGGACATCCTCGACGGGCCTCCCGGTGGTGATCGGGACCGGTCACCAGGGCGACGACGACGGGCGACTCGACGCCGGCTCCCGATCGAGGCGGCGCGGCTCGCCTGGCAATCCCACCGCGCCGCGCCGAAAAACTCTCCGGGAAGTTTTTCTGTTCGAGACTCCCGACCGATGAACCAATGCGGACCGTTCGGAACAGTCGGTTTCTGGATTCCCTCCGGAGGGAATCCCAACCGCAACAGTTCAAAACAGTCACAGCTAAGATTCTCCCCGGGGAGAATCTCAACCGCAACAGTTGCCAACAGTTATGAAGAACCAACTTCCGCTTGTAGCGAGCACCCTCTATCTCCGCCCCTGGGCAATGATCGAGGCGTACCGGCGCGCCTGGCAACTCCACCGCACCGCGGAGCCGGCATCCATGACGGGCCTCCCGGCGATCGGGACCCGTCACCAGGGCGACGACGACGGACCACTCGACGCCGGCTTCCGATCGGTGCACCGGCTCGCCTGGCACGCCACCGCGGAACACTGAAAATTTCACCGGTGAAATTTCCGAACCGAACAGTTCCCAACAAGAGCCCCGAAAAAACTCCCCGGGGAGTTTTTCCTTCAAATCTCCCGAGCGCGAGCCGCGCGGAACCCCTCCTCTTATCGCCGTCAATCCGCGACCGCGTTTGACGGGCTCAGGCGTAAACGGCCGCGACCCGGCCGCGGTTCTGATTTCCCAGCCTGATCTCCTTGAGGATCTGCTTTTGAACGCCGGTTTGCCGCCTCGCTTCTGCAAGTTGAGGTTCGAAGAGTGTGAAACCGATCCCACCCCCTCCGATTCGTGCCATGCTGCTGGCGATCGTCGCGAAGCTCGGGAGCTTGGCGGGCGTGAACTCGCGCTCGTCCTGGCTGCGGTCTTGTGGTCCGCGGTCACCCTGGCGAGGAGGGCCGGGAACGGCGGCACCTTCGCGAAGCTTCTTCATGACGGGCTGCAACTCCATGAACAGTTCTCGCAGTGTGCTACGTGCCTTCTGGGCATCATCGGTGTATGCAGTCGGGCGGCGGGCCGCGTCACTTGCGGCACGAAGACCTCCTTTGAGGGCCTGACTCACTGCTTCAGCGACGTTCCCGCCTTTCGCAACGTCATTGATCAAGACCATGCCTTGAGCAACTTCCGCACTGGCCTTGCTTCTGGCGTTTGCCGCCTCACCCGCTCGCCAGGTCGATTCGTAGATGCTGGCTGCGATATTGTGTCCCAGCCCCCGCATCAGGCCGGCGATACCGTCCCAGAATGCAGGATCTCTCAGCTTCGCCATAGCCGTTCCGAAAAGGGGTGGCAACGCACTGCCGAGGAAAGCGACCGCGCCTTGCAAGCCCCGCATCAGGCCATCCACCGCAGAGGTTACGGCAACCCGGAAGCCAGCCCCCAGCACGTCCCCAAGCCTCCCGGCCTTGAACGCCGCGAAGACGAATGCCATGGCCTTGCCGACACCTTCGCCCATCTCGCGGACCTGATCCCGCATGGTCTTCACGATCTGAATCGCCTCTTGGAGCATCGGACGCAAGGCGTCATTGATCGGCGTTCCGAACTCGCGAAGCAGAATCTGTATTCCGTAACTCAGCGTCGAGAAGAGACCCTTTCCCGTGACACTCATCCGCTTCAGCATGTCTTCGAACTGCGCACCTGGCCCGCTCAGGCTGGCGATACCCGCACGCACCTGATCAAAGGTAAGTCCTTTCTCGATTGCTTTTCGGAGGTCGTCTCCGGTTTTGCCGGTCACTTTTTCGAGTTCCGGGAGGAGATTGATTCCTCTCTCAAGGAACTTGTTCAGCTCCTCGGTTTGGAAGCGTCCGCGGGCGAATCCTTTCGCCATCGCGTCCCCGAGTTCCTCCAGCGTCTCGCCGCTGGTTCCTGCGACTGCTCCCAGCTCACGAACGATTGCCGCCACCTCCTCTTTGATGCCAGCCCCCAGCAGCTTCAGCGCGGTATTCTGGACGTTGCCACCCTCGAAAGGAGTGTCGATCGAGAATGCGTCCAGCTCTTCCATCAGCTCCTTCGCGGCTCCGATGCTACCGGTGAACTGCTCCATTCTCACGCGGAGCACTTCGAAATCCTGCGCCGCCCCGACTGACTTCTTCACCAGGAGGCCGAAACTCGCCATGACCCCCACAAGGCTGACCAAGCCCGTGATCGGCAAAGCGGCTGAGAACATCGCGCCAAGTCCCCCGAGCGTGCGCTTGATCCCCAACAGACCGGCTCGCAATCCTCTGACTGCTGCGCGGGCTCCGCGAAGTGCTCCGCTGATCACCCGGCCCGCGAGTCTTGCCGCAGACTGAACGCTTCTCCACGCGGTCCGGACTGCCAGGACGGAGACTGCCGCACCGGCCGCGCCGACAGCAATCACCCGGAACGTCTTCGATCGCATCAGGCTTCGCATCGTTGCTCCAACGCCGCGAATCCCTTCGCTTAGCACCTTGGAATTGCTCAGGGCACTTTGGATGCCACCCCCGATCTTCAGGCGGCCAAGTGCTCGCGCTGCTTGGGCTGCCACAGAGAAGCCCGTCGCAAGTCCACCGATGGCGTTCCCGGCCTTCCCCGCTCGATCAAGAGTCTTGTCGAGGGCAGAGACGGTCGCCTGGCCTGCCTGATTCGCGGCCGCGGCCTGCTGCTGCATCGACTGCATCACTTGATTGAGGGCTTGGCGAAGTTCGCGGAGTGCTTCGCGGAACGGCTCGGCGTCGCCCTCAATTGGAATAGTGAAGCCTTCATCCATACTCCTCTTTCTTCGGTGTCAAAAATCCGCAAAGCTGCGCGTTGCTATCACTTTGAAATCAACACCTTGCAGAATACGCCCCATGGGCATCATACGCGCCATGAACGTATCTATCAGGATCAGCGGACCACTCGACGCCGGCACCCGATCGAGGCGGACCGGCTCGCCTGGCAACGCCGCCACGGCGCGGGCATCCTCGACGGGCTTCCCGGTGGTGATCGGAACCGGTCACCAGGGCGACGACGACGGGCGACTCGACGCCGGCTCCCGATCGGTGCGGACCGGCTCGCCTGGCAACGCCACCGCGGCGCGGGCATCCTAGATCGGACGCGCCACACGTCTGAACTCCAGTCACGTCCGCACACCTCGTATGCCGTCTTCTGCTTGCAAAAAAAAAAACACTGCCGCAATTCACTTAGCAGAAAACACGGCTCAAGCCGCTAACAGGCGAGGCAGGGCACTCCGAGCCGGAGC
>CALGOH010000197.1 GCA_937957985.1 uncultured Verrucomicrobiae bacterium
ACAACATCGCCGACGAGCTGGACCTGCACGCCACCACGGTTTCGCGGGCGGTGGCCGGAAAATACATCCTCACCCCGCATGGCCTCATGGAGATGCGCGCGTTCTTCGCCGCCGGCTACGAGACCGCCGACGGCTCCACGGTTTCCAACGCCGGCGTCCGCGAGGCGATGCAGGCGCTCATCGCCAACGAGAACCACGCCAAGCCGCTCTCCGACGACGCCATCGCCAAGGCGCTGAAGGCCCAGGGCATCCCGGTCGCGCGGCGCACCGTGGCCAAGTACCGCGACCAGCTCGGCATCCTTCCCTCCCACCTCCGGCGCACGTTTTCCTGACTTCGCTTTTGATCCCCCGGGAAATCCCACTACGTCTGGGGCAGACGCATGAGCACCGACCTGATCAAGCAAGCCCTGGCCCGGGTCCGCTATCCCGGCTTCTCCCGCGACATCGTCTCGTTCGGCCTGGTGAAGGAGATCCGCTCCGGGGACGGCGAGACCCATGTCCGCATCCAGGTCGCCACCAAGGACCCGCAGGTGCCCGAGCAGATCTTCAAGGACTGCCACGCGGTGCTCGACGAGCTTCCCGACCTCGGCACCGTGCGGGTCGAGATCGACGTGCAGGATCCGCCCGATGCCTCCTCCGGAGGCTCGGCGACGGAAGGGCAAAGCTCGATCCCGGGCGTGAAAAGGATCATCGCCGTCGCCTCGGGCAAGGGCGGTGTCGGCAAGTCCACCGTCGCCTCGAATCTCGCCGTCGCCCTCGCCGCCACCGGCGCGAAGGTCGGCCTCTGCGACTGCGACCTCTACGGACCGTCGATCGCGATGATGTTCGGCAGCAGCGAGCGCCCGATGGCCAACGAGCGCGAGGAGATCATTCCGGTCGAGGCCCACGGCCTGAAGCTGATGTCGATGGGCTTCCTGCTCGAGGAGCGCTCACCGGTCATCGTCCGCGGCCCGATGGCCACCCGCTACACCCAGCAGTTCCTGCGGCAGGTGGCCTGGGGGGAACTCGACTACCTCGTCCTCGACCTTCCACCCGGCACCGGCGACATCCAGCTCACCATCGTCCAGACCGTCGCCGTCGATGGCGCGGTCGTCGTCACCACGCCGCAGGAGGTGGCGCTCATCGACGCTCGGAAGGCGGTGTCGATGTTCGCCAAGGTCAACGTCCCCATCCTCGGCCTGATCGAAAACATGGCGTGGTTCGAGTGCGAGCACGGGACGCGTTATCCGATCTTCGGCGAAAACGGCGGCGTCCGCGAAGCCGAGCAGCTCGGCGTTCCCCTGCTCGCCCGGATCCCCATCGAGCCTCCCGTCCGCGAGGGCGGCGACCGCGGCCGCCCCATCGCCCTCGTTCCTCCGGAGCAAAGCCCTGCCTCCGCAGCCCTCCACAACGCCGCCGCGACGATTGCCGGGAGACTGGCTTCCAGTGTCGGTTAGACCACCTCCCCCTGCCCTTCACCATGTCCCGCAAAACCAAGCTCATCGTCACCCTCGGTCCCGCCACCGAGGAGGAGGAAACCATCGGCAAGCTCCTCGACGCCGGCGCCAACATCTTCCGGCTCAACATGAGCCACGCGAAGCACGAGTGGGCGCGCAAGATGGCCAGGCTCGTGCGCCGCCAGGCCGCCGAGCGCCAGCTTCACGCCGCCGTGCTTTTCGACCTCACCGGCCCGTCGATCCGCACCGGAGACCTCGACAAGCCCTACGACCTGAAAATCGGCGACCTCGTCGAGTTCCGCAAGGCCGACACCGAGCCCTCCATCCCGCTGTCCACCACCGTCAACTATCCGGGCATGATGGACGACGTCTCGGAAGGAAAGACCCTGGTCGTCGACAACGGCACCCTCCTGATGGAGATCCGCACCAAGAAGGACGACCGCATCCTCTGTGAATGCCGCAACGCCGGCACACTCGGGCCCCGCCGCCGCATCAACCTCCCCGGCACGCGCCTGAACGTGCCGGCAATGACCGGGCTCCTTCGTCCGCGACGCCGCCCACGTCCACGAACTCCGCTCGGCGGTCGAGGCGCTGGAGGGAACCGCGCAGCTCATCGCCAAGATCGAGGACCGGGAAGCGGTGCGGAACATCGACTCCATCATCAAGGCCTCCGATGGCATCATGATCGCCCGCGGAGACCTCGGCATCGAGGTCGACTTCGAGGACCTCCCCATCCTCCAGCGCCGCATCATCAAGCGCTGCCACCAGCTCAGCACCCGCGTGATCGTCGCCACCCAGCTCCTCGAGTCGATGGTCCAGAACCCGACCCCGACCCGGGCCGAGGTCACGGACTGCTCGAACGCCGTTTACGAAGAGTGCGACGCGCTGATGCTTTCGGGCGAGACCAGCATCGGCAAGCACCCGCTCCGCTGCGTCGAGGCGCTGGTGAAGATCAGCGAGCGCATCGAACGCTCCGGCGGACTCGGCTACGGCCAGGAGGTCCTGCTGCGGGACGAACGCCAGAAGGTCGCCCGGGCGGCCGTCACGCTCGCCGACTCGCTGCCCGACGCCCTGCTCGTCGTGCTCACCCGGCGTGGCGTGCTCGCCAACCAGGTGGCCATGCTGCGGCCGCGGACCGCCGGATTCTACGCCTTCACTCCGCGCGAGACGGTGTGCCGCCAGCTCGCGCTCAACCGCCGGATCGAGCCGTTCCGCCTACCCTTCGCGACCGGCATGGACGAAACCATCGAGCGCGCCACGGCCTTCCTGCTCGAAAACGGACTCGTCCGGCCGGGCGGCCCGCTGATCATCGTCTCCGACCTGCTTTCCGACCACATCGCGGCCAATTCCATCCTCCTCCATCACGCGTAGGGAGTGGCGCTTCCCAAGCGCCATGGCAGGGCATGGCGATCTCCCGATCGCGGGATCGCGTCCGGCTTCGGGTCGAAGGACGTCATCACACTTTCGGCCGCCCCCACGCAGCGGCTTGAAGCCGCCACCCCATCTCATGGCGCTTGCGAAGCGCCACTCCATCCGCTCCACGTCCACAAGGTCGGATCCAGTTCCATCCTGGCGTCGTCGATCAGGGACGCGGCATCGCTTTCCCCGCGAAGTACGGCAAACATCGTGGATCCCGATCCGCTCATCAGCGCGCCGGCCACTTCCGATCTCGCCCGCAGCCACTCCTTCACCTCCGCGAGGAACGGGTACTTCGCGAACACCGGCCGCTCGAGGTCGTTGACCAGCTCCCCCCACTCGAGACACTGCGGTGCGTAGTCCACCCCGTCGAGTTCGGGGGCGTCCCGCCAGGCCCGGTACGCCTCCGGCGTGGAAACCCCGAACGACGGCTTGAGCAACACCACCGGCAGCGCCGGCAACGACGGACCCGCTTCGATCCGCTCGCCGCGCCCGCCCACCTTGGCCACCGGGGGACCGAGGAAGAACGGCACGTCCGAACCGATCGACGCGCCGAGTTCGCCCAGCCTGTCCTCACCAAGCCTTGTCCCGAACCATCGATCCAGCCCCCGCAGGGTGGCCGCCGCATCGCTGCTGCCACCACCGAGACCGGCACCGTGCGGAATCCGCTTCTCAAGACTCAGCCGGACCGGCTCCCCGCACCCGGTCGCCTCGCGGAAGACGTGCAAGGCCTTCACCACCAGATTCGACCCGTCCGCCGGCACCCCGGCATCGTCGCACACGAATCCATCGTCCTCGGCGGACTCGATCTCGATCCGGTCACGGAGCCCCGGCAACGCGACCATCACCGAATCGATTTCATGAAACCCGTCCTCCCGCCGTCGCAGCACGCGGAGCGAAAGATTCAGCTTGGCCGGCGCCTCGATGATCACGCGGCGATCATGCCGACGCGTCCCTCATGATCAACGCCAACATGCGACCGGTCCTCCCCTTCTCCATCCGGTAACTGTACCACCGCTCCAGATCCGAGGCCGTGTCGATCCCGCAATCCACGTACAGACCCACGCCCAGGGACTCGGCCTGGCGTCCGATCTCCGCCGCGAAATCGATCTCGTAGTGCGGTGGCCGGATGCAGGGACCCAGCACCGCCACCACGTCCGCCGCCCGCGTGCCGAAGGCGTCAGCCATCCTTCCGACTCCGGCCCGCAGGATGTTCGCCTCCGTTCCCTTTTTTCCCGAATGCAGCACCCCCACGGCCCCCGTCCGCCGGTCCGCCAACCAGATCGGGCCGCAGTCCGCCACATAGACCCCGAGCGCCTCGCCGGCGGCATCGGCCACCAGACCATCCACCCCGTTCACCAGCATGGGAGCGCCGGCCACGCCCACCACCGCAACCTCTCCCCCATGCACCTGCTCGGCCCGCCACCAATCACCGACACCGAAGACTTCCCGCACCCGCTCCTCATGGTGCGGCCTCAACCGCTCCAGCACCTCGTCCCGCTCACCGTCCACGTCCACCCCCGGCACCCGCTCGATGAAGTCCACCCTCACCCCTGGCAGATCCTGCAGCGGACTCAGAAATGAGAAGTTCTGTGGCATCGAAAGCAGAGTCCGCCACAGCCGAGGCGGATCGTCACGCCGGAAAGAACCCGGTCGCAGTCCTCCACCACGCGGATGCTGAACACGACCGGAACACCGGACGCGACTACCGCATCCATGATGCGCTTTCATATTTTTCATTAAATCGATCTTTGTAAGCTGGTTACCAGATGGTTAAGAGATTCCAAATAATCGTTTCAATGGATCATGGAGAACGGTCTTCCCGTAAAAAGAAGCACCCCCGCCGCGACCAGGTCGCGACGGGGGTGTTTCGTAATTTGCCGTTGGGGGGATTGTCCGTTCAGTAACAGCGGATCACGCCAGCTCACGGCCCCTCAGGGCGCGCTTGGTGTGTTCGACGGATTCCACCTGGTCCGCGTCCATCTCGGAGAGGAGGCTGGCAAGATCCGTCGCGATTTCCTTCCGCATTTTGGAGACCAGTTCGACACCCTTCTGGGTGATGCGAACCATGATCTTGCGGCGGTCTTCGGCGGCGTGAACACGCTCCACATAGCCCAGCTTTTCCAGTCGATCGACGAGGCCCGTGGCCGCGGCGGTCGAGTGACCCATCTTTTTCGCGATATCCGACATCGTCAGATACTCCTCGCTCGAAAGGTAGGCCATCAGGAAGAATTGGGGGAACGATACGTTGCCTTTGTTGGGTTGGGTCGAGAGGTTCAGGATGCAGCTACGCTGCGTGAACAGGACGAAGTCAGCAAGACGATCCGCATCGGCGTGCAGCGATGAGCCTTTGGGGCTCGAGGTGCTCAGTTTCATGGCTGGTTGTAGTGTTCATGTTTCGGGACATGTAAGGGAGCACAGCCTTTGCGGGGAAGAAGCTAGCAACCGACCTCGATTGTAAGCAAGACCAAATTGTAAAAAATATGACGGATATCCGGTTTCCCTATGAAAATCAGGGGTTCGGGACCGAAACTTTTTCGTCAAATTGCTCTCCTTCCCCCTCCTCCGCGACTTTCGGACGGGCAAAAACGGCGTCGCCCACCTCCACCGTGCCCGCCTTCACGTCCGCCGCCGAGTACCGACCCGCCCGCTCGCCGGTGACCAGCAGGCTCGCCGAGCGCTCGTCCTCGCCACGACTCGTCAGCATCGATCCGTCCGCCAGCTTCACGTCGTCGAAGCCCTGCACCAGCACGAATCCGTGATCCGCATGCACCGACGCCACCCGCCCCACCAATCGGGGCCCTTCGGGCTCCGGCTCCGGTTCTTCATCCGAGAACCAGCCGCATGCGGCGATGGACAGAATCAGGGAAACCAGGACGGGACGCTGCATCGATGGAGAAAGCGACACGACCCCCGCCGACGGTGCAAGCGGCTTGCCGGATTTTTGCGTCGCGGGCGATTGACCTCGCCGATCCGCTGTGGCAAACCTCCGCCCGACCCCAACCTACGGATCGGTGGCTGAGTGGTCGAAAGCACACCTTTGCTAAAGGTGCGTACCTCAAAAGGGTACCGTGGGTTCGAATCCCACCCGGTCCGCCACTTCCCACCACTTCCCAAGACTTCCCGCCGCTTCTCACCACTGGGCAGGTCTGAACTTCAAGGTCCCGCCCCCAGCCAGTGCTGAATCGTGTTGAGCGACTCGATGGTTGATGAATGGTCGTGAGAGGCGAAATCGGGGTGACCTTCCTCGGAAGAAAACAACGCGTCCTTTGGCGTGATGCCGTAGCGGATGCGGAAGGCCCGGTGAAAATACGAGGTATCCCTGAAACCCACCGAACGGGAGACCGAAGCGATCGATGTGGAATCGCCACTTTTCCCCGTAGTCAACATCGCGAACGCCTTTGCCAGGCGGCTTTCGGTCAGATAGGTGCGCACGCCACCCGCATCGCGGAACAAGCGGTAGATGGTGGAACGGGAACACCGGAACGCGGTGGACAGATCCTCGATGCCTAACTCGGGATCATCTAGCCGCGCCCGCAGGAAGTCCCGCATCGCTGCGAACGTGGCCTGATCCGAGGTGCTGGGACCGCTGCGTGAGTGGTAGGGATCGAGAATCCCGGCGAGCAGGCCGAGAAACCCGGCGGCCAGGGCCGGGGCGTCCGCGCGGCTGGCTTGCGGCAGGCAACGCCACGTTTCCCGCAGGGCCGATCCCAGGATCCGGCCGGATGGGGAATCGAGATCCCAAGCGACCAGCGGCCGGGAGGCATACAGTCGATCGGCCGCCACCAAACGTTCGCGCGGAATCACCACGCACAATTGCTCGGTGGCCTCAGAAATGCTGGCATAGGGATGGGCCCAGTCGTGCAGCACGATCCGGCCGGGATGCATGTGGATCGGCCCGCCGCCGTCCACCTCGCCGCGTTCGCCGCCCCGCAGCAGCATGTGCAACACCAGCGGGTCGTTGTCCCCGCGCCGGAGGTGGGTCGGTGTGCGCCGGAAGGTCGCTGCCGAATAGCGGGTGCGGTTGAAAAGCAGTCCATCGACCTCGTAAAACTCCAGCGCCGCATCGAAGCGCGCCAGCGGCTCCCGGTTGGAGACGTCAAGCACCGGCCGGCAAGCCGCATGCCACAGATCGAAGCCCTCCTCATCTTGCGCCTCCACGGCAGCCCGTTCCACCCTCGCAGCCGCTGGACTGGGCGGCCCGTTGCCTTCCGGGTAATCTGGCGCGTCGGATGAAGAGTTCATGGAATCTCGGACCGGAGCGACACAAGCGCCTGATAATCAAGGATAGCATCCCGACACCCCCGGATTCAAGGCGCATTCTTCGCTTCGTGGCACGCCAGTCCTATGAAATTTGGCACGCCAGTCCATTGATCTTGGAGCGGATTCTGATCTAGGATCGTCGTTTCCCACGATTCACCATGAAACCTGCCATTGCCATAGGCACCCTACCCAACCGTCCGCAATGGGGTCTCCGGGTCTTTTTCGCCCTGCTTGCCACCGCCCTCCCGGCGCTGGCGGAGACGTTTACGTTCAACGCCGCCAGCGACAACGACTTCCTGAACACCGCGAACTGGAGCGCCGGCTCCGGAGGCACGCCGACGCCGGCCACCATGGGCGCGGCGGATACCTATGTGGTGGCGGCCAATGCCCAACTGAACGGATCGGCCTCGGTGTCCGGCGCCCTCACGGTCAACGCCGGGGTGACGCTGACGGTGGGTGCGGCGGGATCGCTCACGCTCAACGGAGGCGCGGACGTGACGGTGGCCGACACCGGGGTGCTCTCCAACTACGGCACGCTCACCTGCCTGGCGGGCACCAATGGCGATCCCACCACGCTGGTGACCGGCAACGGCAATGGCGGGGTCGTCAACCAGGCCGGGGCCACCTTCACGCGGGCCGGCTCCGGCTCGAACTCGCAAATGGGCGGCCGTTTCCTCAACCACGGGTCCTTCGATGAATCAGGAGGAGAATGGCTGGGTGTTTTCTTTGAGAACTCCGTGACCGGCACGGCTGTGATTCGGGGCAGCCAACCATCCGCAGGCAACTACGATACCAGTTGGACCAATGCGGGGGTCATGACCTCCCACAGGCAGATCGGTAATTTCGCTAGCAGCAACTCCGGGACGTCTACCTTCAGCAACTCCGGGACGCTCAACCTGCTCAGTGGCACGCATTCTGATCAAGCAACCTCGAATTCCAACTCCGGGACGCTCAATGTGAAGGGGAGTCTTGGCGGCCTCAACAATACCGGCACGGTCAACCTGACCGGGCCGACGCTTGTCCAGCCCGCGTGGGATGGGGATTTCGCCAACAACGGCACCCTGAACCAAGGCGCGCATCTGGTGACCGTCGTCGGATTTTCCGGATACTCACAGAAGGTTCGCAACCTCGGGACGTGGACCGGCTCGGGCGGATTCAATTTCAGCAACGATGCGAAGCTGGAGCTGGCAGCGGGCACGCTGACCAGCGACGGGCCGTGGACGTTCACGGCCCTCGGAGGCAATGGCAGCGGAGTGTCGGTCGGGATCAGCGGGACTGGCACGTTGGCGGGAACGGCGGCGCTGACCCTCCCGGCCACCGCCACCGGGCTGACGCTGGGCGGCGGCACCCTCGCGGCTTCCCTCACCACCGCCGCGCCGGTCTCCGTCACCGCCGACAGCATCGTCAGCGGCGCGCTTGTCCTTGATCATCCGACCATGACCATCAACGCCGGGGTGACACTGACGGTGGCGGTCGGGGGAACGCTCACGCTCAACGGAGGCGCGGACGTGACGGTGGCCGACACCGGGGTGCTCTCCAACTACGGCACGCTCACCTGCCTGGCGGGCACCAATGGCGATCCCACCACGCTGGTGACCGGCAACGGCAATGGCGGGGTCGTCAACCAGGCCGGGGCCACCTTCACGCGGGCCGGCTCCGGCTCGAACTCGCAAATGGGCGGCCGTTTCCTCAACCACGGGTCCTTCGATGAATCAGGAGGAGAATGGCTGGGTGTTTTCTTTGAGAACTCCGTGACCGGCACGGCTGTGATTCGGGGCAGCCAACCATCCGCAGGCAACTACGATACCAGTTGGACCAATGCGGGGGTCATGACCTCCCACAGGCAGATCGGTAATTTCGCTAGCAGCAACTCCGGGACGTCTACCTTCAGCAACTCCGGGACGCTCAACCTGCTCAGTGGCACGCATTCTGATCAAGCAACCTCGAATTCCAACTCCGGGACGCTCAATGTGAAGGGGAGTCTTGGCGGCCTCAACAATACCGGCACGGTCAACCTGACCGGGCCGACGCTTGTCCAGCCCGCGTGGGATGGGGATTTCGCCAACAACGGCACCCTGAACCAAGGCGCGCATCTGGTGACCGTCGTCGGATTTTCCGGATACTCACAGAAGGTTCGCAACCTCGGGACGTGGACCGGCTCGGGCGGATTCAATTTCAGCAACGATGCGAAGCTGGAGCTGGCAGCGGGCACGCTGACCAGCGACGGGCCGTGGACGTTCACGGCAAACGGGGGCAACGGCAGCGGGGTATCGGTCGGGATCAGCGGAACCGGCACGCTGGCGGGAACGGCGGCGCTTTCGCTCCCGACCACTGCCACCGGCCTGACGCTGGGCGGAGGCGACCTCGCCGCCTCGCTGACCACCGCTGCTCCTGTTTCCATCACCGCCGACAGCATCGTCAGCGGCGCGCTCACCCTGATGGACACCAATGTGACGGGCGCGAATCTCCTTACCGTCAGCGGCAAGCTCGCCACGGCGGGCAGCGGCACCAGCACGATGGCCTGCAACCTGACCCTCAACCGCGCGACCGGCCGCGTGCTTGAGATCGCCCCCGGCACCACGTTGCAGAATAGCGGCAGTGTGACCTTCACCGCCGGCGAGGCGATGGTGCATGGCATGTGGCAGCACGGGCAATCGCCGCTGCAGGCCCTGCCTGGAACCACGGTGGCGGGTGACGGGACCATCATCGGGAACCTCCGTGTATGGGCGACCCTCAAGCCGGGCCCGGAAGCCGGCACCGGCGATCTGAACGTGCAGGGGAACCTCCAACTGATGCCCGGAAGCACGACAGCGATCCGTGTGGCGGGAGGCGGTGTCTCCGACCGCATCCTCACCACCGGCAACGCCGAGCTGCGCGGCACTCTCGCGGTGGATTTCTCGGCCGCGCCGCTGGCCAGTCCGGGCACGTATGAGTTCATCGTCCCGACGAGTGGATCGGTTCTTTGGTTCGAAAGCACCAGCCCGTCCTCGCTCGCGCCGACACGCGGATTTTCCTACAGCACCGGGTCACCCAGGCAATTCACCATTGCGGTGACCGGCACACCCTATCAGGACTGGAGCTTCGCCAGCGGGCTCACCGCGGGAGTGAATGACGATCCCCTGGATGATGCCAATGGCGACGGGATTCTGAACATCCAGCACTTCGCCTTCGACACTCATCCGATCACCAGTCATGGCGGCGACGAGGGCAAGCGTCGCACGGGTTTCGTGGATGCGGGAGCCGACCCTCATTTCGCGCACACCGTGCCGATCCGCCGCGGGGCTGTGTTCATCGGTTCACCCGGTCTTGTTTCATCAAAAGACGGCGTCGACTACCGCATCGAAGGAAGCGCGAACCTTCAGACGTGGCTGCTCTCCGTCTCCGAGTCAGCTCCCGCCGATTCCGCGGGGCTGCCGCCTCTGCGCGACATCGACGGTGACGGCACGGCGGATTGGGAATATCGCACTTTTATTCTGGACGACCACACCCTGCCTTCAGGTTTTCTGCGAGCCAATGGCCTGATGGCACCTCCATGAAGGCGGGGTTGTAGCCGGACTCCGGTGAACATCGCCCTTGATCTGATCCGCCGATCTGGCAGAGGTGTGACCGATGGAGTCAACCCGCCACCGCAGCCGCCGACCTGAACCGGGTCGCTTGCGCTGGTCAGGATTCGTTTTCCCTCCGAACCGGGACAGATTTCCCGGAATCCATGAGGATTCCAGCACAATGGCCGTGTCGGCGTGCGTCACCGTGCGACACCGGCAAATGCCCGTGACGCACCAATGCCCATGAATACGAAGAAAAGCGCACCATCCGGCGAAGTCCCTGCCGATCCGCCATCGCCCCATCCCGGCTTGCCCGGGATGGGGCGATGGTGTTCCAGGCGGGAGGCAATCCCGACCGAAGCGCAGCGTAGGTGGGTTTGAAAACGGGGAGAGCGCGAGCGGAGCGAGCAAACGACGTCCTCCTGCGAGTATCGCGAGCGAATCCGGTTTGGCGTGAGGAGCGCAGCGACGCGGGCAATCCCACCCGGTCCGCCACGACCCCAATCCAGCTTGCCTGGGTTGGGGTCGTGGCGTTTCCAGATGGACTGAGAACTCCGGCTAGCCCGGCGAGACCGGGTTTGAACTTGGAAAGCCGTCCGTGACGACGACGTTCTTCCGGTGTCCGGCGGGCACCCTAACTGGAATGGCCAGAGCGGAACGGGCTGGGTGCAGATCGCTGACGGGCGCAGGCGAACCAGGGAGCATGATTTCCCTGTCAAGAGGGCCGCTCCAATCCGCCTCGAATTTCGCACTCCCCCATCCCGCGCCGACCGTTAGGATTCGTCCCGACCATGGCGGAAAAGAAGCGCAAGAAGGGCAACGGCATCCTGTTCGGTCTCATCCTGCTGGGGGCGTCCATCGTCGCCATCTGGAAGAACGAACACCGTTTCGACTACCACAAGGCGGCCCGCGACACCACCGCTGTCGATGCGATCGCCCAACTCTCCCCGGGCGACCTGTTCTCCCACACCGGTTCCATGGATCGGGAACTGACGCTGGAAGGACGCTACGTGAGATCCTTCCAGGGCTACCTGGAGGTCCGGAGATCCGCCGAGATCTACGCGTGGGATCGCGACGAGGATGACGACGGCGTCACGTGGTCCAAGAAGTGGATGAGCCATCTCGAGAACAACGAACGGAACGAGGGCCTGAGGAAGAAGCTGCAGTCCGACACGATCGCACCGTCCCGCTACGCTGTCGCCGAGCTTGTCGTCGATTCCTCGAAGATCCAATTCGTCGATCCGAGCGAGTCGATCCCGTCCGCCGATCTCACGCTCACCCGGCAGGGAAGCGACCTCGGGCTGGCTCCTCGGGATGACTACTTCTATCTCATCAAGGGCAATCCCGACCAGTTGGGCGACGAGCGGATCTCCTACCGCGGCATCCCCGTTCCGGAAGTGGCCACCTACTTCGGCAGATGGGAGAACGGCCGCGCCGTCGCCCATCAGGCGGAGGTGAAGGAAGGCTTCATCTCGGACATCATCCAGGACAAGGGCATCCTGCACCATCTGGTCGCGGGCCCGCGCGACACCGCCCTGGCCAGCATCAAGGCTCATCTGGCCCGCGTGAAGACGATCGTCCGGATCATCGCCCTCGTCCTCTGCACCATCGGCGGCGGCATCCTGTTCTCGAGCCTCACCCGGCTGCTCGTCTTCATCCCCATCGTGGGGCCCCTGATGCACCGGGTCACCGGATGGATCGGATTGCTCGTCGGCTTCGGCCTCGGTCTCCTCACGCTGGCCGTCGCCTTCGTCACCAGCAAGCCCGTCATCCTCGCCATCATCGCGGTGGTCATCGCCGCCGGCCTTGTGATGCTCGCGGTGAATGCCGGACGCAGACGCGGGCGGATCCGGGAAAGGATCGCCGGCTCCCTCGGCCACCCGCCCTCGCGCGACGAACTGGCAGAGCTGGAATTCATCCAGCTCCGGCAGCTCGCAGCCTGGAACGGGACGATCACCCCCGACGAGCAGCGTCAACTCGACCGGTGGACCGCCCGCAACGGCTGGAGCCCGGAGAAGGTTTCCGAACTCGTCCATCGCGCCGAGCGGGAGAGTGGCCAAGCCAGCGAACGGGAGAAGCTTGAAGCGCTGATCCGCTACTCGCTCGCCGACGGCCGCATCGACCGCAAGGAACTCAAGACCCTGCAAACCGCCGCAAGCTGGGCCGGTATCGGCAAAAAGGGATTGGGGGCCCTCATGAACCAGGTTCAATCAGGCTAGGGCGAAACTATCCCCCGACCTTCGGCACCTTGGGCGCGCGGATCCGGGCCGGGGTGCGATAGCCGGAGCCGATCAAGGGACGGGCGTAGGCGATGAAGGCGTCGGTCACGTTGTTGCCGGCCTCGTTGATGAACTCGTCCTCCATCGTCCGCGTCTTCGCCGCGACGTTCTCGAAGGGCTGGAGATGGTAGTCGACCGAGTAGTTGCCGGTGCGCTTGATCGCCACCGAGCCGTCGAGGTCGTGCCAGAGGGCGTAATGGACCGCCTTTTCCCCCACCTCGCGGGCCTCCTGCTGGTCGACGTCCGACACGCATTCGGGAAAGCAGCGCTGGACGTAGCCGTAGGTGTCGGCCCGGACGCGCGTGACGCTGGTCTTCTCCTTCACGGTGTTGACCAGCAGGTCGCCGAGGGCCCCGCCCGACAGCAGGACGTTGCCGTGGGCATCGCGCTCCACCTCCTTCTGAAGCTTGGTCACGATCGGTACGCCATCCTCGTCGTGGACGCCTTCGCTGACCGCGACGACGCAGCGGCCGAACTTCTGATAGACCGCCTCCACGTCCTCGGCGAAGCGCTCGATGCTGAAGGTGCGCTCGGGCAGGTAGATGAGGTGGGGACCATCATCGGGATACTTCTTCGCCAGCGAGGAGGCGGCGGTCAGGAATCCGGCATGCCGTCCCATCACCACGCCGATGTAGGCGCCGGGGAGGGCCCGGTTGTCGAGGTTGGCACCGGCGAAGGCGCTGGCCACGAAGCGGGCGGCCGAGCCGTAGCCCGGAGTGTGGTCGTTGCCCGGCAGGTCGTTGTCGATCGTCTTCGGGACGTGGATGCAGCGCATCTCGTAGTTCGACTTGTCCGCCTCGTCGTTGACGATCCGGCAGGCGTCGGCGGAGTCGTTGCCGCCGACGTAGAAGAAGTAACGGATGTTGTGGGCCTGAAGCGTCTTGAACATCCGGCGGCAGTCGTCCTCGGTCGGCTTCATGCGGGTCGAACCGAGCGCCGAGCTGGGCGTGAGCGCCACCTCCTCGAGGTTGTGGGTCGTTTCCTGGGTGAGATCGAGAAAGTCCTCGTGCAGGATGCCGGCCACTCCGTGGTGGGCGCCGTACACGCGGTCGACCTGCGGGAACTTGCGCGCTTCGAGCGCCACGCCGACGATGGATTCGTTGATGACGGCGGTCGGACCTCCGCCCTGGGCAATGAGAACGTTTCCTTCAAGTTTGCTCATGGAACTGGCGTTCCGTCTACGGGGCCGAAGGCGAGCCGTCAACCGTCGGGCGCGGCGGAAATTCCACAAGTAGAGGCCGCTGGAATAGATTCCCGGGGCAAGAACTCCCATTGGAACAAGGATCGTCATCGGGCGGCTTCGCCGACGGAAGCCCTTGCGCCCACCCCGACAACCCGTAATCTTCGACCATGAAAGTCATTGTCCTCCTCGCCGCGCTCAGCCTCTGCGCCTGCGCGGAGAACCGCTCCGACCCACCGATGGAAACCTCCGACCAGGCCCCCGAACAACCGTCCGCCCCCGTCAAGAAGACCGATGCCGAGTGGAAGAAGGAACTGACTCCCGAGCAGTACCACGTCCTCCGCGAGGCCGGCACCGAGCGGCCGAACGGCGAGGTCTACAAGCAGTTCAAGAAGCAGGAGGGCGGCACCTACTACTGCGCCGGATGCGGCGCCGAATTGTTCT
>CALGOH010000198.1 GCA_937957985.1 uncultured Verrucomicrobiae bacterium
TCGAGAAGAACGGCACGTCGGCCTCGCCGGCGATCGCGCGGGCGAGCAGCGTCTTACCGGTGCCCGGCGGGCCGACCATCAGCACGCCCTTGGGAATCGAGCCGCCGAGCTTCTGGAACTTTCGCGGGTCACGCAGGAACTCGACGATCTCCCACAGCTCCTCCTTCGCCTCCTGAATGCCGGCGACGTCCTTGAAGGTCACCTTGTTGGTGTCGCGGGTCAGCAGTCGGGCCTTCGATTTTCCGAAGGACATGGCACCGCGACCGGCCGCCTTCATCTGCTGGCGGAAGAGGAAGAAAAGCAGCAGCACGATCAGCAAGACCGGCAGGAAGGTCAGCACGATCTTGCCGAAGATGTCCGAGTTGCGGACGTAGGGGATCTGCTTGTCGGCGAGCAGTTCGCCGAGTTCGCCGCCGAGCAACATCATCGAGGTCTCGACCACGAAGGGCGTCAGCTCCTTCATCTGCTCCTCGCCGATGGGCGGCAGCGAGGCGGCGTCCTGGATCGAGCCGGTCAGCACGGCGTCGTCGGCCGTGGTCTGGAGCTTGAGGGAGCGCGGATCAACGAGATCCCGGGCCACGCCCTGGCGGAATTCGCGCAGCGTGATCGCCTTGGCCGAGCCGGCTTCGGGGAGGGATTCGACGAAGGTGCGCTGCGGCAGGTTTTCGTCCAAGATCTCCAGCACCTCGGCCTCCTGCTCGGTGCGGCGTCCGAAGGTCAGTTGGAAGGTCTGCGAGCCGCCGCTCGAAGAAGCGAAACTTTCCGGCTCGGGCCGGAGCCAGCCGATCACCTTGGCGTCGTAGCTGCCCTCGCCGGTCTCGACACGCAGGGGCTTCTGGTTCTGCATTTCAGTGACGACCAGGCCCTGGTCCCACTTCTGGCGGAATTCGTTGTAGGTCAGCGATTTCGCCTTGGCTGACATCCCGTCCTTGAAAAAGGCGAGACCGAGAATGAACAGCGCCGCGCCAAGGAAAATGGCGAGCCGCCAGTTGAAACCGGGCGAATCGTTCGGGCCACGGGGACCGCGAGGTTCCTGCGGCGGGCGAGGTTCGGGCGAATCGGACATGATGAGGGTTGGGTCGCCCCGTTCGGGGACGCGCCTGTAGTCTAGCACGCCTTGCGCCCGGGGCAAAGGCGCGGGAGCCTAGCGCGGAGCCGGGGAAAAGAAACCCCCTTTTTTCGCGCCGTCCTTGCCCTCCCGCACCGCATCGGGGAGCATCGCGGGGATGCGCGAGGCCGCCCCCGAACCATCCAGCGACCCGCGCCCCACGCGGCGCGGCGGCTGGATTCGTCGGCGATCCGGCGGCGCCACCGGCGGACGGGTGCTGGGGATGATGGTCGACGCCTTCGCCGGCTTCGCGACCCTCGACGGCCGCATCGACACCGACGAGGCCGAGCTGATCCTCGACCTGCTGCGCTCCGCCTTTCCCGAAGCCGACCACAGTTGGCTGGCCCGCCGGGTCCAGCGGGCGGTGCGCGATCCCAAGCCGCTTTCCAACACCGCCGCCGAGCTGCGCGAGGTGCTCGATGAGGCGGAGAAGATGGCGGTGGGCCTCCAGCTCTACACGCTCGTCGATGCCGCCGGCCTCACCGAGCGCAGCCGCTCGGCCTTCGAGGTCTTCATGCGGCGTCTGGGCACGCCGGAGCATGCGCGGCAGATCCTCGATGAAATGGGCGGGCTGCCTGCGACCACCGCGGTGGGCTTCGAACGGGTCATCTTTTCCCGCCGGCACTACTCCGACGTGGTCCTGCCCGAAGCCGCCCGCGACCACGGGTTCCGCGTCTACCGCGCCGCCGACCTGATCCTGGTGCGCAACACCGGCAAGGCGCCGCTGTGGGTGCGCGGCCGCTCGCTCGAACCGGGAAACTTCCTCCGCATGCGCCCGCGCCAGCAGCTCCTCGTGCCGGGCTGGGCGCTCACCTGCGAGGACCTCGTGTTCTTCCTGAACGTCGCCCTCACCGGCAACCCCTCGACCATCTACCTCGCCGCCACGCCGGAGGGGTGGATCAGCGAGCGCAACCGCAGCCGCCAGAGCACCGTGCGCATCCGCTTCGGCCTGCGCGCCGAGGTCGAGGCGCTGAAGCCGACCGCCACGGTGGTCGTCGGACGCGGTCCCCTGAAGCCCGGCCAGCCGCTGCTCTGCGACCACGACGAGAAGCTCAGCGGCGAGAACGGCCTGACCGCTTCGCTCGACGCGCTGCGCCGCCGCGCCGCCGAAGCCGGCGGCCGTTTCCGGCTCGATGCCGACCAGCGCGACTTCCGCGTCTCCAACGACCCCTCCGTCCTCGAACGCGGCGACCTGCTCCTCAGCCCCGGACTCGCGCCGCGGGTCGTGCTGCGCGTGCGCTTCGATCCGGAAACGGGCACCGGCGACGTCTTCGTGCGCGAGGCCGCCGGGCCGGTGCTGGCCGACGGCACGCCCGTCCGCGCCTCGGCGCAGCTCCACGAGGGCTCGGTGATCCGCCTCTCCCGCACCCAGGCGCTGCGCTGCCGCTTCGGCGAGGGGATCATCGACGAGGAAAGGAACCTCATCGAAACGCTGCGCGTCGAGGACCTGATCCACAAGTTCGTCCCCGATGCCCGCGCGCTCGACAACATCTCCTTCGAAGTCCGGCGCGGCGAGATGCTGTGCATCATCGGGCCCAGCGGCTGCGGCAAGAGCACCCTGCTTTCCATCCTCGCCGGACACCGGCAGCCGACGCGCGGCCGCGTCCAGCTCAACGACACCTCGCTCTACGATCATCGCGAGAGCCTCGTCCCCTTCATCACCAACATGCCGCAGGAGGAGGCGCTCAATCCGCAGCTCACCGTGCGCGAGCACCTGCGGCACGCCACCACCATCCGCCGTCCGTCGCTGCCCGGAAACGAGGTCGACCGCCGCGCCGACGGCATCGTCGCCGAACTCGGCCTGCAGTCGATCGCCCGGCGCCGCGTCGGCTCGCCGGGCGAGAAGACGCTTTCCGGGGGCGAACGCAGCCGGCTGAACCTCGGCCTCGACCTCGGCAGTCCGGCGGAGGTCTTCCTTTTCGACGAACCGATCTCCGGGCTTTCCTCGAAGGACTCCGAGCACGTCGCCGAAACCCTCCGCTCGCTGGCCCGCGACAAGATCGTGGTCGCCTCGCTCCACCGTCCCGGTGCCAACGTCCTCCGGCTGTGCGACAAGGTGCTGTTGCTGGACAACGGCGGTCGGCTCGCCTTCTTCGGCACCCCGGCGGGAATGATCGGCTACTTCCACGAGGCCTGCGGCGAACTCGGAATCCCCCACCCCTCGGTCGATGCCAAGCTGCCGCTCGGGGCCGACTTCGTCTTCGACGTTCTGGAAACCCCGCTCGCCCAGTTCGGCGGTGGCGAGCACGCGGGGGCGACGCGGCGCTTTCCGCCGAATTTCTGGCAGGAGCGCTTCGAGAGCCGCGTGCTGCTCCACTCGCTCGGAGCCCCTGCCCCGGCGTCACGCGCCGAGTCGCTGCCCGAGCTGACCCAGCGCGGCATCCCCGGCACCCGCACCGGGCGCCGCCGCATCCACGAGGCCTATCGTACTTTCCAGACGCAGTTCGCCCGCGCCTTCCTCTCGAAGCTGCGCAACCGCGGCACGCTCTACGCCACGCTCATCGAGTCGCCCCTGCTCGCCGCGCTCATCGCCATCACGCTGCGCTCCTCGCCGGAGGGCGCCTACCAGTTCTCCACCGCGCTGCACATCCCGGCCTACCTGTTCCTCTCGGCGACCGTCGCGATGTTCCTCGGCCTCACCAACTCGGCCACCGAGATCCTGCGCGACCGGCCCACGCTGCGCCGCGAACGCAACGCCCGCCCCAGCGCCCTGCTCTACGTCGCGGCGAAGTCCGCCGCCCTCACCCTGGTCGCCGCCGTCCAGTGCTTCATCTACACCGCCGTCGGCCACCACTTCCTCGAAATCGAGGGCACGCTGATCGACCAATGGCAGTGGATGACCCTCACCGCCTGCACCGGCACCTCGCTCGCCCTGCTCGTCTCGGCACTGGTCCGCACCGAGCGGGCCGCGCTCACCGCGGTGCCGCTGCTGCTCGTTCCCCAGATGCTGCTCGCCGGCGCTCTCGTCCCCTATCGCGAGATGAACCGCGGCCTGTTCGAGGATGCCAGCATCGAGCGCGAGCGGGGCGGCATCCCGGTCCCGGCCCGCTTCATGCCGCTGCGATTCGCCTACGAGGGAATGGTCGTCACCCAGGCGACGCGCAATCCCTTCGACCTCAACCGCATCCGCATCCAGCGCCGCGTCGATACCTTCAAGGAAATCGAGGAGCCGCTGGACGAGGCCACCAGCGAGCGCTTCGAGGTGATGAAGATGGCGCTGCAGGCGCTGGTCGGCGCGGACGCCACCAGCACGAGGGACGCCGCCGAGACCGCCGCGGACATCGCGCGGATCGCCCGCGGCGGCACCATGCTCGAGCTCGAGTCGCTCGAGATCCGGCCCGACTCGCCGGACGCCCGCCCGATCTCCGACTACTTCGTCAACAAGCGCATCGAACTGATGGTCGAGGAGGCCAAGACCTGGCGCTCCGACTACCGCAACGAGAAGCTCGGCCGGCGACCCAACATCTTCCTCGCGCTGGAGAAACCCCTCGGCACCGGCGACATCCCCACGCTGCACCTCACGGCCGCGGTCCTCGTCCTCACCAGCTTCGTCACCTGCCTCCTCACCGCCGTCGCACTGATGCTGCAGAACCGGCGGACAAGATAGCGCCTGCCCCGCGCAAATCCCGGCAATCTCTACGCACGCACTGCCCATCCGCGGCTCGTTGCTTGTGAGGGAGTCGCGCAGGGCCGACGATGACCGTTGATGGCCTCCTTCCGGTCATGGATCATCGTACTCGCGACGCCCGGCTCGGTGCTGCTGGCGGCCGGAGCGCTGGTCTTCGTGTTTCGCGGCGGGCCCGACGAAGTGCCGCCGCGCCTGCCGGTCGGGAATCGGGACGGACCGACCGTCCACGCGGGCCCTTCGCCGCTTGCATCCGGTCTGACCGTTCCCGGCCCCGGAGAGCCTTCCATCCTTCCCGGGTCCTGGCCGTCCTTCCGCGGCCCGGAAAGGGATGGCGTCTCGCGCGAGACGACGCCGCTGCTGGAGACCTGGCCTGCGGGCGGCCCACCCGTGCTGTGGTCGGTCGAGGTCGGGGAGGGCTATGCCGGACCGGTGATCGAGGACGGCCGTGTCTATCTGATGGACTACGACCGCGAGGCGCAGGCCGACGCGCTGCGCTGCCTGTCGCTGGACGACGGGCGCGAGATCTGGCGCTTCTCCTATCCGGTCGTGATCAAGCGGAACCACGGCATGTCTCGTACGGTGTCCGCCGTAGCAAAGGGCCTCGTCGTCGCGCTCGGCCCGATGGGCCACGTGAGCTGCGTCGATGCGGAAACCGGCGGGTTCCGCTGGGGCGTCGATCTCGTCCGCGAACACGGCACCGAGATCCCGCCGTGGTATGCCGGCCAGTGCCCGCTCATCGACGGCGACCGCGTGATCCTCGCGCCTGCTGGCACCCCGCCGGAGGACCCGCTGCTCACCGCCCTCGACCTCTCCACCGGCGAACCCCTCTGGAGCACGCCCAACACGCTCGCCTGGAAGATGACCCATGCCTCGATCGCCGTCGCCGAGATCGAGGACGCGCGGACCTACGTCTACTGCGGTCATCGCGGGATCGCCGGGGTTTCCGCCGAGGACGGCACGCTGCTGTGGAGCACTCCGGAGTGGAAGATCAGCATCGCCACCGTGCCCACGCCGCTGCCTCTGCCCGACGGACGGATCTTCCTCTCCGGCGGCTACAAGGCCGGCAGCATGATGCTCCGCGTCCACTCCGGCGGCGAGGGCTGGACGACCGCCGCCGAATACCGCCTCGACGACGGCACCTTCGGCGCGACCCAGCAGACGCCGATCTACGATGATGATCGTATTTTCGGCGTCCGTCCCGATGGCGAGCTGACCTGCCTCGCCCCCGACGGCAGCTTGCGCTGGACCAGCGGCCCCTCACATCGATTCGGCCTCGGGCCCTTCCTTCTCGCCGATGGCAAGCTGCTGGTGATGGACGACGACGGCGAGCTGACGCTGGCCGCCGCCTCGACCGATCGCTTCGAACTACTTGCCCGTGCCAAGGTGCTCGACGGCCACGACTCCTGGGGCCCGATGGCCCTTGCCGGCGGACTCCTGCTGGTGCGCGACCTCACCGAAATGCGCTGCCTCGACCTCCGGAAATGAACTCGTTCCTTACCCGTCGCGAAATCATCCGTCGCAGCCTGCGCTTCGGCGGCCTCGGCGCGATCGGCGGCGTCGCCGCGCTGCTGGCCGCCCGCTCGCGCGACTGCACGACCACCGGCCCCTGCGGCGGGTGCCCGCTTTTCAAAGACTGTGCGCTGCCCAAGGCGGAATCCGCCAAGCAGGCGCACGCCGAGCCCGAGTATCCTTCCCAAGATGACTGAAGACCCGTCATCGCCCGATCCGCAACGCCGCAAGGTGCTGCGCGCCGCCCTGTGGGGCGGCGGGCTCGCCGGCGCCGGCGCGGTCGCCGGGATCACCGCGAAGCGACTCGCCAGCGACCCGCCCGCCCCGAAGCGCCCGCCGCTCGGTCCGGAGTTCACCTACGACGTCACCCGTTTCCAGACCACCGATCCGTCGCTGATCCAGTGGCGTGAGGTGACCCGCTTCCAGACCGGCCTCGAGCGCCCGCGCAACCTCGCCGTGGCGAAGGACGGCAGCATCCTCGTCTGCGGAGACGGCGGCATCCGTCGCTTCGACGCGGAAGGCGGGGAACTCGACGCCAGCAGCATCGAGGGATCCGTCCACGCGGTCACGGAACTGCCCGACGGCCGCATCCTCGCCGCGCTTTCCGGGCGGGTCGTCGTTTTCGGGAACGACGGCAGGCCACTCGCCGAGTGGCCGCTCCCGGACGTCCTGCCCGTCTCGCTTGCCGTCAGCGAAAAGAGGACATACCTCGCCGACGCCAACGGCCGCGTCGTCCGCGTGCTCGATTTCGAAGGGCGCACGCTCGACGTGATCGGACAGCGCGATCCGGAGCAGGGCGTCGAGGGCTTCGTCGTCCCGAGCCCGTATTTCTGCGTCCGCCTCGCGCCCGACGGCCTGCTGCGCATCGCCAATCCCGGCAAGCACCGGATCGAGGCCTGGACCCTCGATGGCTCGTTCGAGCTCGGCTGGGGGCGGCCGTCGTACGCGGTCGATGGCTTCTGCGGCTGCTGCAATCCGGTCAGCTTCGCCCTGCTGCCCGACGGCGGCTTCGTCACCGGCGAGAAGGGGCTGCCGCGGGTGAAGACCTACGATTGTCATGGTACTTTCACCGGCCTCGTCGCCGGCCCCGAGGCCTTTCCCGACTACGTCAAGGCGGCCCAGGCCGGCACGCCGAAGGCGGCGAGCGCCGGGATCTACGTCGCGGTCGATGCCGGCGGCCGCGTGCTCATTCTCGACGCGATCGGCGGCACGGTACGGATCATGAGGCGAAAGGAGGACACCGATGGCTGAGAAGGACGGCATCAGCCGTCGCGAGGTCCTCTCCGGCGGACTGCGAGGACTCGGCCTGCTCGGGATCGGCACCGCCACCGGCGCGCTGGCGACACGCGACAGGAGCGACGACGAGGTCTGGCAGATCGACCCCGACGCCTGCATCCAGTGCGGACTGTGCGCCACCGAGTGCGTGCTCGAGATCTCCGCGGTGAAGACGGTGCACTCGCACGGGATGTGCGGGTACTGCGAGCTCTGCACCGGCTACTTCGAGCCCGACCCGGTGAATCTCGACGAGGGTGCCGAGAACCAGCTCTGCCCGACCGGCGCGATCGAGCGGACCTACGTCGAGCATCCCTACTACGAATACCGTATCATCCCCGACCTCTGCGTCGGCTGCGGCAAATGCGTGAAGGGCTGCAACATGTTCGGCAACGGCTCGCTCTACCTGCAGGTCAATCCCGACCGCTGTGTCGACTGCAACCGCTGCGCCATCGCCAGCGCCTGCCCCGCCGAGGCCTTCCGGCTCGTCCCGCGTCCGACCCCCTATCTGCTGCGAGGAAAGGAGGGGACGTGAGTCCGCAGCACCGAATCACCCGACGCACCCGCCGCAGCGCGCTTCGGTCGAAAAGTCCAAGGTCGGAATGTCTGAAAGTCCGAACTGCGGAGCGGCAGAAGAGGCCGAAAGCGTCCGAATCGAGAGACCTTCGACCTTCGACCTTCCGACCTTCGACGCCCGAAGGGCCTGCCACGGCGATCTGGCTTCTCGTCCTCCTCGCGCTCGCCCTCCCCGCCCTCGGCATCGAGCGCTTCCCGCCACCGGACTTCAGCGGCGGGCATGAGATCCCGGAAACCGTGGTCCCGGCCTCGCAGGCCCGCACTCAGGCGTGGCTGGATGTCGCGATGCTCGCGCTTGGCCTCGGCCTCGCCTCGTGGATCTCGCTCCGGCTGCGCTCGCGCAAGGGGCTCGTGATCCTGTCGATCGCCGCCCTCGCCTACTTCGGCTTCTGGCGCCGGGGCTGCGTGTGCGCGATCGGCTCGGTGCAGAACGTCGCCCTCGGTCTCGCCGACCCCGGCTACGCGGTGCCACTGGCGGTGATCGCATTCTTCAGCCTGCCCTTGATCGTCGCTCTGATGTGGGGACGCGGCTTCTGCGCCGGCGTCTGCCCCCACGGAGCGATTCAGGAGCTGGTGCTGATCAAGCCGCTCAAGGTTCCCCACTGGCTGGACCAGCCGCTGCGCCTGCTTCCGTGGATCTATCTCTCGCTCGCGCTCCTGCTGGCAACGACGGGCGGGCTTTTCATCATCTGCAAGTATGACCCTTTCGTCGGCATCTTCCGCATGGGCGGTCCGCGGGGGATGTTGCTGCTCGGCGGGGGCCTGCTGGTGCTGTCGATGTTCGTCGGCCGCCCCTACTGCCGCTGGCTGTGTCCTTTCGGTGCGCTGCTCGGGCTGCTGTCGCGGGTCTCGCGCTTCCGGCCGTCGGTCACGCCCGACCACTGCTCGCGCTGTCGCCTGTGTGAAAGCGCCTGCCCCTACGGCGCGATCCACACGCCGACCACCGACGATTCGTCCCGCGACGCCGACGCCCGCCCACGGCCCCTGGCGCTCGTCGTGCTGATCCCGCTGGCCGCGTTGCTCTTCGGCTGGCTGGGCGGAAAGGTCGGACTCGCGAGCGTGGCGTGGCATCCGACCGGCGAGCTCGCCTCCCAGGTCGCCATGGCCGAAGCCGGCACGTTGCCGGAACCCGCACCCGACGAGATCACCGCCTGGCGCCAGGCCGGGGCCGACCGCGCCGCGCTCTCTACGGCGATTGCCGTACTTGAGCGGCGATCGCTTTTCCTCGGTCGCCTCTTCGGCGCCGGGTTCGGCGTGGCGGCCGCGCTGCATCTGGTGCGCGTCCGCTTCCCGCGGGCGACCGCCGACTACGTCACCGACCCGGCCGACTGCGTATCCTGCGCCCGCTGCTTCACCGCCTGCCCGTACGAGCGCCTCCGGCGCGGCGAGACCGTCCAACTTCCGGTGGAAGGAGGCGGCCGTGCCTGACGAACCCAGCAGCCTGCTCGTCGCGACCCGTCGCGTCGCGATCGTCGCCGGGTTCTTCTGCGCGGTGCTCGGCGGCCTGCTGTGGTTAAACAGCACCCGGCTCCAGCGCGACGATGAAAGGTTCCGGTTGGTCGAGGCCGAGCAACTGACCCCGCTGAAGGAACAACTGCGCGAGGATCCGACCAACGCCGAGCTCAAGCAGCGGATCCGCGAGCTCGACCAACAACTGCGATTGGATTACTTCCGGCGGGAAAGCCTCGCCGCGCGCGGCGGCTACGTGTTGCTCGGCGGTGCGGTGTTCTTCATCGCCGCCCTCCATCTCGGGCGCCACCTGCGCGGCGCCCGCGAGCCCATGCTTTCGGCGAAGCCGGAGGACCGCCGCAAATCCGCTGCCCTCGCCGGCAGCGCGGTCGGCGGCACGCTCGCCGTGATCATCGGCATGACCGCCGCCATGGTCGGCGGCCGCACCCGCCAGTGGCTGCCACCGGTGGTCGATGAGGTCGTGCCGACTCCCGAGGTGGAGTCTTGGTGGCCGGAGCCCGAAATCTGGGCCGCGAACTGGCCGCGCTTCCGCGGGCCCGAGGGCAGCGGCGTGGTCGAAATGCCCGGAGTACCGGATGGCTGGGACGGCGAGAGCGAAGAGAACGTGCTTTGGAAGACCGCGATCCCGCTGCCCGGCGAAAACTCGCCGCTGGTGTGGGACGGGATGATCTTTCTAACAGGCGCCACGGAGGACGAACGAGCGATCTACGGCATCGACGCCGCCAGCGGCGAAATCCGATGGACCGCCCCGGTGAGCACCCCGCAGGGCAGTCGCGGCGATCCGCCGGAGGTGATGGAGGAAACCGGCTTCGCCGCGCCGACCGCCGTCACCGACGGACGCCGCGTCGTCGCGATGTTCGCCAACGGGGAGATCGGCGCGGTCACGACCGACGGCAGCCCGCTCTGGGCGCGCCACCTCGGCGTGGCCAAGAACCCCTACGGCCACGCCACCTCTCTGGCGATGTGGCGGAACCTCGTCATCGTCGTTTACGACCGCGGCCGCGCCGAGGACGGCTTGTCGCGCATCCTCGCGCTCGACGCCGCCACCGGCGAAACCCGCTGGTCCACCGATCGCCCGGTGCCCGCCTCGTGGGTTTCGCCGATGGTGATCGAGCACGACGGCCAGCCGCAGATCCTCACCGCCGCCAACCCGTGGATCATCGCCTACGACCCGGCCGACGGCTCCGAGCTGTGGAAGGTCGAGGCGATGTCCGGCGATGTCGCGCCCTCGCCTGCATACCGCGACGGTGTCGCCTACTTCGCCAGCGATGGCTCGTGCCTGGTCGCGATCGGCGTCGATGGTCGCGGCGATGTTTCCAACAGCCACGTCCTGTGGAAGCGCGACGAGGACGACTATCCCGACATCTGCAGCCTGCTGTGCGACGGGGAAAGGATCTACACGCTCGTCTTCGGCCGGCTCTTCGCCTACGACGCGAAGACCGGCGAAGCGCTCTGGGAACACGACCTAGAGGACGATTTCCAGGCCTCGCCCTGCCTCGTCAACGGCCGGCTCTGGCTGCTGACGATGGAGGGCGAGATGATCATCGGCGAAGCGGATGCCGAGGGCTTCCGCGAAGTCGCACGCCACCCGCTGGGCGAGGAAATCGGCGCCTCGCCAGCCTTCGCGCCGGGGCGGGTCTATCTGCGGGGACGGGAACACCTTTACGCGATCGGCAGCGATGAAGACTGAGCTCGATCTCGATTACGTGGATGAGGTCGTCGGACGTCTCGGCGGCGGCCACGATCAGGCGCTGCCCATCCTCCAGGAGCTGCAGAGCCACTACCGCTACCTGCCCGAGCCGGCGCTCGAACGCGTCTGCCAGCTCACCGAGATCGACGCCGCCACGCTGGCCGGCGTTTCCACCTTCTACGGGCAGTTCCGCCCCCGGCCGAGGGGCCGGCACCACCTGCGCGTGTGCAACGGCACCGCCTGGCACACCCGCGGCGCCGAAATCGTCCACGAGGTCCTCGCCGATCACCTCGGGCTCGGCCCCGGCGAGGACACCGATGCCGAGCAGCAGTTCACGCTGGAGAAAGTCTTCTGCGTCGGCTGCTGCACCCTGGCCCCGGTCGTCCAGATCGACGACCGGACGCACGGCCAGATCACCCGCGAGGGCGCACCGAAGCTGGTCGAGGATTTCCTCCGGGAGCAGAAACGCCGCCGCCGGCGTCGGCCGTCGCGACCGGTGCCAATCCCCGCCCAGCCGCAGGGGGAAGTCCGCCTGTGCCTCGATTCCTGCTGCATCGCCCGCGGATGCGGAGACACCCGCCAGGCGCTGCAGGACGCCATCCGCCGCCGCCACCTGCCGGTCACCATCAAGCGCGTCGGCTGCGTCGTCATGTGCGACCGCACGCCCATGGTCGAGCTGGCCCTCCCGGAAAAGCCCATCCTCCAGCTTTCCGGCCTCACGCCCCGGCAGGTCGAGCCGACCCTGCTTCGCCACTTCCGGCCCCAGGGGCTGTGGCCGCGCCTCCGCCACGGCGCCGCCCTCGCGCTCGACCGGCTCACCGGCGGCACGGTCGAACCCGCCGAACCGGAACTCGAACCGCCGCCCCCCGTCGCGTCGTTCTTCGGTCGCCAGACGCACATCGCCACCGAGCACTACGGACGGCTCGATCCGCTCGATCTCGACGACTACCTCGCCCACGGCGGCTTCGCCGGGCTGGAGAAATGCCTCGGGGGGATGGCCCCGGAAGAGGTCGTCGACGAGGTCGAAAAGAGCGGCCTGCGCGGACGCGGCGGGGCCGGCTTTCCCACCGCGCGCAAGTGGCGGGTCGTCAGCGAAAGCGTCGCCGACCACTGCTACGTCATCTGCAACGGCGACGAGGGCGACCCCGGGGCCTTCATGGACCGGATGCTGATGGAGTCCTTTCCCTTCCGCATCATCGAGGGCATGGCGATCGCCGCCTACGCGGTCGGCGCCGACCACGGCTGGTTCTACGTCCGCGCCGAGTACCCCGCGGCCATCGAGCGCCTCAAGGAAGCCCTGCGGATCTGCCGCGAGCGCGGCTACCTCGGGGACGACCTGTTAGGCTCCGGCATCACGCTCGACCTCGAGGTCTTCGAGGGCGCGGGCGCCTTCGTCTGCGGCGAGGAAACGGCGATGCTCGAGTCGATGGAAGGCCGCCGCGGCATCCCCCGCCTCAAGCCGCCCTTCCCCGCCGAACAGGGCCTGCACGGCAAGCCGACGCTGATCAACAACGTCGAGACCTACGCCAACCTGCCGTGGATCCTGCGCCACGGCGCACGCGCCTTTTCGATCATCGGCACCGAGAAAAGCAAGGGCACGAAAGTCTTCGCGCTGGCCGGAAAGGTCGCCCGCGGCGGGCTGATCGAGGTGCCGATGGGCCTGACCATCCGCGAGATCGTCGAGGACATCGGCGGCGGCACCCCCGACGGCTCGCCCTTCAAGGCCGTCCTCATCGGCGGCCCCTCCGGCGGCTGCGTGCCGGCCGCCCTCGCCGACACGCCCATCGACTACGAGTCGCTGGACAAAGTCGGCGCGATCATGGGCTCGGGCGGGCTGGTCGTGCTCGACCGGCGCGACTGCATGGTCTCGATCGCCCGCTATTTCCTCGAGTTCTGCCAGTGCGAGTCCTGCGGCAAGTGCACCTTCTGCCGCGTCGGCACCCGCCGCATGCTCGACATCCTCGACCGGCTCGTCGCCGGAAAGGGCAGGCGCAAGGATCTCGACGAACTACTGGAACTCTCGGAGATGGTGAAGCGCGCCTCGCTCTGCGGCCTCGGCAGGACCGCACCGAACCCGGTGCTCACCGCGCTGCGGCATTTCCGCGACGAGTTCGAGGCCCACCTCGAGGGCCGCTGCCCCGCCGGCAAGTGCCGCGGGCTCATACGCTACGCCGTCACCGACGGCTGCATCGGCTGCACCCTCTGCGCCCAGCGCTGCCCGGCCGACGCCATCCCCGCCACCCCCTACCAACGCCACACCATCGACGACACCCTCTGCACCCGCTGCAACGCCTGCCTTGAGGCGTGTCCGGAGGATGCGATCGTGGTGGCGAGCCCATAGACCATAGGTCCTACAGGACCCATAAGACCTATTCCCATGCCCACCCTCACCATCGACGGCCGCACGATCCCTGCCGAGGAAGGCGCCACCATCCTCCAGGCGGCGCGGGCGGCCGGGATCGAGATCCCGACCCTCTGCCACCTCGAAGGCTACGAGGCGGGCGCCTCGTGCATGGTCTGTGCGGTGAAGCTCGCGCACAGCGGCCAGCTCATCCCGTCGTGCGCCTCGCGCGCCGTGGACGGCATGGTGATCGAGTCCGACAGCGCCGACGTCCGTGGCGCCCGCCGCATGGCGCTCGAGCTGCTCTTCAGCGACCACCTCGGCGACTGCCTATCGCCCTGCCAGCGGATCTGCCCGGCGCAGCTCACCATTCCCAAGGTGCTCGAACACCTCCGCCACGAACAACCCGGGCTCGCCGCGGGCATCATCCGCCACGACCTCGGCCTGGCCGGCGTGCTCTGCCGCGCCTGCCACCGCCCCTGCGAATCCGGCTGCCGCCGCGGCACCCACGACGAGCCGGTCGCCATCGCCGGCCTCGTCCTCCACGCCCTCGACACCCAGCGCGCCGCCGAGCCGCCGCCGGTTCCGCCGCGGGCCGAGGCGCGCATCGAACGCGTCGCCATCGTCGGCTCCGGTTTCACCGGCCTCTCGGCCGCCTGGTTCCTCGCCCGCCAGGGATACCGACCGGTCATCTTCGAACGCGACGAACGTCCGGCGCAGAGCATCCGCCGCGAGCATCCCGACATCCCCGAGGAAATCCTCACCAGCGAACTCGACCTGCTCCAGCGCTCCGGCGTCTCGATCCGGCCCGGCCACCCCATCGACGACCCGGCCTCGCTGCTCGACGGCTTTCATGCGGTGCTCATCGCCACCGGCTGCGGCGAGGAAAAGCCGGCGTTCAACAAGGACACGATGCTGGTTGCCGACACGCCCGGCCTGTTCGCCGCCGGCCCCGTGCTGCGCCCGACC
>CALGOH010000199.1 GCA_937957985.1 uncultured Verrucomicrobiae bacterium
GGTCTGGTCTCGGTGAGAACGAGGGTGCGCCGGCCCGGCTTGGCGGTGAAGGTGAAGCGGGTCGGTGGATTGTAGCCATTGTCACGCGGGCTCTGCCCGGTGCGGCCCTCCGAGATCCGGGCCAATGGCGTGCCGGTGGTCGCCGTGCCGTCATAAACCGCCGCAGTGACCTCGAGGGCACCCGTGGAGGCAAAGAAGCCACCCATCTCGAAGCGGACTTCGTATTGCTGGAGGGGAACGGTGCCGAAGGTCTGCCAGATCGAATCGTCGGGAGTGCCGACCTCGTAGTCAGGCGGAGCGTTGTGGAAGCCGACCTGGACGTCGGCGGTCGAGGAGAGAATGGTGCCGTTGCCCTGGCCATATCCCGGTTTGCCGGTGCCCGAACGGAGGGCCACACTGATGTCGCGGCCGAAGTTCCACCCCGGCAACAGGGCCTCCGTGGCCGCCACGCCGAAGTCCGCATCATCGGGGCGGGCGCCGGCTTCGAAATCCCCATTGGCGAATTTCTCCCCACCCTTCTCCGGCAAGCGGGTAAGGAACATGCCGGGTTGCACCGGAATCGCGGTCAGGCTTCCTGTGGCGCCGCAGGAGCGGGCCTGGCCGGCCGCGAGCGTCTGCTCGGCGCCAAGCGGGCTGCTCACTCGGACACTCCCGGAGAAGACATGCACCTCGTCGTCCGAACCCCGAATCGAGCGGATCCCGAAGGCCGTTCCAAGGTCGATGACTTTCAAGCTCGGAGTGTCCACTTGAAAGCCCTTGCCATCCTTCGTCACCTCGAACCAAGCGGTTCCCTCCTCGAGGACGATCCCGTTGTCGGAGCGGACTTCGAACCTGGAGGGAGCCAGCACCACCCCGCGGTTGCCGTTGCGGAGGATGAGTTCGAAGCTGCCTCGTGTGAGATTCACGACGGAGCCCTCGTGCAGCCCGTCGACGGGTGCGGCCTCTCCCGAGTCGGCTGTCTCAAGGGTGTAGAGGCTACCGGGTGCCACCCGGTAATCCGCGATCGGCGGGTCGGGGACGAAGATCAGCTTCAGGGCGACCAGTGCGGCGACGAACACGGCGGCGGCCGCCGCGATCGAAAGGCGAACCGTGCGGCGGCTCTGGACTTGCAAGCGGATATCGGCAAGCGAACGGGCCGCATCGACCGGAGAAAGGCGGGAAAGACGATAGACCAGCGACTGGTTCAGGTCCGCGTATTCGTAGTAGAGCGCGCGCGCCGCCGGATCGGATTTCAACACGGCCCGAAGCTCAAGGCATTCACTTTCCGTGAGGGTGCCATCCAGCGCATTCTGAATGGCTCGATCGAGCTCGTTTCGGGTCATGACAAGGCCTCCTCTTCGTTCAGTCGCTCCTTCACACATTGCCGGAGACCGGCCCGCAGTCGATGCAGCGTCACGGAGAGAGCCGACACGCTGCGACCCACGCGTTCGGCGAACTCGCTCAAGCCGCGATTGGACATGTAGCGGTGGTCGAGGAGCGCGCGGTCCTGTGGGCGGATCTTCTGCAGGCAATGCTCCAGTGCTGCCAGCTTCGAGTCGCCGGGTGACAGGGCATCGGGAGCTTCGTCGGCAATCGTGTCCAGCAGTTCTTCGTCGAGCAGAATGAGGCCCTCCCGTTTTCTCTTTTTCAAGTGGGCCAGCACCTCGAAGCGGGCCACCGAAAAAGCCCACGCCCGAAAGTTCGTGCCCGGTTTGAAAGTGCCCTGTTTCGTCCAGAGCACCAGATTGACCTTCTGAAGGACATCCGCGGCATCCGGGTCACCCGGCATCAGGGTGATGACGTAGGCCCACAGGTCCGGCTGATGCCTGGTCAGCAGGCTGACGACCGATGCGGTATCGTGGTGATCTGATGAAGACATTGGCTCAGGCTGCTCGCGGCCCCGGTGGGATTTGGACGTTCGGCGGCGATTCTCGCTGAGAAACAGCTGAAATCGCCCCAATCTTAGCCCTGGCGTCCTTGCAACCTCGAGAAAAGCTGATGAAACCGGGATCACACAGACGACCAGCGATCTTGATCCGTGCCGTCAATCCGGCGGACGATGGCCTGATGGACAGTCCGCATGGTCACCGCGACGGAGCGGGTTCAATCCCGGGAGATCCACGACAGAAACCCATTCGATCTCCAACGCATTCCCAACAAAGCGCCCGTACATGACGTACGAGCATGCAGGACGTCCGGAAGCCGATGTTGAGATGAAACGAGTCAAAATACTTCTTCCCGTTACAAGGCTAAAACGGGCTGCGCGAAACGCAGCGGAGAAAGCCCTTCGCATCATACCTGTCGACACCCACCCCCCTTTCCGACTGGTACTGAAACAGATGGTGTCGTCGAATCCCGGGTTCATGGTGGTCGTGAGACCCGCGACAGGGCGGCGGCCCTGGATCTGATTCAGAACCTGCAGCCGGAATTCGCCATGGTCGCAGCCGTTCGCAACAAGAGCGCGCATCCCGTGCCCGTCGACCCGGTGGGGCGTCGCCGCAGGGACGGCGGCAAACCTCAAGAAACCCTCACCAGCTTCACCGCCGGATCGGGACGGGATTGCGTAATGAGACGACCGATCACTGTTTCACGAAGCGGATGGCATCGACGATCACATGCCCGTTGGTTTCTTTGTTAGAGAGAATCACTTCGGTAGTGCCACCGAGCATGAGTCGGGCCACGGGGTGGAAGAGTCCGGTTTCGGGTGGAGACTTTTGATCAAGGGTGAGGCGTTCGATCCCGCGGCCGGTGCGGACTGTGATTGGGACATTGGTGGCGCGGTTCTCGTTGGGTGTGTAGGCGATGAGAAGATCGTACGTGCCGGGTTCGAGTTCTGTCGTGAAGGTTGCGGTGCAGGAACCGTCGCGCAGATCGCCATCGTGCAGGTATCCCCGATGCACGCCGGCCAGGATGCCGGACCTTTTCCAGTCTCCCTTGAGTTCGGCCTTCGTCTCATCAATCACAATCCCCCTGATCTTGTCCAGGGGCACAAGCGATCCGCGAGGATTGGTCCAGGCCAGAATCTGACCATCGGCGAGGAGGCGCGGTTCCAGAAGATCGAAGGACAGGTCCTGGACTGCAACCCTTTCGTCGAGACTGATACACGCTGCGGTCGCGGCGGACTGGCCGAGGATCATGAAGACCGGTTCCATGCGGATGGAGCCGTAGGCGATGTGAGAGGATGAAACAGCGACAGGAACGAGGAGGTTCTGGCATTCTTCCTTCCTGGGGATGATCGCACCGTAGTCGATGGGATAGGGACCGCCGGGATTGCGTTGGATGTCACCTTCGTTTCGGGCATGGCCGTTACTGTCGACATATCGTTGGGTGTGGTGGGAGTCCATGTTGTAGGAACCCATCCCGACCGGACGTTCGGTCGGGATGAGGTCGCGGAGGCGGTTTTCATTCACCACCACATCGGAGACCATCCGACGGGCTTCGCGAACATAGATTTGATGGGGCCAGTGGCCATTGTCCGTGAATTCGTCCTTGGCCAGGCCCCATCTTTGCATCTCGGACTGGATGTCCTTCGGGACACGGGGGTCGTTGGCAATGAACCAGAGGAGGCCCTTTTGATAGGTTTCGTGCTCCTTGATGATCTCCCTGCGTCGTTCGTAAGACGCCTCCGGATAGTCGTAGTTGTAACCGATGTTGTCGAAGGAGAAACCGCCATGATTGTTGGTGTCGGTCTTGTGATTGGGGATGGGGTCGAACTTGCGGAAGACATCGTTCCAGCCGGCCTGGAAATAGCGAAGGGCGAGCTCGTATTGCATGGGGTCGTATCCTTCGGGCTTGGGAAAGGGGAGACGGTTGGGTTCGTGATCGGTCATGCAGGTCCGAAAGCAATAGGCCTGAACGCGATGGTCTCCCTCACCATCGATTCCCGGTGATTCGCCGTGAATCCGGGGAAGGAGACCCGAGGATGGATCGCCGGGGACAACGTAGGGATCGACAGGTTTGTCGAACTGATGGGAGACCGCGTTCTTTGTCTGCACGCCATTGAGGGTTTCTTTGTATTTCGCGTTCGCTTCGCGACCCACGGTGTAGCTCACTCCAGCGGCGGCCATGAGATCGCCTTCATAGGTGGCATCGATGAACATCCTGCCGGAGAAGACCTTTCCTGAGAGGGTCTTGATTTGCCGGATGCGACCGTTCTTCATGACGATCCCGTCTTCTCGGTCGAGCCATTCATCGCGATGCACCGCGATATCGAATTCCCTCACGTAGTCTTCGAAGATCTGTTCCGCGACGTGCGGTTCAAAGATCCACATCGTGCGATTGGAGCCATCAATGGCAGCGGTCCCTTGTCCCCTGTTGCCGTATTCCGATTGCTTCTGCCATCTCCAGGATTCGGCCTTGTCGTAGTGAAGAAAAACCCGGTGGTAGAAATCCCGCGAAAGTCCGCCGATCACTTCCTTTTTCCCGGAATCCGTCCACCCGAGGCCGCCCGAGCTGAGACCGCCGAGGTGGATGTCCGGGCAGACGATGATGGCGGATTTCCCCATCTTCTTGGCCTGGACTGCGGCGATGACCCCGGCTGAGGTGCCTCCATATACCACGACGTCGTGCCGTTCGTTGGCGTGGGTGATTTGAAAGAGAAACGCGGAGAGGAAGAAGGTGGCAAACGGAGTATTCATGGTTGTTCGGTTCCGGGATTCGCAGACCTGCTGGCGAGGGCGGCCCATTCGCTGGCAGGCCATCGAGACATTGCTGGGCAAGGCGCGAGGAAAGCGGCGAGGCCGGGCAGGTCCGGATTGCGGCGGGTGATTCTCGTTCCTGCGGGCATGACGATTGGTCGA
>CALGOH010000200.1 GCA_937957985.1 uncultured Verrucomicrobiae bacterium
TTCTACATCTATTCCGACTACGCCAACGACCACACGTCTCATGTCTTCATCGATGACGACCTGGGCGACGGCGTTGCGGGAACCTACATCGGTCCCGTACTCGAGCGGGATGGCAGCGGTTCGGATCTGGCAGCCCTCCGCGACAACGCGGACGGACGGTTCCACCTGATCTACGAGGACTGGAGTCCGCTGAAAGCCTCCACCCATTCATGGGACTCCCCGTTGGCCGGTCACACGAGCAGCGCGGACGGAATCAACGGCTTCTTCGCCAACGAGCATCCGGCTCCGGTGGATCATCGGACCACCCCCACCGGCACCTTCGCCAGCTTCAGTCATCCCTACGTGCCCTTCAACCCGACCTATGAAGTCCACACCCCGGACCAGGATGCCTACGGCGACTGGACGGCGATCAAGGTCGGGGAGCAGTACTCCCTCTTCAGTGAGTTCGCTCCGGTCGGCCAGAGCATGCGGGTCGCACGCTTCACTTCGGATTCAATCTACGGGGAATTCGATCTCGTGGGCGAGATCCTCTCCGGAGGTCATCCGGATCCGACCGTGGGCTTCGCGGAGGGGCAGTTCTACCTGATCACCCAATATACCGACTTCCGGAGCCCGGGACCCTGGGTCGATGGAGTCGAGGCCCGCGCCGGAGTGGACCAGGATGGCGACGGAACCTGCGACACCTGGACCGCTTGGCAGGTCGTCAGCGAGCAATACGACTACACGCCGGACTTCATCCGGGTGGTGACCCTCACGCCCGCCCGGCTCGATCTCTCGGGCCTGCCCGGCGGGTACGGGTTCCAGTTCGAATTCCGGATCGATGACACGGTGGTACCGGGGGTGTCTCCGATCATGGACCGGGCGGGAATTGATTTCGCCCCCAGTGGATTCGAGGCATGGGCCACCCTCAACGGTTTCCCGGCGACGCCCGATGGCGACCTGAACGCCAACGGCCTCCCGGACCTGGTGGAGTTCGCCCTTGGCCAACCCACCGTCCCGCAGCGACAACCCGATGGATCGCTTACCTTGAACGTTTCCAGCGAGGCCTTGGCGGACGGATATACCGTCCAGCTCCAGTTCAGCGAGGATCTTTCGGGCTGGACCGAGGTGACCATGGAGACGGCAGGAGTCACGCTGGTGAGCACGGGTATGCTGGGCAATGGTGACACGGAAATGATCTTCTCGGTTCAAGCACCGGATGGGGATTCCGTCTTTTGGCGGGTGGCCGTTTTCTAAGTCGCTGATCTCAGGGGCCTGGGACTCCGTATCACCTTCCGTCTGCCCTCTATACCCTGACCGTGGCATCTCGTGCCGTGCAACAGGCGGCATCTCAGCCGGGTCCTGGGCCAACCTGTTGGATTTGGGGAGCAGCTTCGGATCGGATCGTTCCGACACGATTCCTTCGACCCGATCTCATTTCCCCAATCCTTGATGGGGCATCAGTAGCCCATCAGATGGGAAAGCTTTTCCCTGAGGGTCGATCGGGCACGGAAGAGCAGGCTCTTGACCGATGAGACGGAGGTGCCCAGCACCGTGGCGATTTCCTCGTAGGGCATCGACTCGTAGGAATAGAGGATGACGGCGATCCGCTGGGCTTCCGGAAGCTCGGCGATGACCGCGTCGATCTCCTCATGCATCTCGGCCCGTTCCGCCTCGGCATCGGGCTCGTGGCGCCGGTCGCTTTCCGGCTCGTAGCCCTTGGCGTCCTGGCGTGCGTCGGAGGAAACCTCGCGTCGTCGCGAGCGGCGGCGGCTCTCGTTGTAGACCAGGTTCCGGGTGATGGTGAACAGGTAGGTCGTGAATTTCGCATCGGGTGTCCAGCGCCCGGCGTGCTTCCAGACGCGGATGAAGACCTGCTGGGCGAGGTCCTCGGCCTCGACGGGGTCCCTGAGCATCTTGGCGATGGTGCCGACGACCGCGTGCTGGTGCCGCTCGACGAGCTGGCGGAATGCCGGTTCGTCACCGCTCGCCACCAGCGACAGCAGCGCGATGTCGCGGTCGTTCTCGGGATCGGTCGAAGGCTGGGTCCTGGGCTCCGGCATGTCGAACAGCCCGACCTGCGGGGCGGTCAATTCCATGGTTCACGGAAGGAACCCGGTGACGAGGACGAAGTTGCGGCCCGGCTTCAGCCGATGAGCAGGGCGATCTGTTCGCCGGGACCGTGGACTCCCTCGATCAGGATGCCCTCGACGTCGGCGGTCTTCGACGGGCCGGTCGCCCAGATAATGTTGCGGCTGGGTCCGAGCTGCTTCAGGGCATCCGGCACGGTGCGGACGATCTCGGCCTCGCGCAGTACGGCCACATGGATCCACGGCGACAAGGCCGCGAGCCGGTCGGAGGTGCGGGCGTCGTCGAGGACGAGCGACCCGGTCTCGGCGATCGCCGCGGTCGCCCGGGTGATGCCGAACTCGTAGTCGTCGTAGCGCTCGCGGTCGTAGGTGGTCTCGACCGTGCATCCGCCGGTAGTCAGGGCGTTGCCGATCGGGTCCATCAGGTCGGGGTCGCAGTAGCCGTGCATCCGACCCTGTTCCTTGAGCAGGCTCAGCAATTCGTCGATGCCGTTCATCACCCGGCCGTGCACGGCCTCGAAGTTCCGGGTGAACGCGCCTTTCGGGGAGTCGGTGCCGAGGCGCCGGCTCGAAACGATCGCGGCGTCCTCGAAGCCGGGATGTTCTGCCTTGCTCTCCACATCGGCGAGCGCCGAGCGGATCTTTGAATAGATGGATTCGCGGGACATGAGGAGAAGATGGGATTTAACCGCAAAGAGCGCAAAGGGCGCAAAGAAGAGAAGGATGAATCATGAGGATGCGTCCGATTTGCTCGGACTCTGCGATGTTTGCGTTCTTTGCGGTTGATCTGTCTCCTTCCGTTTCTTCAGCCACTTGCGGAAGTCGCCGCCGTGCCATTCGGGGAGGGTGCGCTGGCCGAGCCAGTCCTGAAGGGGGCGGACCGGGGCCATCTGGATGGGAAGGTGGTTCATGGCCTTGCTCATGGTCATGGCGGTGCGCCAGATGGCGGGCGAGGTCGCCAGGGTGGCGAAGGGCGCCATGGGCAGGTCGCCGGGCTGCGGAATGTGCTCCTTCTTGGCCTTGTCGCGGAGCCGGAGCAGCAGGTCGGGAAGCGGGATGTCGACCGGGCAGACCTCGTTGCAGGCGCCGCACAGCGACGATGCCTTCGGCAGATCGGCCAGCTCCGGAAAGCGGTCACCGAAGAGGATGGGCGAGAGGACCGCACCGACCGGCCCGCCGTAGGGGCTGCGGTAGGCGTGGCCGGAGGCCTGGCGGTAGACCGGGCAGACGTTCTGGCAGGCCGAGCAGCGGATGCAGCGCAGGATCTCGCGGCAGTTCGAGCCGAGGACGTCGGTGCGCCCGTTGTTCATCAGCACGACGTGCATTTCCTCCGGGCCGCTCGGCTGGGAGTCGTCCCTCGGGCCGCTGATGAACTCGGTGTAGACGGTGAGCTGCTGGCCGGTCGCGGAACGGCCGAGGAGGTTGAGGAAGACGGCGAGGTCGCGGTCGGTCGGGACCAGCTTCTCGATGCCGACCAGGGCGATGTGCACGCGCGACGGTGCCATGCCGAAGCGTGAGTTGCCCTCGTTGGTGACGAGCACGACGCGTCCGGATTCGGCGCTGATGAAATTGCCGCCGGTGATCACCGCCTCGGCCTGCACGTATTTCTCGCGGAGGTGGACGCGGGCGCGTCGGGTGATGGTCTCAGGATCGTCGTTGTAGTCGTCGGCGATGCCGCCGCGCTGGAAGCTGCGGGCGATCTCGCGGCGGTTCTTGTGAATGATCGGCCGGACGATGTGCGACGGAGTGTCGCCGTCCAGTTGGATGATGAACTCTCCCAGGTCACTCTCCAGCACCTCGATTCCGTTTTCCGTGAGGTGGTCGTTGAGGTGGATTTCCTCGGACGCCATCGACTTCGACTTCGTCAGCCGGGTGATCCCGCGGTCGCGGAGGATGGAAAGCACGGCATCGCGCGCGTCGTCGGCGGTGTCGGCGAAATGGACGTGGCAGCCATTGCGGACAAGCGACTCCTCCGCCTGCTCCAGGTAGCGGTCGAGATGGTGAAGCGTGTGATCCTTGATGCCGCCGGCGAGACGGCGGATCGCGTCGGGATCCTCGTAGTCGTTGAAGAGGGCGGAATAGCGCTTGTCGGTGCTGGCCGCCGATCCGCCGAGGACCGAGGCCTGCTTTTCGTCGTCGATCTGGTGCGCGTAGACGTCGATGGGCTGGCGGTTGACCATGGCGGGGAATCAGGATGGAAGGGTGTCGCGAAGGACCTGGACGACGTGCTTGTGGGCGACCGGCCGGCCCTGGGCCTGCGCCAGGCCGGTGAGGTGCATCAGGCAGGACATGTCGCCGGAGACGAGCAGGTCGGGTTTCTGTTCGAGGATGTGGTCGAGCTTGAGCGAGCCCATCCGGCCGGAGATGTGCGGAAAGGTGACCGAGAAGGTTCCGCCGAACCCGCAGCACTGCTCGGCCTGGCCGAAGGGGACGACCTCGGCGTTTCCGATCGTCGAAAGCAGCGAGGTGATCGCTTCACCCGAGGCGCTTCCGCGGAGGTGGCACGAGCGGTGGAAGGCGATGCGCGTCGGACTCTCGAAGCGTCCCGGCCACTCGCGGACTCCGAGGCCGTTCACGATGTAGTCGATCAGCTCCCAAGTTCGGTCGGCGAGCGAGTCGATGGCCGGATCGGGGCATTCCTCGAACTGAAGACGGTTGCCGTGGAAATGCATGGCCGCGCAGGAACCGCTGGGGACGATCACCGGCAGATCGCCGCCGAATACCTCGGCGGTGTGGCGGGCGACCTTCCGGGACGATTTCCAGTCGCCGGAATTGAAGGCCGGCTGACCGCAGCACGTTTGATTTTCGGGAAAACCGACCTCGACGCCGAGGTGCTCGAGTATTTCGACGGTGGCCTTCGCGACGTCATCGTAGAAGGCGTCGCAGAGACAGGTGGCCATGAGGAGGACCTTCTTTCCGGCGGGGCGTTCGGTGGTTGCGGGCATCGGCTGGGCGCAGCCTAGGAGAGCTTCACGGGGCGGGCAACCATCCATCCCGGCAGCTTTCCGCGCCGGTGTTTCCTGTGCCGGTGCCCTGGCACCTCCCCCTTGTCGGAGGCGGGTTCCCGCGGAGAAGACAGAGTGTCAGCAACTTGCAAAAGTTTTTGAAATTCAG
>CALGOH010000201.1 GCA_937957985.1 uncultured Verrucomicrobiae bacterium
TCCTTGTAGAAGTCGCTGATGCGGAGCTTCGGGAGATACTCGTTGGTCAGGCGGGCCCGCCAGCCGTCGTCCGACCGCTCGATGATGACGTCCGGCCGGATGTGGGGGTTGCCGCTGGGGTCGTACTCGCCGCCCGGGTTCGGGGTCAGGCGGCCGATCGCCTCGGCCGCCTCGGACACCCGCTCGACGCTGGTGCCCAGGGCGCGGGCGATGCGCGGGTAACGCTTGCGCGCGAGGTCGTCGAGGTAGTCGCTGATGATGCGGTATTCGAGGGAACCCTTCTGATCGCGGCGCTCGAGCTGGATGAGCAGCGAGTCGCGCAGATCCAAGGCCCCGATGCCGGCCGGGTCGAAGCTTCGGATCAGTTCGACGGCCTCGTCCACGTCGGCCTTCTCCAGGCCGAGCCGGACGCCGAGCTCGACCGGGGCGAGATCGTAGAAGCCGCGGGAGTCGAGGTTGCCGAGCAGGGCGCGGGCCGCCTCGCGCACCGACGGGTCCACGAGGGACAACTCGAGTTGCGCGGCGAGATGCTGCTGCAGGGTTTCCGGGGCGACGATCGACTGGTAGAAATGATCCCGACGCTCCTCGTCCTCGGACGACCAGTTCTGGCTCCGGCGTTCCATGATCTCGAGATCGCGCCAGTCGTCCTCGGTCTGGCCGAGTTCGTCGATCGGATCGCCCTCGTCCGCGGAAGGGCCCATCTCGTCCAGCGAAAGCGACTCGGTGACGTCCTCGAGAACCGGGTTCGTCTCCAGCGCCTGGCGAACCATCTGCGTCAGCTCCATCGAATTCGCCTGCAACACCTCGAGGCTGCGCCGCATCTGAGGCGCCAGCGACTGCTGCTGCGAAAGGGACTGATGGAGCGAGGGCTCGGCCATGGAAGTCCGGCGAAAAGCCGCGGTTCGCTCCAAGCATGTACCCGAACCAAACGGTTGTCATAGCAGAAAATATGCCAACCAGGGAATAAAGTGGTTGACGCTCGATGGGGACGCTGAGCTTTTCGCGTGACCTTTGGCCCGTCACCATTAGGCGTCGTGCCTGAACCTTCCCCTGTGAGCATGAACCCAGCCGATTTTTCCGCATTTGAAGCCAAAATGACCGCCGCCGGGGTGTCGCGACCGGCGATCGAGACCTTCCGTCGCAACTACGAGTCGCTTCGCCGTGACGAGACGGGGCTCATCCCCGAGGCGGGGATCGAACCCGCCACGGATCTGCCAAGCCATCCCGAGCCCGCGGCGGATTTCGATCCCGAGCTGCTGGCATGCACGGTCCTGATCAAGCTCAACGGCGGCCTTGGCACCAGCATGGGGCTGGAGAAGGTGAAGAGCCTGCTCGAGGTTCGGCCGGGCGTGACTTTTCTCGACCTGATCGTGCGGCAGGTGTCGGCCCTGCGTGAGAAAACCGGGGCGCCCGTGCGGCTGCTGCTGATGAACAGCTTCAGCTCGAGCGCCGACACCCTGGGGCATCTCGCGGAGCATGCTCCCGAGGGACTTCGCACGGCCGCCGAGGTCGAATTGATGCAGAACCAGGTGCCGAAGATCGACGCACGGACGATGGCGCCGGTCGAGTGGCCGGCAAATCCGGAGCTGGAATGGTGTCCGCCCGGTCACGGTGACCTCTATCCGGCGCTGGTCGGCAGCGGTTGGCTCGACCGCCTGCTCGGCGACGGCGTGCGTTATGCGTTCGTTTCCAACTCGGACAACCTCGGTGCGGTGCTGTCGCCGGAACTGCTGTCTTGGTTCGCCTCGTCCGGCAGCCCCTTCATGATGGAGGTGACCCGCCGGACGCCGGCCGACCGCAAGGGCGGTCACCTGGCGCGGCGGAGGTCCGACGGGCAGCTTCTGCTCCGCGAGGTGGCGCAATGTCCCGACGGGGATCTCGACGCTTTCCAGGACATCGAACGGCACCGCTATTTCAACACCAACTCGATCTGGATCCGGCTCGACCGGCTGAAGGAATGCCTCGACGCCAACGGCGGCGTGCTGCCGCTGCCGATGATCCGCAACCGCAAGACCGTCGATCCGCGCGACAAGCAGTCGACAGCCGTCTATCAGCTCGAGACCGCGATGGGCGCGGCGATCGAATGCTTCGAGGGAGCGAGCGCGATCGAGGTGCCGCGTTCGCGCTTCGCACCGGTCAAGACCAGCGCGGATCTCTTCGCGCTGCGGTCCGACGCCTACCGCATCGACGATGACGGAAGGGTGGCCCTGATTCCGGAGCGGAACGGCGTGCCGCCGGACATCCGGCTCGACGACCGCTACAAGTTCGTGGACGCCCTCAAGTCGCTCGGGAATCCCTCTCTGGCGAAGTGCGACTCGCTCACGGTGAGGGGCGAGGTGACCTTCGAGGATGGCGCCGAAGTGGTGGGAAAGGTCGAGCTGGACGGCACCGGGCAGCCGGTCGTCTTCAGCGGAAACGAGGGATAGCGCTGGCGCTCAGCGGGTTTTGCAAGCAGCCGGGAATCGTGACGAAATTTCCCCGTTTTGTGAACTTGTCATCGGCGGTTCGGCTGCTACCCCGTCCGCGCGATGGCGAAGGTCGGTGCTCTTGAGATAGACATGAACGGGGTCGAGGCGGTGGTCTTCGACTGTGACGGAACCCTGGTCAACTCGATGCCGGCGCACTTCGAGGCGTGGTGCGAGGCGCTCGCCTACTACGGCGCGGAGAATGTCTTCCAGGAGGATGTCTTCTACGCGATGGGCGGACGTCCCACGACCGACATCGTGGTTGATCTCAACGCCGAGTATGGCCTCAAGCTCGATCCGGCGGCCGTGGCGATGAAGAAGCGGGAGTCGTTCCTGAACCAGTTGCATGCGATCGACGAGATCCACGAGGTCGTCGAGTTCGCCCGCAGCCAGCGGGGCAGGCTGCCGATGGCGGTGGCGACCGGCGGCACCCGCCTGGTGATCGAGAAAACGCTGCAGGCGCTGCAACTCTCCGATCTCTTCGACGAGGTGGTCACCGCCGACGACGTGGCGGCCGGCAAGCCGGCACCGGACATCTACCTCAGGGCCGCCGAGTTGCTCGGGGTCGATCCCGCCAGGTGCCTCGCCTTCGAGGACGCCCCGGCCGGGATCATGGCCGCGCAGCGGGCCGGCATGAAGGTCGTGGCGGTTCCCGCCCCGATGGATCTCGTCGCGAGTTGATGTGGCCCGGAAATTCGGCGGACGAACCGATTCGGGCTTGATTCCCGGGAGCGGGCTCTTTTGACTCCGCCATGGCGGACATCACCCTCGGACTCTCTTTCGACGACGTCCTTCTGGTCCCCCGGTTGAGCGGCGTGCTCCCGGATTCCACGGACCTCACCACCTCGCTCACCGACGACATCCCGTTGCGGATTCCCGTGGTCTCGGCGGCCATGGACACGGTCTCCGAGGCGGAGCTGGCCATCGCCCTCGCGCGCGAGGGCGGCATGGGCGTGATCCACCGCGCCTGTCCGATCGACGAGCAGGCGGTGATGGTTTCCCGGGTCAAGCGATCGGAGAACGCCGTGATCCTCAAACCGCTGACCGTGCGCAAGGAGCAGACCGTGAGCGAAGTGGTCGCGATCATGGAGGAACACGGCTTCTCGGGCTTCCCGGTGGTCGATGGCGAAGGCCGGCTCGAGGGAATGATCACGGGCCGCGACATCCGCTACCTCGACTGCAACGAGTCCACCGTCGCCGACGTCATGACCCCCCGTGAAAGGCTGGTCACTTCCACGCCCGACACCGAACTCGATGAGGCGCGCCGCATTCTCTATCAGAACCGCATCGAGAAGCTGCCGCTGGTCGACGGCGAGGGCCGCCTCGTCGGACTCATCACCGGGGCGGACATCGAGAAGCGCGCGGCCTACACGAACGCGGCGAAGGATCCGAACGGCCGCCTCCGTTGCGCCGCGGCGGTGGGGGTCGGCCCCGACTGCATCGAGCGTGGGCAGGCGATGATCGAGGCCGGCGCCGACGCGCTGTTCATCGATGCGGCGACCGGGCACACGACCCGGGTGATGGAGGTCATCGAAAAGCTCCGCGCGCTTTCCGACCGTCCGGTGGTCGCCGGCAACGTGGTGACCGAGCAGGGCGCGAAGGACCTGATCGATGCCGGTGCGAGCGCCCTGAAGGTGGGCGTCGGCCCGGGATCGATCTGCACCACGCGGGTGATCGCGGGGGTGGGCATGCCGCAGTTCTCCGCGATCCAGAATGTCGCTCCCTACGCCCGCTCGAAGGGGGTGAGGGTGATCGCCGACGGGGGCATCCGCTACTCGGGCGATGTCGTCAAGGCGCTCGCCGCCGGGGCCGACCTGGTGATGCTCGGTTCGCTGCTGGCCGGCACCCGCGAAAGTCCCGGGCAGACCGTCTATTCGCAGGGTCGCCGGTTCAAGACCTACCGTGGCATGGGCTCGATCGGCGCGATGAAGAAGGGTGCCGGAGACCGCTACAGCCAGAATTCCTCCGGCAAGCTCGTCGCCGAGGGCGTCGAGGGACGGGTGCCCTACAAGGGTCCGCTGGAGGATGTGATCTTCCAGCTCATGGGCGGGTTGCGCTCGGGCATGGGCTACGTCGGCGCCTCCACTCTGGCCGAGCTGCGCGAGCGCGCCGGCTTCACCCGGATCACCCCCGGCGGGCTGCGCGAGAGCCACGTCCATGACATCGTGATCACCGAGGAGCCCACCAACTACCAGCCTTTCAGTTAGAACGTTCATGCAGCACGAAGACAATCACGTCGCCGTCCTCGACTTCGGCTCCCAGTACACGCAGCTCATCGTGCGCCGGGTCCGCGAGCTCGGCTACTTCGCCCGGCTCTACGCGATCGAGGATTTCCCCGGCATCGGCAATCCCGGCGCGATCATCCTCTCCGGCGGTCCGAAGAGCACCTCCGACGCCGACGCGCCGGATCTCGACTTCGCGGCGCTCCAGCGTTTCGGCGTGCCGGTCCTCGGCGTGTGCTACGGGATGCAGCTTCTCAACATCAAGTTCGGAGGCAGCGTGCATCCCAGCGACAAGCGCGAGTACGGTCCGGCGAAGCTGCGTCCGGTCTCGTCCGAAGGGCTCTTCGAGGGACTGACCCACGACTCGCAGGTGTGGATGAGCCACTCCGACACCGTGCGGGACCTCGGCGAGGTCTGCGAGGTGATCGCCACCAACCAGCACGGCACGCCGGTGGCGCTGCGCTGGGGCGAGCGTTTCTTCGGCATCCAGTTCCACCCCGAGGTCACCCACAGCCACGAGGGGACGCGCATCCTTCACAACTTCCTGCTCCACGCCGGGAAGCTCGAGCCTTTCCGCATCGACGACCTCAAGCGGGAGATCATCGACGGCATCCGCGAAACGGTGGGGAACCGGCAGGTGGTCTGCGGCGTCTCGGGCGGCGTCGACAGCACCGTGCTCGCCGTGCTTCTGCACGAGGCCGGGGTGAAGATGCGGGCGATCTTCGTGGACCACGGCCTGATGCGGAAGGACGAGGGCGAGGAGGTGCGCAACAACTTCCACCGCATGGGCGTGCCGATCGAGACGGTCGAGGCGTCCGAACGTTTCCTCGGCGATCTCGCCGGGATCTCCGAGCCGGAGAAGAAGCGGGACATCATCGGGAACCTCTTCATCGATGTCTTCTGGGACGCGGTGGGCGACGCCGAAATGCTGGCCCAGGGGACGCTCTATCCCGACGTGATCGAGAGCGCGTCCAACGCCAAGTCGAAGGCCTCGAAGATCAAGACCCACCACAACCGCGTCGATCGCGTGCTCCAGCTCCAGGCCGAGGGCAAGGTGCTCGAGCCGCTTGCCGAGCTGTTCAAGGACGAGGTCCGGGCGCTGGGCGCCTCGCTCGGGATTCCGCACGACATCCTTCACCGCCATCCCTTCCCCGGGCCGGGGCTCGCGGTGCGCTGCCCGGGCGACATCACCGGGGAGAAGCTCGGGATCATCCGCGAGTGCGACGCGATCTTCATCGACCATCTCAAGGACTTCGGCTGGTACGACAAGGTCTGGCAGGCCTATGCCGCGCTGGTCCCGGTCCGCACCGTCGGCGTGAAGGGCGACGAGCGCAGCTACGAGTGGGCGATCTCCCTGCGGGCGGTCGTCAGCGAGGACGCGATGACCGCCGACTGGGTCGAACTGCCGTATCAACTCCTGCGCCAGACCAGCAACGACATCCTCAACGGGGTGGCGGGAATCAACCGCGTGCTCTACGACGTCTCGACCAAGCCGCCGGCGAGCATCGAGTGGGAGTAGCCGGCGGGCCGTCCCCGCGGTGCCCCGGGAACAGCGCGGTGTCCACAACGGTTCCAAGTCGTGAAAAGAATCCACATGATTGCCGGACCGAACGGGGCGGGCAAGACGACGTTTGCCGAGGAATTCCTGCCCAACGAGGCGGCCTGCCGGGAGTTCGTCAACGCCGACCTCATCGCCGCGGGCCTCAGTCCGTTCTGCCCCGAGAAGGTCGCCTTTGCGGCGGGTCGGCTCATGTTGCGCCGAATCGACGAGCTTGTCGCCGCCGGAGCATGCTTCAGCATCGAAACCACCCTGTCCACCCGCAGTTGGGCCCGACAGGTTCCCCGGTGGCAGTCTGCGGGCTATCGTCTGACACTTCATTTCCTGTCCCTTCCCGATTCGGATTTCGCGATCCGAAGGGTGGAGCGGAGGGTTCTGCAAGGAGGTCACAACATTCCGCCGGACGTGATCCGACGACGCTTTGTCCGGGGGCTGGACAACTTCCAGAAGGTTTATCGCGGACTTGTGGATGAGTGCTTCATCTACGATGGTTGCCGGCAGCCGCCCCTCCTGCTGGATGCGGGCGATGGTGGCGGCGGAAGGTTGATGGAAGATTCCCCACCATACCGAACGGAAGATGCCCGGCCACTGCCGGATTGCCGTCATCTGGAGAACCCGGAGGTGCGGGGCGCTCTCGCCGCGCTCGCCCGGGGCGCCGCCAATGCCGTGGCTCGTGATCGTGCCGCCGGGCTCCAGCCGGTCGTCGTCGAGTCCGGCGAGATCGAGGGCGATGATCCCGGAATGCGGGTGGGGAAGGATGGCGCGGAAACGCGGCCTCGCCGGGTTTGATCCTACTGCCGCGGCTGCTCGTCCCACTTGAAGGCTTCGAGCAGCCAGTCGCCGTCGGTTTTCCGCCAGCGGCTTTCGACGGTGACGAGGCCGTCGATGGGGCGGCGGCTCCCCAGATCGACGATGGTGTCCGCGGTGAAACGCACGACCGCCCGGTCGCCGTCGATCGACACGCCGGTGAATGACAGGTCGGTGATCGAGATCTCCCGGCAGTAGCCGGCGACCGCCGAGTAGAGGGCGGCTGCCTGATCGCGGGAGCACTCCCTTCCGACCTCTTCCGCGAGGGCTTCGGGGGAATCGACCTGGATCGATCCGGCGAGGTACTCCGCGAGATTCTGCCCGCGGGCGCCGCGACCGATGTCGCTCATGCCGGCGGGGACGTTGGCGGTGTCGATGAAGGCCGCGGTGCGGCGCATCAGCACCCGGGTCGGGGAGAACCACCACACGGAGAGCCCCCCGAGGAGCAGGACGGCGGCGGGGATGAGGATTCTCTTCATCTTCGTGAAGGTTCGCCCCGGATCCGCGCCCCCGCAAGGCAGCGATGAAGCCCCGCTGCCCTGGACCCGCGACGGGCCAGGTGTTAGGAGCGCCGCCTTGTTCGCTCTTCTTGTTCGCTATGTGCGCTCACATACTCCAGAGCGGCGTGCGCGAGAAAACCCGATCTGGTATCGCCGGTCTTCGACGCAAAAGAGTCAATCTGCACCAGTATCCTTTCGGGAAGCGTGATGTTCACGCGCTTCGCCTTGCCGGAGAGCTTGGAAAGATCGACATCGACTAAAGCCCAGATGCCGTCTGAAAACTCGCGCTTTGATCGGTAGTGCTCGATCGGCTGCCCGCGGGGAATCGGCTCTCCGTCAATCAGAAGGCCTTCGATATGGCACTCGATCGCTTCAACAGCGTTGCTAAGTGCCTCGTCGGCCGTATCGCCTGCCGAGAAGCATCCCGGCAGGTCGGGAACCGTGACTCCATAATCGGAGTCCTTGTCCTTATGGATAACGACTGGAAATCTCATGCATCTCAGGGTGGCCAGTCCCAGCCAGCTTGACGGAAAATGCTCCGAACCGTCCCCATCGGAAGATCCTTCTTTGGGTGAGGCACGGTCACCCTTCCGCCGCCGCTTGGGTTGCTTGTATTGATGGTGCGCCCCCCGAACGTTCACGAGGGTCCACCCCTCGGCCTTGAGTCTGGCAATGATTGTCCGGCTCGACACCGCCTGACGATACACACGGTGCGCACGCCGTCAATCAACGGGGCGGTATTTTTCGAGCGTATAGTGGTGGCACGCGGATCATGAAACTCAACCAAAATCACTCGACGTGGCCCGCGTTGCCACTCATGGCTTGTTGAGGCTGTCGAAAAAGTCCCCTTTCGGCCAGCTTCGAATCGCCAGGA
>CALGOH010000202.1 GCA_937957985.1 uncultured Verrucomicrobiae bacterium
CGAAGCGAGCCAAGCCGCTCAAGGATTTCCCCGGATGCCCCGGCGAGCTGGATGGCGGCGAGATCGAGCCGTCGCTCCCGCCTGAGCGTAGCCTCGATCTCGTCGGGGTTCAGGTAAATCCCCTGAAGCTTCTCCGGAAGGACTTCCTTCAGTGAACTCTTCCCGGAGCCGTTGGGCCCGGCGAACATTCGCACCCTTGGCCGGGAGTCGCTCACCGGATCCGGATCTTCGAGCCGGCCTCAACCGCCAGCGGCTCGGGGATCGTCTTCACCACCACTCGTCCGCCGCCAGGGGAAATCCGGAGCACCTGGCCACCAAACGCCTGGGTCACCGTTTCACCCGCTGCCAGCGACCGCTTCGCCGCCGCCGAAAACGCCTCGCCCGAAAGGGTCGGGAAGCGCGCTTCCAGCTCCCTGATCTCAAGGCTCTCCTGTTCCAGCGTCTTCTTGCTCATTGTGTGGCCTGACCCTAACCCTCTCCGATTCAGGAGGCAACCCGATCTTCGCCGCCGTCGTCGGGAGTCGGCGTTCTCCCCGTCCGCAGGCGGTGTCGTCCACCAGTCAGACCGGAACGATTGAGGTTCTCGTCGAGGAAGGCGTTGATGCGGGCGTTGCCTTCGTCGCCGGTGACCCGGTCCCCGCACTGGTCGCACACCAGCATGGGAACCTCGGGAACGGCGAGGACTTTCCCCTCGGCGAGTTCCACCCGGTGGTCGCAGACAGTCGGCAACAAGGTTCCTGCCTCGCACTCGAAGCAGGGGATGCCCTGAGTGGCGTCAGTTCTGGGCTTAATCGCTTTCATGGGCTTCATCGGGATAAGGCAACCACAGGCAGCCTGTCGACGGTTTCTTGGCTGGAAGTCACGATTCGCGTTCCGTTCGCATCAAGATCCCTCGCCTGAACCCCGGCCGAGCAACTCGAGATTGAGCCTCCGCATCAGCTCCGTCGTCTCCGGATTGCGGGTAAAGGCCTCAATCTTCGCCGCTGCTTGCTCGACGAAGGCCCCGGTGCGGTGACCCGCATGCCAGGCAATCTCATGCTCCGACAAATTGCCGTCGTTCGCCGTACCGAAGGAGAAGTCCCCATACTGATGCAGCGGAAACCCGAAATCATTCGGATCGTTCCTTCCAAAGGCGTCCAGCAGCGGTCGATAGTCCTCGCTGAGCAGTCTCTCGGTCAGGGCTGCACGATCCACCCGCTGACCCGACTTCACCCCGAGGCAAAGGTGATACTTCCAGCCGTAGCCGATCCCCACGGAATCCTGCCCAAACTCTTCCAGAAACCACCAGGTATCCCGGATGTATCCCTCCCAAGCGGTGAAATCCCATCCGGGACTCGGACGGTCGTGAAAGTGCTTCCGGAGGGCTCGCGACCCAACGTCAAGCCAGAGGTCCTGGATACTGACGCTCAGCGGAGCGAGTTCGATGAAGGCGTTCCAGGCATCCAGATCGCTGAACCATTCCGCGGCCTTGCTCGTCAGGTGTTCCTTCATCGGAGTCTCCAGATTTCGGTGTAGAGTTTGAGGAAGATCCGCAACCGCTCGCTCAGTCCCGTCTCGGATTCCATCAGTTCGTTGAGCCATTCGGCCACATCGGCCTCGAAGGACCGGCAGTCGAGAATGGACTCCGGCAAGCGTGCGTGTTTGCAGGCCGAATAGGCGGCATCGGGAGGGCGGACCACACTCCTCTCCCCAGGACGGGCATACTCACCCGGCGGCAGATAGATGACCCGGAACCGCTTCTCGAGATCGAGATAATCGTAGCGAAGGCCGGGGTGCCGTTGGTGGATCTGCCGGAACCAGTAGCGGTAGAGCTGCCCCGGCTGGTCGCTGGCGTTGCAGGACTTGTTCTCGATGATCACCACGCTGGCCGGCTCATCACGACGAAGAAGGATGTCGATCCGATCCTGCTCGACCGTGACGATCCACTTCCCTTCCACCGGATCGATGCCGATCCGTCGCAGAAAGGAATCCAGAAACAGACGACCCTGACCGTGGCTTCCGTCCGGTTTCAGCAGTTCACCAAGAATTCGGCTGTGGTCCGTCTCCTTGATCGTGATCGACCTCAGCGGATTGTAGTGGTGGTTCTCCTTCCTGTTCCGCTCGATCTCCGCCTGGCGGATCTTGCACCAGGAATCAGATAGGCTGGTGATGAAATCCCGAGTGGCAGCAAGGGCGGCTGTACTTGAACTTCGATTATTCATACCGACCTCGACTCTCCGGTGAGGAGCTTCTTCATCATTCCTGGTAGTTCACGAAGAACCGCTTGCAGAAGTGGTAGGGGTGCTTGTTCTGGAACCGACCCAGATTGTCGAGCACGGTCACGATCCGGCATCTCTCCGTGCCGCCGTTCTTCACGCCGCGGAGTCCCCGGCCGACCATCTGCATGTAGCGCACGGGGCTGAACACCTGCCGGGCAATGAGCAGCATGTCCGTCTTCGGGGCGTCGAAGCCGGTTGTCAGCACGCTGTGATTGCAGAGCACCCGCAGCTCGCCCCTCTGGAACTGCTCAAGGAAGTATCGGCGGGCGTTCCGCGAAGTGGTCGCACTCACCGCCGCTGACGGAATCCCGGCCAGATTCAGCCGGGCGGCCATCTCGCAGGCATGGCTGACGGAGTTGGCGAAAAGCAGGATCGACTGCTCCTCGCAGGCGTCGATCCGCTCCACGAGCTTGATGTTCCGTCCTCCATGATCACCAAGCCTTTGGTTGATTCTCTCGAGCAATTGCTCTGCACCAAACCCGTCGAGATCATCGAGTTGGCCGAGCTCATCTTCTTCTAAACTGCTCAATCCAGTGCCGGACTGAAGCTCTTCGTTGGTCACCTGGCAGAGTACACCCTGCTTCAGCAGTCGGCGGTGGAGATCCTCCTGGTTGTGGGGAAACCAGCGATTTGCAAATCTCTTGGCGAGGCGCTGCGATTCATCGTCGTCCATGCGGAATGGTGTGGCACTGAGCCCCAGACTCACCAGCTCGTGATTCTGCTGCTCCTCGCCGGCTCTTGCATCGAAGCCCACAAATCGCAGCAGCCGGGTGTAACTCGGCGTGATCGCATGGTGGCACTCATCGATGACCAGCATCCCGAACCGCGATGCCCAATCTCCACCCGGAATCCCGCCCCGGGCATCAAGCGTCTGGATCGAAGCAACGACCACGAAGGGTTCTCCTGCGGCCGGCATGCTCGGCGTCGGGTTACCGCCCCACATCCGGATGATCCGCAGCCCGGTGCGTTCCGCCCCGCGGTTGGGCCAGACCTGACGGAATGCCTGCACGGCCTGCTCACACAGCTCATCGGTCTGAGCGATCCAAAGCACTCCTCTCCGATCCGTCTCGGGCTTCAGAGTGAACTCCACGGCCATCTCGACCGTCACCCGGGTTTTCCCACCGCCGGTGGGGAGGCTGATCACCGCCTTCCGGTTGGTCTTCTCGCGGTCGATCATCGCCTTCACCCCATCACGAACCTCTTCTTGGAAGTCATGCAGGGGTGGCAAGGGGAACGGCCCCTGAGACCATTCCTCCGGCTCACGCCTTGCGGTCCGTGCTGCCCCGAACTCCTCCGGCAATCCGAGCTGCCTTACGAACTCCCTCGCTTCTGCGGTACCCCATCGTCCCGGAGGGGCCAGGCCCTCTGCCTCCAGAGTCTCGACCAGTGCCGGCAAAACCGACGGACCCAGATGCCTCAGGACGATCCGGGCGAGATCCTCGTGTCCACAGTTCCGGACGAATGATTGCTGCCCAAGCTCTCCAAGGACCCGGCGGAGCGGACCTGGCTTGCCGCCCACCGCCCGCAACAGCCTTGTTTCAAGATTCTTCCCAGCGGCGACATGAGCCCTGCGAGAAGAGACCTGCGTGTCGATCAACTGAACAAGAGCCTCGCCCACCGAGCACCTCAAGGCACCCGCATTGCCAAGTTCGGTCAGCACCACCGTGAGCCGCTCGGTCAGCGGCATCTGGTCCAGTGTATCCCCGTCAAAATAGAGGGTGTGATCCTGAAGCAGGCAGGGAATCGGCATCGCCGACTCGTTGAACTGCATCACAAGTTCTGTCACCCGAATCGCAACACCACTCTTGGCCATCTTCGCCGAGAGCACGGTTTGAACCTCGGGAAATGCCTCGATCAGGGAAACGCCGGGGCGTGCCTCTTTCCAACCCGGAGTCAGTCCTTCGGCGAGTTGCTTGGCGCCGTTCTCAGCCCAGAGCTGGACGGCTTCCGCGCTGAGTACGAAAACGAGGTCGTCGTCGCTCCGAACACGGTCGGCGAGTTCCCTGGAGGTCGTCACGTAGACGCTCTCCAATGGCAGAGTGCCTCCAGCCCCAACGAACCCGGTGGGATGCACACCTGCCTCGGCGGCTCCGTTCCAAATCGCGGCCGTCCATTCCGCCAGCAGGTTCTCCCCGGTGATGTAGGCCGAAATCACGGCATTCCAGAAGGCCTTCCGGTCCTCGTCTGAGACCGTCTCCGGCTTGTGAAATCCAAGCAGCTTGTCGAACGCCCGCCGAAACTTGGCCAGATCAGGAACCCTCGCAAACCAGCTCTTGTCGGCCTCTTCCAGCACGGCCCGCAGCCATACGGTTTGCTCGCCAATCTGGAACTCCCCGCAAATCAGCAAATGGATCAGCAGGGGATGCTCGACTCGGATATTGGAATAGCGATCGACCGTGAGATGCCCGAATACAACCTCATCGCGAAAACTATCGCTCCCGAGCCATTTCAGAAATCCATGCGTGAGAATGGCCGCCGGCCGCCCCATCAGGTGACTCAGAAAGTGCCACCCATTGGGAAGGGCCACAAACTTCGGCGACAGGTAGTCGCGACGGGCCGAATTCTGGTGCGCCGCCTTGTATCGATCCCGTGCCCCCCTCAACCATGCCGAGAAGCAGGCGAGAGTCGGCCTGCCCTCCCAATCACCCTCGATGACGGTCTCGCCTTCGGGCAGATCCGTCACCCCGACGGCAAACAGGAAATCACGGCCCTCCCCGTGCATGGTCGCATGCACCAGGGCCTGAGAGTTCTCGTCGTCGTCCCCGGAAACCAAGCGCCCCGGTAGCAGCACCTCCGCAGGCGTGACCCATTCTCCTTCACGATTTGCCACCTTGATCTGCTGCTTCTTGTCGCGGGCGAAACCGAGGGCGACATCGCGAGGACTGGCCAAGAGCAGTTGCCAGAAATCCTCCCACGAAGAGTCCGGGGACCATCTGCCTATCGCACGGACCAGTGCTGAATTCAGCCGTTCGAGCCATGCCCGCCCTTCGAGTTCGGCGACCCCCAAGGCGGTTCGGAGGATCCTCCGCAACTCGGGGTCCTCGAGGAGCCATGTCGCAATCCCGGAAACATCGGGCGGGAGCTCCTCTGGCGGACCGATCATCACTTCATCCGGACGACGTAGCCCGCCACTTCGGTCGGGAATCACTCGGAGCTTGGGCTGGACCTCGCTCCAGTCCTCCGGCGTGCAGTGACGGTGGACGTCATGAACCAGCCGGATCACGTCCTTGGCCTTTTCCTCCTCAGCACTTGCGACGGATGCAATCCAATCCTCCCATTTGCACTCCGCACAGGCCCAGTAACCATCGCCGTGCTTCTCGATCAGCCGCCTCGACAGTTCCGCCAGTCGGGCCTTCCGCTCGCGACGCAGACATGAGGGGTGGACGAATTCCGCTCGGACCTCTTCGTCGTCGACAAGCGCCATCCACTTCTCCAGAAGGTCTCCTTCGCTTGTGGGATGGTTGAGCAGATCATTCCCCGGCCGCAGATCCTTGTTGCAATCCGGGATCACCTCGGCCGTCTCCAGATGACTCCAGATCGCCTCCAACAGCGGAATCGCAAGGTCGCTGGCCGATGGCCTGCGGGTGCGGGGAAACGAATCGAGATGCTTCGCTGGGTCCTCGGCCTCGGACAGCGACATGATCGACCGGGTCACCAACTCGGCGGCTGCCTTCATCAACATCTCGTTCCAGGCCCCGGTGATCAGTCCCTGCCGGTCATTGTTCAGCTTCCATGGGGCGTTCAGGATACCAGGAAGGTAGGTGGGCGTCTTCGTCGGGAAAAACGCCCAAAAACGACCCGTCTCCTCTCGGCGACCGGCAACCGGGACGGCCCACGCCACTGGAACCTTGTTCCGGTCATGGATGTGGGTGGCGTCCGACTTGGCCGCCTCGTCCGTCACAGGCACTTCCATCTGGAACAACCGCCAAGCCGATCGCTTGTCCCCCTCCACCAAGTCCCGGGTTTCCCCCTCCCCCTCGACGGAAAACACCCGTGGCTCTGAACCGCCCACATCCAGCGCGAGTTGGATGGGGATCGGATTGAAGAGCAGGAACTCCGCGGGAAACTCGAGGATCTCAGCGCGTAGCGGCTCGACGAGCTTGGCGTCGGCGATCTCCACCCGCACGATTGTCTCCGCCCAACCCAGGCGTCCGAGCATTGAATCCGCGAACCGGTCCTTGTGCCCCTGGCTCCACGCCATCCTCAGGCCGGGGGCGTTCTCGCCACCAAACCGCTCCTTGATCTCGTGACGGCATCGCTGGGGATCAAAGCGGATCCCGCCCCAGGTCTTGCTGAAGATGTCGATGACCCCGTCAAGTCGAAGCAGCGATTTGAACCCGAGTCCAAATCGACCGATCTGATTGCCCCGCTTCGTCGAACTGTGGGAGCTGAGAAGGGCATCGATACCCTCCTTGCTGATGGCAGCTCCAGTGTTGGCGACGTAGAGGTGGGACTTGGTGAGCAGCACTTCGATCCTCGCCTCCGCTCCGTAGCCGTCCTCGTGAGCCTCAAGAATCGCGTCGGCTCCGTTCTGGATCAATTCGAGGATCTGCCGGTAGCCATAGCCGCCGGCCAGGACGTTCTGCTCGATGCCCCAGTGCTCTTGCACCAGGGACCGCCGTTTCTCGTAGGCTCCAAGCGTGCCCTCGTTCAACTCGCGGAGGAACTCCGCCATCTCGTCGTGCTTTGTCATGATGCCGACGGGTTCATGCTCATCTCCCTTCTGACCTACAGTTCCGGCGGATTCAGTGCTTTCGCGATCGGCCTAATCGCCTCGACAATGGACGTTGCGATCCGCTGGCAATCGGCAGGTTCCGGAATATCCCAAGGTCCGAAGTGATACTCGAACGACTTGCTGCCATATTCATCCGACCATCTCTCTAGGAAGTCCTTGGCGGTCTGATCCATCCCCATTTCTGCCAAGGTAAAGGCACCAGTTCCGACGGTCGCCCGTTTGATCAAGGCTTCCAGATTGTGGCCAAGTGATCGAAAGCGGATTTGATCGGGTGTGGCCAGATTCCTCTCACGAATGGCTGCCTTGAGAGCCAGTTCGACAGCCCGAAAATAGAGGAACACAGCGGGGATCACTTGAAACGTCCCTTCGACATTACGGTTTCCACTGGCGAATTCCTGATCCCTTCTCTGGCAGTCAGAGTAGCAGGTATTTGCTGCATCCAAATTGGCCTCCGCCATGAGGAAGAGCTCCCCGGCGGAGGGCGGCTGTCGGACGGCCCGTGCCGCTTTCTTGGCTGCTTTACGGGTTGGCATCGGTGTTGTCTGAAAGGTTCTGGAGTAGGCTCTGGATCTCCTGCTCGCTTAGCACTTGGTCTGTCTGAGGCGGATTGTCCGCCAAATCCATGGAGACTTCTACCCACTCACCGTAAGTCATCCCGTTGGTCATGGATCGGGCGAACTCGTCGTCCTCTGGAATGATCACTGCGGGGTCAGCCTGCAAGAAGCCAACGAGGAAGCCAAAACTTGCGTCGTGACCCTGGTTTCCTGGGTGGAGTGCATCTGGCTGGTAGCCTGTTTTCATGCCGGCACCCCAGATTCCGACTTCAGCCAAGCAAGCGGTGACGAATTCCGAGCAGACATATTTTACCTTGTCGTGCTCTGGTTCCGGCACGCCATCTTCAAAATGCTCCCTCAGCTTTCCCAAAGACTCGATTTGATGTGCCTTCTGCCGCTTCATCAGGCTGCGGGCCGCCTCTTCGTCGTAGGATGTCTCCGTGCCCACCTTCCCGTCGATAAACACCTGCAGTGTTGAGAGGCTCTGCTCCGTCCAGAAGTCAGGACCCCGAAATACGGCAACATATTTGAAGTCCTTGATAAAGTCGCTGGTAGGCACCTTCTCCACTTTATCGCCAATGTGAGCAACCTCGGTAGGACTGTAGCAGATGGCGGCGTGGGTGTATTTGCTCTTGGTCTTTGCCGTGACAATCGATGCCAACCGATCAGAACCCACACAGAGAAGGATATCTCCTGCTTCAAGATCCGCTGGCTCGATGATGAGTTTGTTTGGTTTCTTGGGGCCAATGCCGGGGGATCCGCTCATACCAACCTCGTCTTTCCGGTGAGGAGTTCCTGCATCATGCCCTGCTTCACCTGGCGGGCCTTGGCCAGCTTGGCTTCGAGGGCGGCGATCTCGGCGTCCATGTCGCTCAGGATCGCGGCGATGGCGGTTTGTTCGGGGATGCTCGGCACCGGCAGCTCCAGCTCCCTGAGCGCCGTCTTCGAGACTCCATAGACCTTCATGCCGGTCGCTACCCGCAGGTATTGCTCGTGAAGGGACTTCAGGTTCCCAAGGTGGCCTTTGAAGCCCGGGGCGAAGGTCGGCGTTTTCTCGCGAAGGAGAAAGGTGTGGAGACCCGAGACCGCTTCCTCGTCCGCGCCAAGGCCTTGGATCTCGATGGTCTTGCCGACGCCGTCGTAGTCCTCCGATGCATCCGCCATGACCCAATCTCCATTGCGGAGGCAGGCGGCACTGGGGCATTTGTCGCGGTCGATCCTCGGTGGTGAAGTCGTGAAGAAGTCGAGGTGGCTGTGGAACCGGGTGTGGATGTCTCCGTAGTGGATGTAGTAAGCGTCCCCGTCGGACTCCAGGTCACTCCGCGAGTTGGTGGCGGTGGGGAGGAACACGAAAATCTCGCCAAACGTCTTCACCTCCCAATCCCCCCCAAACCCCGGGAGGCGTTTCTTGCCGGTGAGGAGGTCCTGCATGGCCCCTTGTTTGAGGAGGCGTTTCTTGGCGATGAGTTGCTCCAGGGAGTCGATGAGGGCATCCGCATCGCTCAAGGCCGCAGCGATGGCTTCTTGTTCGGCGAGGGTGGGTGGTGCCGCAAAGCGAATTTGCTGAACGGTCGTGAGATTCATCCCTGCTTTTGCTCCCGAGTCAGTCAATGCCCGGAAGATCCGTTGGGTTCGTTCGGACCCCAGGCAGTAGGTCACGTACTTCGGTGATATCCGCCCCCGATCGAATCGCACCAAGGCGATGTGCTGATTTATGTAGGCCGGTTTAGGCAATTCGTGGGACACGATGCCGACGATGCCAATGTCAGCTGTGATCGAAATGAGCAGATCGTCGTCCTGCAGGACAGTTCGCTGACCTTCGGTGTTTTGAGGTGGAATAGCGACGAAGCGGAGGTCATCGAGATCCAAGTAGATCGATCCCCGGTTCAGATTGGTGATCCTGATGAATGGCGACCCGTATTCTGCATAGTAAGCAGCCCACCCACGAGATCCGCTGGTGACAAACGGTCGGTAGGCTCCAATGGACGGCGTATCCCAATCCTCCGGAATCACCCCGACCTCGGTCTGCTTGTAGCCGGGTTTCACCGCGGTTGCCCTCCTTCCAGGTCTTCGGTGATCTGTTCGAGGCGGGCCTTGAGTTCCTCCTTGGAGGGGAGGTAGAGCTGGTATTTCGAGGCGAAAATGTTGGCCTCGGCGGGCAGGGTGAGTTCGACCAGCGCGTCGTTCTTGCGGTGGCAGAGGACGATGCCAATGGTGGGGAGTTCGTCGTCCAGCTTCACGTGGCGGTCGAAGTAGTTCACATACATCTGCATCTGCCCGAGGTCCTGGTGGGTGAGCTTGTCGCGCTTGAGGTCGATGAGGACGTAGCAGCGGAGCAGCCGGTTGTAGAAGACGAGATCGACGAAGAAGTGGTCGTTGTCGAAGGTGAAGCGCTTCTGCCGGCTCTCGAAGAGGAAGCCCTTCCCGAGTTCCAGCAGGAAGCTCTCCAGGCGGTCGATGATGGCGGATTCGAGGTCGTCCTCGGAATAGTACGGCCGCTCATCGAGGCCGAGGAACTCGAGGACCAGCGGGTTCTTGATGAGGTCGGCGGCCTTCTCGACGACCTGGCCCTCGCTGGCGAGGCGGCGGATCTCCTCCTTGTCGCGGCTGAGGGCGAGGCGCTCGTAGAGGGAGCTGGCGATCTGCCGGCGGAGTTCGCGGACGCCCCACTGGTTGGCGGCGGCTTCGATTTCGTAGAACCGGCGTTCGTCGGGGGAATCGATGGTGAGCAGCTCGACGTAGTGGGACCAGCCGAGGGGGAAACGGCGGATGAGGTTTTGCACGGATTCGACCAGTTCCGCAGCCGTCTTTTCCGCGGGAGTCAATTCAACCGACGGCGTCGGTTGAATTGCGGCCGAAAGGGCCGCGGTCGCCGATTCGCCCGACAGCGTCGGTTGAATTTCTCAGATCGGAAGAGCACACG
>CALGOH010000203.1 GCA_937957985.1 uncultured Verrucomicrobiae bacterium
AGCACAACGAGGACGGATCGGAGGTGACGCCCGGGCAGGAGGCTGCCGGTGAGGCCGGTCACGATCATCATGAGGAGGAAGAAGGGGCGCCCGGCTGGCTCATCTACTACGCCGCCGGCAGTACCTTGATGATGCTCTTGTTCGCTCAACTCTGGTGGAACGCCAAACGCGGGAGAAGCGATGCTTGACCGGCTGATCCGCTTTTCCCTCCGCCAGCGCGGGCTCATCCTGATGGGCGCGCTGGTGCTCATGATCTTCGGGGTCAAGAAGACCATCGAGACCCCGGTCGATGTGCTGCCGGACCTGACCAAGCCGACCGTCACCCTGCTGACCGAGGCAAAGGGCTACTCGCCCGAGGAGGTGGAGACCCTGATCTCGATTCCGCTCGAGAACTCGCTGATGGGCGTGACCGGCGTCGACCGCATCCGCACCACCAACGACATCGGCCTGTCGCTGATCTTCGTCGAGTTCGACTGGGGCACCGACATCTACAAGGCCCGCCAGTTCGTGCAGGAGCGCCTGATGGGTGTCAACGAGACCCTGCCCGAGGGCATCACGCCCTACATGACGCCGGTGACCTCGCTGATGGGCGACATCATGCTCGTCGGCCTGCGCGACCCGACCCACCGCACCTCGCCGCGCGACCTGCGGACGATCGCCGACTGGGTCGTGGCGCGCCGCCTGCAGTCCATCCCCGGCATCGCCGAGGTGCTGGTGATGGGCGGCGGCGTGAAGCAGATCCAGGTGCAGCCGGATCCCGAGCGGATGCTGCTCCACCAGGTCACCTACGAGCAGCTCCGCGACGCCGCGACCGAGGCGGTGAAGAACACCACCGGCGGCTTCCTCACCGAGCGGCCGGAGGAAATCATGGTCCGCAACCTTGCCATGACCACCGATCCCGAGGTCATCGCCGCCACCGTGGTCGCCTATCGCAACGACCGCCCGATCCATTTGCACGACGTCGCCGACGTGAAGTGGGACGTCGAGCCGATGCGCGGTGAGGCCGGCTTCGGCGTCGCCGGCCGCGAGCCCGACGCCGACGGCAACCTCGGCACCCGTGCCGCCATCCTCAGCGTGCGCAAGGCGCCGGGCTTCGACACCATCAAGCTCACCGAGGAGGTGGACAAGGCGCTCGCCGAACTCCAGAAGTCGCTTCCGGAGGGGGCCGAGTTGGTCCCTCTCTACCGTCAGGAGGAATTCATAAACCTCTCCATCGAAAACCTGGTCGAGGCCCTGCGCGACGGAGCGATCATGGTGGCGATCGTGCTGTTCCTGTTCCTGCTCAACATCCGCATCACCGCCATCACGCTGACCGCCATCCCGCTGTCGCTCGGACTGACGATTCTGGTCTTCGAGCTCTTCGGGCTGACGGTGAACTCGATGACGCTTGGCGGTCTCGCGGTGGCGGTGGGCATGGTGGTCGATGATGCCATCGTCGATGTGGAGAACGTCTTCCGGCGCCTGAGGGAGAACGCCGCGCGCGAGAACCCCCTCCCCAAGCTGGAGGTCATCGCCCGCGCTTCGAGCGAGGTGCGTTCCTCGATCCTCTACGCCACCTTGCTCATCATCCTGGTGTTCCTGCCGCTGATGGCGCTCACCGGTCTCGAGGGACGCCTTTTCACGCCCATCGCCATCGCCACCATCGTCAGCATGGCCGCCTCGTTCATCGTCTCGCTGACGGTGATTCCCGCGCTCAGTTCCTTCCTGCTCAATCCGCGGCCCGGGAAGGCGCACCGGGACTTCATCTTCGTGCGATGGCTGAAGGCGGGCTTCCGGGCGACATGGATGCGTTTCGCGCTGTCCCAGCCGCTGCTGGTGGTCGGCATCACCGGCGCGCTGATGGTGGTGGCCTGGATGGCCTACTCGAAGATGGGCCGCAACTTCCTGCCACCCTTCCGGGAGCCGACGACGCTGGTCGCGACCACCCTCGACCCCGGCACCTCGCTCAAGATGACTTCGGAAATTTCGGATGTCGCGATCGAGCGCCTGCTGAGGATTCCGGGGGTCAAGACCGCCGCCTTCCGCGCCGGTCGCGCCGAGAGGGGGGATCACGTCGTGCCCGTCTCCAGCATCGAGATCGACGTCGAGTTCGATCCCTCCGCCGGTCGCGAGCGGGACGAGATCCTCGCCGACATCCGCGAGACGATGCGCACCATCCCGGGCACCTTCAGCGCCATGAGCGGACCGCTGGCCGACCGCGTGGGACACATGCTCAGCGGCGTGTCGGCCAAGGTCGCGGTGAAGATCTTCGGTCCCGACCTCGACGAGTTGCGCCGCATCGGCACCGAGGTCGCGGAGATCGCGCGCACGATTCCGGGGCTCGAGGAAGCGCGCACCGAGCAGCAGGCCAGCGTGCCCCAACTGCGCATCGAGCCCGATCCCGAGCGCGCCGCCGCCTATGCCGTCACGCCCGCCGCACTGACCACCGAGATGTCCGGCCTGATGGGAGGCGAGCATGTGGCCGAGCTCTACGAAGGCGTGCGCGTCTTCGACCTCGTCGTGCGCCTGCCCGAGGAATGGCGCGAGAATCCCGAGCGCCTGCGCACGCTCTACGTCGATACCAAGGCGGATCAGCTCGTGCCGCTTGACACCGTCGCCGACATCCGCATGGCAACCGGCCCGAACACCATCAAGCGCGAGAACCTGCGGCGCCGGTTCGTGGTGGCGATCAATCCTACCGTCGATGACCTGGTGTCCGCCGTGGACAAGCTCAAGGCCCGCGTCGCCGACGAAATCGAGCTGCCGGAGGGCTACACGGTTTCCTACGAGGGCGAGTACCTCGCGCAGAAGGAGGCCGCGCGGATCATCGCCGTGATGTCGGCGGTCGTGCTGCTGGTTGTCGTGTTCCTGTTGCACTCGTACTTCCGCAGCATGAACTTCGTCGCGCTGGTGCTGACCATCATTCCGGTCTCGTTGATCGGCGGGGTGCTCTACACCCGCATGACGCTCGACAACGTGAGCATCGCGACACTGGTCGGCTTCATCGCCGTCGGCGGCGTCGCCGCGCGCAACAACATCATGCTCATCTCCCACTACCTCCATCTCATGAAGCACGAGGGCGAGGGCTTCACCCGGCAGATGGTTGTCCGCGGCACCGAGGAACGGCTGGTGCCGATCCTGATGACCGCGCTGGCCGCCGGCATCGCGCTGATCCCGCTGGTGCTGTCTTCGGACAAGCCGGGCAAGGAGATCCTCAATCCGGTGGCGATCGTCATCGTCGGCGGGCTGGTCAGCTCGACGGTCCTCGGCCTGCTCGTCACCCCCGCGCTTTTCTACCGCTTTGGCCGCAAGGCGGCCGAGAAGTCCGTCCGCCATGATGCCGGAGCCAGCATCTGAAACCGAACCAACCATACCATGAAGACCACATTGACCACCCTCACGACCGCCCTGTCTCTTGCGCTTGCCAACCCAGCCATCGCCGCACCGGGTCATGATCACGACCGCAAGATCGCCGGTCCCAACGGCGGTCGCGTCCTGACCGGCGTCGAGCCGCACCTCGAGTTCCTTGTCACCGAGGATCGGAAGGTCCGGATCACCGCGGTCGATGATGACGGCAAGGTTGTCGAACTCGGGGAGCAGGATGTCCGGCTGATCGGAGGCAGCCGCGCGAATCCGACGCGGCTGAGCTTTGTCAAGGAGGGCAATCTGCTGGTCTCCGACAAGGCCCTGCCGGAAGGCAACAACCTGCCGGTGGTGCTCCAGATCAGGCCGACACCCGACGCAAAGACCGTGATAGAGAAGTTCACGTTGAACCTCAACGACTGCCCCGGCTGCGAGCATCTCGAGTATGCCTGCACCTGCGATCATGGCGACCACGAGGGGCACGACCACTGACGCGAGATGTGGGGACCTCCTAGATCAGTTAAAATAAGAACGCAGCCATCTGCGAGTTTGTATGCGATGCTCCATGCATGGCAACGATCTCGATGGATTTGAGGCAGCGGATCCTCAAGGCTTATGACCGGGGTGATGTGACCCGTGACCAAGTCGCGCGTCGCTTTGAGGTGTCCCTGGGGATGGTCAAGAAGCTGCTCCCGCAGAGGCGGAATTTCCCCGCAGCATCACCGAAGCGAACGCCAGCCCATCATCGAGGCCTCGCACCGGCGGGAAATGAAGGCGCTGCTCTCCAAGCATCCCGACCTGACCCTTGAGGAGACCCGCACCCGCTTGGGCTTGGAGCGCACCGTTCAGGCGATCCACTACTCATTGGGCAGCATGGGGCTGACATATAAAAAAAAGACTCACCGGGATGCCGAGCAGGGCCGCGAGGACGTCGCGCGGCAAGGACGCCGCTGGAAGCGGACGCAAGGCGGGCTCGAGCCGGGGCGGCTCGTCTTCCTCGACGAGTCGGCGGCGAAGACGAACATGACCCGCCTGCGCGGGCGGGCGCCGTGGGGAGAACGACTGCATGCCAGCGCACCCTGCGGCCGCTGGAGGACGACCACGATGATCGGTGCGGTGCGCATCGACGGCAGCACCGCCTGCATGACCATCGAGGGCGCAACCAACGCCGAGGACTTCCGGGCGTACGTGAAGGAGGTCCTGCTGCCGACACTCCATCCCGGAGACATCCTGGTGATGGACAATCTCAGCGCGCACAAGGACGCCCGCAGCCTGGCCATGCTTGAGCGAGCCGGAGTGGAAGTGCGTTTCCTGCCGCCCTACTCGCCGGACCTCAACCCGATCGAACTGATGTGGAGCAAGGTCAAGAACCTGCTCCGCGGAGCCGAAGCGAGGGACAACGACGCCCTCCTGCTGGGGCCTCGGGGAAGCACTCTCAAAGGTGACATCGAAGGATGCAGCCCATTGGTTTGCCCACTTCGGCTATGGCTTTATTCAAATGCCCTTAAGGAGGAACCACATGCCGAACAGGCGGGCCAGTGGCGTACGTGGTCCTGCTGCTTCAGGAGGTCCATCCGCCACACGAAAAGGGCCGGATCCCTTGGGGAGATCCGGCCCGATGGTTGAGTGAATGGTGGCGGTTTACTCGGCGGCCTTGCCGTAAACCTCGACCTCGATGTAGTGGTTCATGTCGTTCGAGGTGTTGCCGTTGCTGTAGAGGCGGACATACTGGCCCTTGGTGCCCTTGCCGTCGACGACCTTGCCGAAGCGGGTCTCGACGTAGGGACGGTCGGAGCCTTTGCCCATCTTGGCAGAGTCGTCGTAGTCGTTGTTGAAGACGGTGGTCACGCCGTCCTTGAATTCCGGATCGTTGGAGATCTGGACGATGACGTCGTGATAGGCGCGCTTCTGCGAGTGGAAGTGCCAGATCCAGATCGCTTCGACTTCGGCGGGGGCGCCAAGGTCGATCTGAACCCACTGCAGGCCGTCGATCAGCTCGACGTAGTAGCCCTCGCCGGCTTCCTTGTCGCCGTCGGTCACGAGCGCGACATCACCGATGATCGGGTAATCGTCGGAGCTGGTCACCTTCTTGCCCTTGGAGAGCAGTTCGGTGCCTTCGGGCACGCTGAAGGTCGGCGCGGACTTCGGCTCGTCCTCGAGATTCGGGACGTCCATCGGCTTGGGCGTGCCCTCGATGAGTTCGGGGGGCAGTTCGGTGAGTCCGGAGATCGAGACACCGCCCGCGGTGCCGCCGCCAGAGGAGGAGCCTCCCTTCTCGCCGCAACTGGCGAGGGCGAAGGTGAGGCCTGTCAGGATGAGGATATCGGTTGTTTTCATACGGAGAGTTGTTCCTTGGTGAATTCGATGCGCTCCTTGTTCAGCGCGGAGGGGTTGACGTAGAAGATCGGGGCCTCGCTTTCAAACGCGTGGGCCACGTCGCAGTTGAGCTTGGCCTCGCCGCGCACGCCGGCGAAGAAGTTCTCGAGGTGGGGCTGGTGGGCCGGCTTGGGAATCAGCCGGCCCTCGCCGTCGCGGATGTAGGGCAGGCCGCCCGGAAGGTCGTACTCCTCCGGCGCAGCCGACTCGTAGGCGGCAACCGCGCCTTCCGCGGCCGTCTGGAGCCTGGGAGCGGCCTGCTTCATCCGGAGATAACCCCGCTTGACGAGTCGGTTCCACTTTTTCTCCATCGCCTCGAGCTTCTTCTCGTCGGCGGGGGTTTCGCGGTAGATGGCCGATGAGGCCGCGATCTCGGCGGTCTTGATGGTCGCCTCGGTGCCCATGAAGCTTTCCCAGAATCCGCCGCCGGCGCTGGTGGTGGTGAGCACCTGATAGAACGCGCGGACCTCTCCCTGGGGCGTGTCGTAGTCGAACACCGCCATCACGTTGTCGAAGTGCTCGCGCTCCTTGAAATAGGAGTGGCCACCGGAGGCATAGACCGCCTTCGGCTGGGTGCCGAGAAACCAGTTGAAGATGTCGATCTGGTGGGCGCCCAGGTCGGAGATCGGCCCGCCCGAGAGATCACGGTAGAAGCGCCAGTTGAGGAACTGGTCCATGTCCTCGAAGCCGTACTCGTTGAGCCGCTCCTTGGGCACGATGGTGCTCGGGTGGATGTCGTTGCCACCAATCGGCTGCGATGCGCTCAGAGAACGGTTCCACTGGGCGTTGGCATTGACGATCTGGCCGCAGAGCTGGTGACCCTTGATCAACTGCTCGTAGGTGTAAAGATAACGCGGGTTGCTGCGGCGCTGGTGTCCGATCTGGCAGAGCTTGCCGGTGCGTTGGGCGGCGCGAACCATGTCCCGGGCACCCTCGATGGTGTTCGACATCATCTTTTCGCAATACACGTGGAGCCCGGCTTCCAGGCACTTGACGGTGTGCGGCGAATGCCAGAAATCGGGAGTCGCCACAATGGCGACGTCCAGCCCCTTCTCGGTGGCCAGCATCTCGTCGATGTCGATGTAACGGTTCGGACGCTTGTTCGGCACGGTCCGGTCCTTCTGGACCGTATAGGCATATCCGACGCCCCTCTGGAGGTTGTAGTCGGAAATGTCGCAGACGGCCTGGAAGTAGAGTCCGGGGATGTTCTTCAGGCAATTGAAGAGCACCTC
>CALGOH010000204.1 GCA_937957985.1 uncultured Verrucomicrobiae bacterium
CATCTGGCCGTTCATCGGAACCGGCTTCGTCTATTCGGTCGCTCAGGATCGCTTCCCGCTGGTCCTTGGCCAACTCTACGGGACGCCCGGAATCGGCGGCCTTCCGACCTCGCCTCTGGCGATCAACGGGGAGATGGTGATCTTTTACGAAAGGAACGTGACGGCACCGCCGACCGGTGGCGATATATCGACGGTCGAACTTCGGATTCCCGTCCGCCTTGCCCAGAGCTACCGATCGTGGCGCAACCTGTTCTTCACCGGCGCCGATGCCTTGAACGAATCCGTTTCGGGACCGCTCGGTGATCCCGATGGCGACGGCATCAACAACCAGGACGAATTCGACGGCGGGACCAATCCGCGAGTTCCTGATTTCGGACCGCTGTTCGTGGGTTTTGCCGCTCCTCCATCCGCCGCACCTTCCGAGGGGACGGGATTGAAGACTTCCCAGACAAGCACGGCGACCGCCACCGCTCCCCGGATCACCTACCAGAAGAAGCACAAGCCTTCGGAGGGCGTGCAGTGTTTCTTTGAAACGAGTACCGATGCCACCGACTGGGATCCGATCGACGAGGAACTCTGGAACGTCGAGAACACCGCGACCGAAATGGTGGCGACCTTCTCGGGCAGTGGAGATCTTCCGGACAAGATGCTGTTCCGGGTGAGGATCGTGGTTCCGGAGGAACCGTGAGGGTTGATCCGGCGGGAAACCACGCCGAGAGAGGCCGCTCTGCCCGAGGGCGCCCTCCTCGCTCGGGGTGGTCGCCCGGTTCTTATTGTTGAATTCGAATCGATGCAGGTAGTTGGCGCTTCTCCCATGATTGAGACCCGTGAGTCGCTCACCGATCTTCTGAACCGCGCGGACAACGCGGACACCTGCGCCGTCGATACCGAAGCCGACAGCCTTCACCGATACCGTGAATCACTCTGCCTCATCCAGTTCGCCTGGGACGACGAATCGGTCTTGATCGATCCGCTGGCCATCGACGACCTGACCCCGTTCTACGAATACTTGAACCGGCGGACGGTTTGGATGCATGGGGCGGACTACGACATGACCATGCTCCGGCGCGAGTCCGGGATGGTTCCGGAAAAGGTCTACGACACCCAGATCGGCGCCCGTCTGCTGGGCGTCCGGAAATTCGGTCTCGGGAACCTCGTGGAGCATTATTTCGACATCAAGCTGTCGAAGTCGTCCCAGAAGGCCGACTGGGGTCGCCGCCCGCTGTCGCCGAAGATGGAGGAGTATGCGATCAACGACGTCCGCTATCTGCTGCCGATGGCGGAGAAGATCACCGCCGCCTTGAAGGAGCGGGGTCGCTACGAGTGGTTCGTCGAAAGCTGTGAGCAGGCCAGGCAGAAGGTGCTCGATCGGGACGAATCGAAGGAGGAGCCATGGAGAATCCAGGGTGCCGGGCGCTTCGATCGGTCCGGCCTCAATCTCCTGAAGCATCTCTGGCATTGGCGGGACGAGGAGGCGGAGCGCTGGGACCGTCCGTCCTTCATGGTGGTCACCAACAAGCAGTTGGTCGAGTGGGTCCGCCGGATTTCCGAAGGTGGACGAATCGAACTTCCGTCCCACTTCCGTTCGGATCGCCGCCGCCGGTTTTTCGCCGCCGTCAAGTCGGCGTCGGCGATCGAGTCCCGGGACCATCCGGAGCGTCAGCGTGGCACGAGGCGCCGCCGCGATCCCGATTTCGACGAGCGTGTCGCGGGCTTCATCAAGCGCCGCAACAGGGTGGCCGAGGAACTCGATATCGACGGCTCCGTGATCGCCTCGCGGGCCATGATCGAAGCCCTTGTGGCGGGCGATCCGGACCACGAGGAGCAGTGGATGGACTGGCAGCGAAGCTGTCTCGGGCTCGACGGCGAGAGCCGGTGATACGGCACGATTCCCCGAGTCGTAATTTTTTGAAAATCAGCACTGTGGGGTGCGGCAAAATGTCGGTCCAGAGGGATAAAGGGTCTTGTCTCATTCCCGTGATTTTCGGACCTTTTCGGGGTTCATGTCCGACGAGTCGAAAGAGCCTGAAGAGGGGGAAACCAAGGTCAGCGGGGAGCAGCAGTACGGGGCCGAGCAGATCGACAAGCTCGAGGGCCTGGAGGCCGTCCGGAAACGTCCCGGGATGTATATCGGCGACCCGGATGTCAGGGGGCTCCACCACTGCGTGTTCGAGGTGCTCGACAACTCGATCGACGAGCACCTCGCCGGCCACTGCACCAAGATCCGGGTGGCTCTGCACGTCGATGGCTCCGCCAGCATCAGCGACAACGGGCGGGGCATCCCGGTGGACATCCACCCGAAGTTCGGCATCCCGGCGGTCGAACTGGTGCTGACGAGCCTGCACGCGGGCGGCAAGTTCGGCCAGGGCGCCTACAAGTATTCCGGCGGCCTGCACGGTGTGGGTGCGAAATGCGTGAATGCGCTCGCCGATTGGTTCAAGGCGGAGGTGATGCGGGACGGCAAGGTGCACGAGATCGTCTTCGAGCGCGGCAAGACGACCAAGCCGCTCGAGGTCATCGGCGAGGCGCCCGACGGCCACACCGGCACCAAGGTGACCTTTTTCCCGGACGCGACGATTTTCACGGATACCATCGAGTTCGAGTTCGACCGGCTGGCGAAGCGCCTGCGCGAGTTGGCCTTCCTCAATCCGGGGCTGACGATCGAACTGGAGGACGAGCGTCCGGAGACCCAGCAGAAGGAGACCTTCTTCTACGCGAAGGGCATCGAGGAATTCGTCGCCCAGCTCGGCGAGAGCAAGACGCTGGTGCACGCCGATCCGGTGGTGTTGCGCGGGAGGCGCCAGGTGGAGGTCGATTACGATGGCAAGGTCACCCAGGACGACGTTTTCGCCGACGTCGTTTTCCAGTACAACGACGGCTATCAGGACCAGATCCTCTGTTTCGCGAACTCGATTCCGAACGCGGACGGCGGCACCCACCTCAGCGGCTTTCGCGGAGCGCTGACGCGGGCGATCAACCAGTACGCGAAGGGCAACAAGATCCTGAAGGACAAGGATCCGGCGCTGAGCGGCGACGATGTCCGCGAGGGCATCGTGTGCGTGATCAGCGTCAAGATGCCCAATCCGCGCTTCAGCTCGCAGACGAAGGACAAGCTGGTCAACACGGAGATCGAGGGGGTCGTGGGCTCCATCGTCTACGAGGGACTCCAGGCCTACTTCGATGAGAATCCGAATCTCGCGAAGACGATCATCGACAAGGCGGTCAACGCGGCCCGCGCCCGCGAGGCGGCGCGGAAGGCCCGCGAGACGGTGCGAAAATCGGTGCTTTCCGGGGGCGGCCTGCCCGGCAAGCTGGCCGACTGCTCCGAGCGTGACCCGGCGAAGTCGGAGATCTACATCGTCGAGGGTGACTCGGCGGGAGGCTCGGCGAAGTCCGGCCGGAACCGCCAGACGCAGGCGATCCTGCCGCTGCGGGGCAAGGTGATCAACGTGGAGAAGGCGCGCCTCCACAAGGCGCTTCAGAACAAGGAGATCCAGGCGATGATCACGGCGATCGGCGCCGGCATCGGCGAGGGCGACCAGGAGGGTGCCTTCGACATCACCAAGGTGCGCTACCACAAGGTCATCATCATGACCGATGCCGATGTCGACGGCTCCCACATCCGCACGCTGCTGCTGACCTTCTTCTGCCGGCACATGCCGGAGCTGGTGCGTGCCGGCTACCTCTACATCGCTCAGCCGCCGCTGTACAAGATCACCCGCAAGAAGCGTGAGGAGTACGTGCAGGACGACGCCGCGATGAGCCGCATCCTGATCTCGCTCGGTTCGGAGGACGTGGTCATCCGCAAGCCGGGTGGGGAAGATGTCGTCGAGGCCGACCTCCTGAAGGGCATCCTCGAGGTGCTTGTCCAGCTCGGCCGCTACAAGCGGACCATCGAGGGTCACGGGGGCGACCTGCGCTCGTTCCTCGACGCGCGCCATGAAGGGAAGCTCCCCGAGTTCATGGTCCGCGTCCGCGAGGGCAACGAGGAGGCGATGCACTATTTCCCGACCGAACGGGAGCTTCTCGCGTTTGCCGCGGAGAATCGCGACCTGCAGTTGTTCGGCGAGGACCTGAGCGAGACCGAGATCTCCGACTTCAAGGAGAAGTGGGGGTCGATGCCCCGACGGGCGGTGAAGTATGAGCTGCACGAATCGATCGCCATCTCGCGGCTGCTGGCCCGGCTCGAGGAATTCGGCGTGCGAACCGATCCCTTCTTCTCCGACGACGTGCCGCTCTACGAACTGGTCGAGGGAGGAGAGGACGAGCAGGCGCCGATGCCGGTCTTCAACCTCTTCGAGATCCTCGACCGGGTGCTGGAGATCGGTCGTCGCGGCATGCGCATCCAGCGCTTCAAGGGGCTGGGTGAAATGAACGCCAAGGAACTCTACTCCACCACCATGGATCCTGCGACCCGCAAGCTGCTGCGGGTTCGCCTCGACGAGGAGAACCTGCTCGAGGCCGACAAGATGTTCGATGTCCTGATGGGCGACATCGTCGAACCGCGGAAGCGCTTCATCGAGGACAACGCGCTGAATGTCCAGAACCTCGACGTCTGAGCCGGAAGAGGCACCATTTCACTGATTTTCGAAGATGCCTGAAGAGCACATCCAATCGATCAACGTCGCCGACGAGATGTCGAAGTCCTTCCTGGACTACTCGATGTCCGTCATCATTTCCCGCGCGCTGCCGGACGCGCGCGACGGCCTCAAGCCCTCGCAGCGCCGCATCCTGTATGCGATGCACCACGACCTGTCCCTGACGCCGACCAAGCCGCACTTGAAGTGCGCGCGCATCGTCGGTGAAACCATGGGTAAATACCACCCCCACGGCGACTCGGCAATCTACACCACTTTGGTGAACATGGCCCAGCCGTGGACGATGCGGGAGCGGCTCATTGATGGACAGGGCAACTTCGGTTCGGTGGAAGGCGATGCGGCTGCGGCGATGCGGTACACCGAGGCGCGGATGGCCGCGCTCGGTTCGGCGATGATGACCGACATCGAGAAGGAGACCGTGGATCACCACGTGACCTACGACGAGAACTCCGTCGAACCCGACGTCCTCCCGGCGGCCTTCCCCAACCTGCTGGTCAATGGTGGCACGGGCATCGCGGTGGGCATGGCCACCAACATTCCCGCCCACAACCTCGGCGAGGTGATCGACGGCGTCTGCGCCCGCATCGACAAGCCTTCGATCTCCATCGAGGAGATGAAGGAGCACATCAAGGGGCCGGACTTCGCGACCGCCTGCGAGATCCGCGGCTTCAAGGGGATCGACAGCTACTTCCGCACCGGCCGCGGCAGCGTGAAGATGCGCGGGGTGATGGAGGTCGAGGAAAACGCCTCCGGCACCTCGACGATCACCATCCGCCAGGTGCCGCACGGCGTGAACCGCGCCGTCCTCCAGCAGCGCATCGCCGAACTGGTGCGCGAGAAGGTGCTGACCGACATCTCCGGCATGCGCGACCTCTCGGACGAGGAGACCCGCATCGAGATCACGCTCAAGCGCGACGCCCGGCCGCAGGTGGTCGTGAACCAGCTCTACAAGTTGACCGCGATGGAGACCTCCTTCGGGGTCAACATGCTGGCGATCCACGAGCGGCGGCCGAAGCAGCTCTCGCTGATGGATGCGATCGACGCCTTCATCGAGCACCGGCGCGACGTGGTGGTGCGGCGGACGCGGTTCCTTCTGAAGAAGGCCGAGGACCGGGCCGAGAACCTCGAGGCGTTCCTGCTGGCGCTGGGGCACCTCGACGACTTCATCCGCATCATCCGCGAGTCGAAGAACCGGGACGAGGCACGGGAAAAGCTCAAGGCCTACACCTTCGAGATCGGCACGGCCGAGCGCCTCGGCGTGCTCATCCGCAGCCAGCCGAGCATCCAGGGCGACCGCTATATTTTCACCGACCGCCAGGTCAACGCCATCCTCGACCTCCGGCTCTATCAGCTCACCGCGATGGAGCAGGACAAGATCAAGGGCGAGTACGACGCCGTGATCGAGGAGATCAAGGACCTGATGGACATCCTCGAGAAGGAGTCGCGCGTGCTCGCGATCATCAAGGACGAGTTGCTCGAGCTGAAGGAGAAGCACGCCACGCCGCGGCGTTGCCCGATCCTGCCGGACGAGGGCGAGATCGCGATCGAGGACCTGATCGCCAACGAGGGCATGATCGTGACCCTGAGTCATCGCGGCTACGTGAAGCGCACCCCGGCCAGCGAGTACCGGGTGCAGGGCCGCGGCGGCAAGGGGGTGCGGGGCATGGAGACCCGCAACACGGCCGATCCCGACGACAAGGATTTCGTCGAGCAGCTCTTCTCGGTGCAGGCGCACGATTACCTGATGTTCTTCACCAATACGGGGCGGGTCTATGTCGAGCGGGTCTATGAGATTCCCGAGGGTTCCCGCGCCTCGAAGGGGCGGAGCATCAAGAACGTGCTCAACCTCCAACCCGAGGAGACGATCGCTTCCATGCTGCGCCTCGAACGGAAGACCGACGAGGACGGCAACGACATCACCTTCGGCGAGGACCAGGGCTTCGTGCTGTTCGCGACGCGCAGCGGCAAGGTGAAGAAGACCTCGCTGCACGACTTCCGCAACTACCGCAAGGACGGGATCATCGCGATCAAGCTCGAGGAAGGCAACGAGCTGATCGGCGTGCGGCTGACCAGCGGCACGGACGAGGTGATCCTCGTGACGCGGCAGGGTATGAGCCTGCGCTTCAACGAGGAGCAGGCGAGGTCGATGGGTCGCGCGACCGCGGGTGTTGCGGGAATCAGGCCGGCGGAGGGCGACTACGTCGTCAGCCTCGCGCTGGTCACCGACGATGCGAAGCTGCTGGTCGCCTCCGAGAAGGGAATCGGCAAGCGGACCGACTTCGAGGAGTACCGGGCGCAGACGCGCGGCGGCAAGGGCATCATCACCATGAAGGTCGGCGACAAGACCGGCGAGGTGGTGCGTGCCGTGGCCGTGGCCGAGGAGGACGAACTGATGCTGATGACGACCGGCGGACAGAGCATCCGGATCCGCGTTTCGGAGGTCCGGACCGCGGGGCGGAACACGATGGGCGTGAAGCTGCTGACCTTGAAGGACGGGGAGTGGCTGCAGGACATCGCCCGGGTGATTCCGGACGAGGATGCGGACGAGGCCACCGACGGTGACGACTCCGACGCATCCGACGGGGGCGAGGAGGAGTGATGCCGGGACGGGCAGCCTGGGCGTGCGTGCGCGGCGGGAGCCACGCGGTCCTCAGGAGCGGCTCTTGTGCGCCGGTTCGACGGTGAAGGTCATGCCTTCCTCCAGAACCCGGACGGCTTCTCCTTTCGGGATGAGGCCGTGGCGGGAGACGGCATCGTGCTTGATGCCCTCGACGAGGATGGTGCCCGAAGGCCGGAGATCCGTGAGCGCGGTGCCGGTGGCGCCGACGAGGGAGCGCGCCGCCGGGTCGCCGGATGGCGCGCCCGACGCCAGTTCTTCCCGGGCGATGAGCGAGCGGAGGAGCGGGATGTTCGGCAGGTAGCGGGCGAAGGCGAACAGGGCGAGCATCGCTCCCGCAAGGCCGAGGCCGAGCATCATCGCCGGGCGGAGCAGGAGGTCGTCGAGGTTGCCGATGACCTCTCCGGATTCCCGGGCACGGTCGAATTCGATCCGGTCCGCCATGGCGAACCACAACGATCCGAGGACCATCAACGCGCCGATGATGCCGGCGATGCCACCGGGGATGACGAAGAGTTCGAGAATGATCAGGACGATGCCGAGGAGGAATACGGCCATGAGTTCGTAACCGGCGAGGTTGCCGGCGACGCTGTTGCCGAAGAAGAAGACCGCGAACGCGGCGAGTGAAATGAACCCGAACACCCCAAAGCCCGGCGCCTTGAGTTCGATCCAGGCGGCGCCGATGCCGATGGCGATCAGCAACGGGGAAAACGCGGCGATCCACCACGCGATCACCTCGAAGCCCGTCGGTTCGGCCCGGACGATCTCGGCGTCGTCGATGCCTTCGGCGGCGAGGATCTGCGGAATGTCCCGGGCGATGCCGCTGGCGAGCAGCGGCTTCCCATCGACCTCCTGCACGGCCTCCTCGGCGGTGAGGTTGAGCAGGCCACCCTTCGGCACGGTCACGGAGCCGAAGGTGCGTTCGTTCTCCTCGTCGATGAACATCATCGCCCGCAACACGTCGATGCGGTGGCCCTTCTCCTTGAGGATCGACCGCAGCGAGGCCTCGAACACGCTTTCGAGCTTGGCGCGCATCACCGGGTCGATTTCCTGGCCGGTGCCGCTGACGAGTCCGGCGGAGCCGATGATGGTGCCGGGTGCCATGTAGATGTCGTCGGTGGCGAAGGACAGGATGGCCCCGGCGCTGACAGCTTCGCGCTCGACCCAGGCGATGGTGGGAACGTCGAGCTTCCCGAGTTGGTCGAAGATCAGGTCGCGGGTGTCGTAGGCGAAGCCGCCCGGGGTGTCGATTTCGAGGATCAGGGCCCGTGCGTCTTCCTCCTCGACCCGTTCGAGGGTGCGCTGGAAGAACTTGAACGCCTGGCTGTTGACGAGGTCCTTCTGGCCGATGGCGAGGACGACGACCTTGCCGGTATAGGGTTCTTCGCCGGAGCGTCCCATGAGGTTGCGCTCCGGGGTCTCCTCCCCGGCCGCGAGCGCGGGAAGGAGCAGCGCAATGAAGACGAGGAGGCGGTGGAGCATGGGGTGTTACGGATGGCGTTCGCCCGGTCCGCGGAGGGCGACCGGTGGCCCTAGCACTTCGGCGAGGAGGATGGCCTGACGCGCGCCGCCCGAAGCACGCAGGGCCCGGCCCAAGGGGGTGCGCGAGCGGGATGGCGCCCGCCGGGGCGTGGTCCCGCGCTCGAAGGCCTCGGCGAGCCGCTTCTCCTTCTCGGAAAGTTCCGGCAGGGCGGGCGGCTGGAAACGGGGAGGCTCGGGAGTCGCGCGCGGCGGATCGGGCAGCGGCGGAGGTTGGGCGGTGTCCGGATGCCACACGGTGGGGTCCGTTTCCCAGGGCGCGCGGGCATCCTCGTCCCCCATCTGGCGACGCCAGACGATCTCCCGCATCCGCTCCTCCTCCTCGGTCAAGACCTCCTCTTCCTCCTCCCGGCGGCCGAAGCGGCCCTTCAACCATTGAAAGAAGCCGAGCAACAACGCGACCAGGACGAAGATCGCATCGCCCGGCAGGTCGCGGAGGTCGAAGGCGAGGATCATGACTGTTCGTCTCCGTGTCCGCCCCTGGACGATCCGCCATCGGTGGCGATGGACGAGCGCATGTCGGTGTCGGCGACCACGTTGCGATAGCGGGCGTAGTCCATGATGCCGAGGTTGCCGGAGCGGAAGGCTTCGGCCATGGCCTGCGGCACCTGGGCCTCGGCCTCGACGACCTTGGCCCGCATTTCCTGGGTTCGGGCGGCCATTTCCTGCTCGGCGGCGACGGCGGCGGCCCGGCGCATTTCGGCCTTGGCCTGGGCGACGCGCTTGTCGGCCTCCGCCTGTTCGGTCTGCAGGCGGGCCCCGATGTTGTCGGCCACGTCGACGTCGGCGATGTCGATGGAGAGGATCTCGAAGGCGGTGGAGGCATCGACGCCCTTCTCGAGGACGAGCTTGGAAATCGAGTCGGGATTCTCGAGGACGTCCTTGTAGGTGTCGGCCGAGCCGACGGAGGTCACGGTGCCCTCGCCGGCGCGGGCGATGACCGTTTCCTCGGTGGCGCCGCCGATGAAGGAATCGAGGTTGGTGCGGACCGTGACGCGGGCACGGACGTTGACCGCGATGCCGTCGCGGGCGACGGCGGTGATCTTGTTCGGGCCGCCGCCCTCGGGGTTCGGACACTCGATCACCTTCGGGTTGATCGAGGTGCGGACGGCTTCGAGGACGGTCTTGGCGGTGCCCTTGACCGCGAGGTCGATGGCGCAGGCTCGGTCAAAGGGCAGCTTGATCCCGGCCTTGTCGGCGGCGATCAGGGCCAGCACGGTGTTTTCCACGTCGCCACCGGCGAGGTAGTGGGCCTCGAGCTGCTCGGAGGTGTAGGGCAGGCCGGCCTTCATCGCGGTGATGCGGGCGTTGACGATGCGGCCGAAGGGCACCTTCCGCAGGAACATCCCGATCAGGTTGGCCCATGAAACCGGGGCGTTGGAAAGCTTGGCCCGGAGCCATGTCTTGAAGAACATGGAGATGACCAGCACCCCCACGGCGAGGATGATGATGGCGACGGCGATCCCGACAAGGGAGCCCAGCGATTCGGCGGCTAGGAATTTCATGTCCAGAGCCTAGCCAAGGACCGTGTCCGCGCCAGTACGGATGCTGGAAATCCGAATGCGAAAACGATCCGGTTCAGGCCGCTTCGGCTGCTTTTCCGGAGGTCGATGCGGGGGCGGGCAGGGGACGGCGATCCTCCTTCCAACTGAGGGCGCCCTTGCGGAAGGCGTAGACGTAGGCCACGGCAAGGATTCCCGCGAATCCGGCCATGCTCACGAGCGCGACCGGACTCTTGGCGACAAGATCCCGGAACTGGACCGCCCACGGGTACATGAACACCACCTCGATGTCGAAGATGACGAAGAGCATCGCGAAGGGGTAGAATTTGGATGACGAAGGGCGCGGCCCCAGTACAAAAGGGAGCATACCGCATTCAAAGGCCGAGACCATGTTGGCATTCGGACGCACCGATTTGCCGAGGACGACCGACAGGGTGAGTGCCACCGCCGCGAAGCCGATCGCGACGAGAATCTGGATGAAGACTGGCAGGAACTGGGAGTCCATGAGGCGCTGAAGTCGAAATAGGAAGGATGCGGCCGGGTGCCAAGGAGGAATGCCCGTGATCCGGAAAAAGAAGAACCCGCACCGGTGGGCCGGTGCGGGTCGCAAGGGAAAGCAGTGGTTAAGCTGGCAGGATCAATCTTCCTGCTGCTGTTTGGCGAGCCACTCGCTGGATGCTTCGTGGACCCGCGCGGTTCCTTTGTATTCCTTACCGATTTTCTCGACCAAGCCGCGGGTCACGAGGTTCTGAAGCTTCTCGTAGGCGCGCAGGCGGAGCATTTCCTCGCCGCCGCTCACCGCGTTGCGTTGCTTCAGGTTCTCGAACACTCGTTCGAACAGGTCGTTGAAACCGAACACCTTGTCTTCCTCAAGAACATTGCAGAGTTCATCCGTAACATGGTCGGGAAGCCGGCGCGAAAACCGGGTGCGTTTGGTGGTGGTTGACATAGCGCCGTGAGAATAGCAGCTACCTGTCACAAAAGCGACCCAAAAAAAATTGTTGATTAAAAAAGAATCAAAATATTTTTCAAGATTAAAATTTAAGTTACCTTAAAGTTTATTTTCGAGCCGGTCGCGACGGCTGATGGGCATTGACGGTGGCGGCGGGCCGCGCAAGCTGCTCGCCCATGATCGTCCGCTTGCGAGGGAAGGTATGGGAGAGCTACCCGAATCGGCTGGTCGTGGAGGTGGCCGGGGTCGGCTACGAGGTGCTGGTGCCGCATTCGAGCATGGACCGGCTGCATCCGGTCGAGGGCGGGGACATCGAACTCCGCACCTACCACCATGTCCGGGAGAACGGTCAGCAACTCTACGGTTTCGCGACCGAGGAGGAGCGCGATCTGTTCCTGCTGCTGATCGGACGGGTGAGCGGGATCGGTCCGGCCATCGCCCTGGCGGTGCTCAACGGCATGCCGGCGGCCCGTTTCAAGGCCTGTGTGGCGGAGGGGGACAGCGCCGGGCTGTCGAGGATCAAGGGCCTCGGCAAGAAGACGGCGGAGCGGATCATCCTCGAACTGAAGGACAAGGTGGGGGTGGTCGAGACCTGGCGCGGGGTGGAGAGCGGCGAGGTTTCGCCGAAGGCGGCCGATGCGGAACTGGCGCTGGTGGCGCTGGGCTACAAGCAGGTCGATGCGCGGAAGGCGGTACGGAAGGTGCTGGAGGACCATGCCGAGGCGAC
>CALGOH010000205.1 GCA_937957985.1 uncultured Verrucomicrobiae bacterium
CGACCACCGAGATCTACACTCTTTCCCTACACGACGCTCTTCCGATCTCCTTCCCACCGATCTCGCCGAACGGCGAGCGCAGTTTCCCGACCAAGGAACTGACCCGCGACACCGGCGAGTGGAACCACTACTACGTCCGCTGCATCAACGGCGAGGTGCGGCTGTGGGTGAACGGCGAGGAGGTCTCCGGCGGGACCGGCTGCGAACCGGCCAGCGGCTACCTTTGCCTCGAGTCCGAGGGCTCGCCGATCGAATTCCGCAACCTGCGGATCCGCACGCTGCCGTGACGGTACGGATGCGATCCCGGGGCGGCGCTTGACCGCTCCGCGGCGGCCCCCTTTTCTTCCGCCGCCCGTGGAACGGTTCGACATCCCCAAGAAGGCGATCTACCGCCTGTCCATCTACCATCGCTGCCTGCAGCGACTGGTCGAGAACGGCCAGGAAACGGTGAGCTCCTCGTTGCTGGCGAAGGCGGCAGGGGTGAAGCCGGCGCAGCTCCGCAAGGACCTGGCCTACTTCGGCCAGTTCGGCACCCGCGGGCTCGGATACCCGGTGGAAACCCTCGCTTCGATGATCCGCGACCTGCTCGGCCGCGAGCGGCTGCAGCCGGTCGTGCTGGTCGGAGCCGGCAACCTCGGCTCGGCGTTGTTGCGCTATCAGGGCTTCCAGAAGGAGGGCTTCGAGGTGATCGCCGCCTTCGATGCGGATCCGGAGGCGGCACAGGCCCGCGGCCTCGAGGTGCCCCTCCATCACGATTCGGAACTCGAGGCCTTCATCCAGCGGGAGGGCGTCCGCCTGGTGATCGTCTGCGTGCCGGCCGGCGTGGCGCAGACTCTTGCAAACCGTCTGGTGAAGGCGGGCGTGACCGGCATCCTGAATTTTTCCCCGGTGGTCCTGGACGTGCCGTCCACGGTGCAGGTGAACAACGTGGACCTGGCGCTGGAGCTGGAACATCTGAGCTTCTTCGTCCGCTGAGCCATGGCCGGGGACGAAAATTTCCCCAAGGATCCGCAGCCGTCGGGCGTTCCCGATCCGGAGACGGCGCCGTCGCGCCCGGAATCCGAGATGGTCGAAACCCGTGAGCAGTTCATCGAGCGCGCCCTCGCCGAGTACGAGTCGCCGCTGGTGGGATACGCCTACGGTTTCGTCCGCGATCTCGACCGGGCCCGCGACGTCGTCCAGGACACCTTCATCCGGCTCTGCCGCCAGGATGTCGACAAGGTCCGCGACGGGCTGAAGAGCTGGCTCTTCACCGTCTGCCGGAACCGCGCGCTCGACATCCTGCGCAAGGAGTCGCGGATGCAGGAACTCGACGAGGACTACCGCGGCGGCATGCCGTCCGACGCCGCGGGGCCCGACGAACAGGCCGATCTCGAAGAGCGGGTGACGGAGGTCATGCGCTACCTCGACCGGCTTTCCGACAACCAGAAGACGGTGATCCTGATGAAGTTCCGCGACGGCCTCAGCTACAACGAAATCTGCGACAAGACGGGACTCACCAGCGGCAACGTCGGCTTCCTCATCCACACCGGCCTCAAGCGGCTCCGCTCGCTGCTGCCACCCGAGCTTTACGACCCCAGACGATCATGAAGATCCGCCCCGACGATCCCCGAATCACCGCCTATCACCTCGGCGAGCTGTCGAGTGACGAGAGCCGGGCGGTCGAGCGCGCCGCCGCGGTCGATCCGGCCGTGCGCATCGCGCTGCGCGACATGGGCGGCTTCACCGGCTTTCTCGAGGACACGCTCGGCACCGCGGAGCGTCGGACCCTGCGTCCGGCTCAGCGCGAGGCCGTCCGGCGGGCCGGCCGGGAGGCTGACCAGACCGGCAAGGTGGTGGAGCTGAAGTCATCGAAACGCTCGGCCCGCCCGTGGCTCACCGGTCTCGGCGCGGCGGCGGCGGTCGCCTTCGCAGCGGTCCTGATGAGCCGGCTGGGCGACGATGCAAAAGGTCCCACCGCCCGGGAGGTGGCGCTTCTTCCGCAGCCCGGACCCTCCATCGGAGATGGTGCGACCGGGGCAGCCAGCGGAGGCGGGGGAGCCGGTGGTTCGGTGCCGTCGATCCCGGCTCCGGCGGGTGCCTATCTGGAATCCGTCGCGAACGAACTGTCCCAGGGAGCCCTGCCGCGTCCGGACGAACTTCCCATGACGGCCGACCAGTCCTCCTTCAGCCGTTCCAAGGAGTTGCGGCTGCCGGTTTCCATCGGCACGGCCAGCGCGATCTGGGTGCGTCGATGGATCGAGGAGAAGGACCAACTGCCCCCGACGGGCGCGGTCCGCGTCGAGGAAATGGTCAACGGAGTGACCCTGCCGACGGATCGGGAGAGCCACGGCCTGAAGATCGGGCTGCACCGGCTCGACTGGGGCGGTTCGCGTTGGCTCGGGGTCCAGCTCACCGCCGGCGGGGAAGATGTTGCCGATCTCGAATTGCGGTCGATCTCCAGCTCCGCCCGGCGCGTGGTGGGTTCGTTCGGAGCACGTGAGGACGAGGCGCTTCCAGCGCGGCTCGACGCCGGACGTTCGAGTCTCGTGCTGATCGAGTTCGAGGAGGACGACGCCTCGCTCGGGCGCCTGGAGCTTCGCTTCGGCGACGAGCGCGAGGTCTTCGACCTCGATGCCGAATGCCGGACCGGGCAACCCGCGATGACCCATGCGGTGGCCACGGCGACTTTCGGGCGTTGGCTGAGGGGGGAAGCCGGGGCGGACCGCTTGCAGCAGGCGATCGAGATGGCTGCGTCGGAAACCGGCGATCCGGTTCATCGTGAGAACCGCCGCCTGATGATGCACGCCCTCGCGCTGGCCGGTGCCGCCGAATGAATCCGCTTGGCAGCGGTCGGCGACACTGCGATCTCCGGAGGCATGTCCGACTCGATCCGTGAACTGACCCGGCGCATCCGCTCCTTCTCCGCCGCCCGGGACTGGGACGCCTATCACAACGCCAAGGACATGGCCGTCGCCATCGCCGCCGAGGCCGGCGAGTTGATGCAGCACTTCGTGTGGCAGCAGCCGGACCAGATTGATGCCAAGGTCGAAGCGAAGCGCGCCGAGATCGCCTCGGAGATCGCCGACGTCGGCATTCTCCTGTTCGAGATGGCCGACCGGCTCGGCTTCGACCTCGGCGCGGAAATGACCGCCAAGATCGACCGCAACGAGGAGCGCTATCCGGTGGAGAAGTCGAAGGGGAACAACCGGAAGTACAACGAGCTGTAGCCGCCGGGCGGGGCAGGGGGGTCGGTTGGAGGCAAAAAGAAAGACGCGAGCTGGATTCCCCCCGGATTCGCAACTCGCGTCTTATCTGAGCCCGATCTGAGCCGCCTCCGCACCGCCCAGCGACCTCCCCCCGGAGTCCGATTGAGCGGCTTGTTGCGATGGCGATCCAGTGGACCGGTGCCGAAGCACGCAGCAAAAATGCCAAATATTTTAGAAAACAAAAGCATAAAATTCCTCAAACTTTCTGTTTTTGCAGAGAATCAAGGTTTCACTGGCATTAATCCCTCATTTTCAGGGCTTTGACGGGTCGGGAGTCGGTCGACCGCGAGTTTTCGGATGACTGCCCGCGATGTCGGCGGATGGCGGGATTTTCCAGAGACAAGGTTGCAGGCGGGGAGGTTTTACGGGACAAGACGCGCAGCCGAATGACGGAACTTCTGATCGAACCCGCCCGCCGAAGCGGATGCCAGGACCTTGGGAAGCTGGAGGAGGTGCTGGAATCCGCCGCGCAGCGCCAGCGTTCGCCGATTGATGACCTGCTGGACGCCGGCGTGGTCGACGAGGAACCCTACATGCGGGAGCTGGCCGAGGCGATCGGCATGGAGTGGCTCGAAAGCATTCCCCAGCCCGAGGCGCCGCTGCCGCTGCGCGAAGCCTGCGGCCCCCGGATTTCCCTCAAGTACCGCCTGCTGCCGGTCGAGATCCTCGGCGACGAGGAGAACCCGCGGCTCAAGCTCGCGACCTTCGATCCCTTCAACCTCGTCGCCCGCCAGGCCGTGGCGCAGGAAATCGAGATCCCCGTCGAGTGGTGCATGGCCTCCCGCCGCCGCATCCACGAGGCGGTCCGGCGCCTCTACGGGGTCGGGGCCGACACCTTCGAACAGATCCTCGAAGGCCGGGAGATGGACTTCGCCAACCTCGACAGCTCGGACGAGGCCAACGTCATCGACGAGGACGAGGACGAGGAGGCCAGCGTGGTCAAGTTCGTCAACCAGATCATCCGCGAGGCGCTCGACCAGCAGGCGACCGACATCCACGTCGAGCCGCTTTCCGACAACCTGCGGATCCGCTACCGGATCGACGGCCGCTTGATCGAGGTCGCGGTGCCGGAGAACATCAAGGCGCTGCAGAGCTCGGTGATCGCCCGCCTCAAGATCATGTCGCGGCTCGACATCGCCGAGCGGCGGCTGCCGCAGGACGGCCGGATCAACCTTTCCTTCGAGGGCACGACCATCGACGTCCGGGTGGCGACGGTCCCCACCGTCGAGGGCGAGAGCGTCTCGCTGCGTCTTCTCAACCAGCAGCGCTTCAATGTCGACCGCCTCGGCATGGAGCCGTTCGTCCGCAAGAAGATCGAGGATCTGCTCGACCTGCCGAACGGCATCATCCTGATCACCGGTCCGACCGGTTCCGGCAAGTCGACGAGCCTCTATTCCTTCCTCAGCGAGATCAACCGGCCCGACCAGCGGATCGTCACCATCGAGGACCCGGTGGAAAACAAGTTGCCGGGCGTGATGCAGATCGCGGTGAAGTCGGACATCGGCCTGACCTTCGCCGCCGGGCTGCGATCGATCCTGCGGGCCGACCCGAACATCGTGATGATCGGGGAAATCCGCGACCTGGAGACCGCGGAGATCGCCATCCGGGCGTCGCTCACCGGCCACCTCGTCTTTTCCACGCTCCACACCAACGACGCGCTCGGCGGCATCAGCCGCCTGACCGACATGGGCGTCGAGCCCTTCCTCGTCTCGGCGGCGGTCCGGGCCTTCCTAGCCCAGCGGCTGGTGCGGCGTCTGTGCGACCACTGCAAGACGCCGCGCGACCTGACCGAGCAGGACCGCCTCGACCTCGGCATCCCGCTCAATCTCGAAGGGCAGGCCTACGCCGCCAAGGGGTGCGACCGCTGCCGCGACACCGGCTTTTCCGGTCGGCTCGCGATCTACGAGGTGGTGGTCCTCGGCCATGCCATGCAGGAGCTGGTGGCGCACAGCGCGCCCGCCCCGGAGATCCGCGCGCGGGCGGTGAAGGACGGCTACGTGCCGATGCGCGGCTACGGTTGGTACAAGGTCATGCAGGGAGTGACCACCATCGAGGAGGTGATTTCCGTGACCTCGACCGACGCCGGAGGAGAGTAAGACGATGCCCGCCTTCACCTACAAAGCGCTCGGCCCCGGCGGAGCGGTGCAGACCGGCAAGCTCGACGCCGGCGACCGCAACGAGGCGCTGCGGCTGCTCGACCGCAAGGGGCTCCAGCCGGTCTCGATCAAGCAGGCGGCGACCGACGTCCCCGACCGCTCGAGCCAGCGCAAGGCGAAAGCCAAGGCCGCCAGCCCGACCAAGGTTGAGACCGACTCCGAGGGCCTGATCCGGCTCAAGCAGCCGGAGGTGGTGCTCTTCACCGAGGAACTCGCCGACATGCTGGGTGCCGGACTCCAGCTCGAGCCGGCCCTGCGGGCGATGGAGAACCGCCAGGAACTCGGCTCGCTCAAGGAGGTCGCCCAGCGCATCCGGCACATGGTCCGCGACGGCAACAACTTCTCGGTGGCCCTCAAGCGCACCAGCCCGAGCTTCGGCCCGCTCTACTGCTCGCTCGCCGCGGCGGGCGAGGCGTCCGGCGCGCTGCACACCATCCTCAACCGCCAGGCGCACTACCTCAAGACGCTCTCCGAACTCCGCTCGCGGCTCATCCTGGCGATGATCTATCCGGCCTTCCTGATCCTCGCGGTCGTCGGCGTGATCGTCATCTTCGTCACCATCCTCATCCCGCAGCTCACCCAGCTCATCGAGACCACCTCCGGCGGCAAGCTGCCGGGGCCGATCGTCGCGCTGGTCGCCGTGACCGACCACTTCGGCGAGTTCTGGTACGTCTACCTCATCCTCATCGTCGCCTCGGCCCTCTTCTTCAAGGCGTGGAAGGACAACGAGGCGAACCGGCCGACCTGGGACCGGATGAAGCTCAAGATCCCGCTCGTGGGCCGCGTCATCTCCAGCCGCTTCTATGTGCAGTTCCTGGAAACCATGGCCAACCTGGTCGGCAACGGACTCACGCTGCTGCGGGCCCTCGAGCTCTCGCGCGACGCGACCCAGAACCACTCGCTGCGCGCCTCGCTCGACGAGGTGATCGAACAGGTCGGCGACGGCCGCGCCCTTTCCAAGGCGATGATCCGCACCGGCAACTTCCCGGCGCTGCTCATCGACATGGTCGCCGTCGGCGAGCAGACCGGCAAGATCGACCAGTCGCTCCGCCGCGCCGCCGAGCGCTACGACAAGGAGCTGAACAACGACCTCAGCCGCATCATGGCGCTCATCATGCCGGTCATCCTGGTCGTGATGGCGCTCGTCATCGGCTCGGTGGTCTACCTGATGATCAGCGCGATCTTCCAGACGATCTCGAACCTGAATTCCAGGTCCTAACGATTTCCCGAGAATAAATCGCCGGGTCGCGCGTCTCATCGTCAGGATGAAAGCGATGTGGCTGATGCTGGTGCTCGTGCTGCTGTGGATTTCCCGGGCGCGTGCGGCGGAACTGACCGAGGACACGGCCCGTGGCCTGATCGCCGAGGCCGTCGAGATCCGCGAGAGCGGGATCAACATCGCCAGCATCCTCGAAGGCTCGAAGCGCGGCGACGATGGCTTCGAGGCGCGGACCGTCATGCGGGTGACCGCCGTGCATCCTGTCGTCGGCGACAAGGGCCTGCGCCGCAGCGTGCGCTGCTACGACTTCCACCATAGTCCGCGCTACGGGTGGTTCCACCAGGAGACCCGCGAGTCCCGCGGCGGCGAGGAGGTCTGGATCTGGAGCGAGCACCAAGGCCGGGTGATCGTGAAGTAGTGGCGCGATCCGATGGATCACGAAAGATCGCCCCTGACGGACCGCGAACTTCAGTTCGCACGAACGGCGGGGCGGGCTGAAGCCCGTGGTCCGGAGGGAAGACCGCCTTAAGGCGAGACCACATACTTCGGTGGCGGAGACGCTGCTGGGGTCCCTTCGTTGACAGGGAAATGCTCTCGATTGATAGGCTGAGAATATCCCCGAAATGACGCTATTCTGCGGCTTCGCGGAGAGCTTTCCGCAGGCCATCGAAGACGGGCGCCGTCCAGTCGGGCGTCAGATGCGCGAGAGCCGCTTCCAAAGACAGCCTATCCTGGGCACCGGGTCCCTGCGCGACGATGCTCCAAATGTGGAATCGGGCCTTCTCGTGAAGACCGGTTCCACTGGCTTCTTTGATACAGCGCATGAAGTCATCAATGCAGGGGAAGATATCCGGCTCGGCACCCCGGGCGGCTTCCAGGCAAAGCGTCTCGATCATTCCAGGCTGGCCCGGCCCGGGATTCACCCATGCCGCGACCCGGGGAACCGCAGGCGTCTCCGCCCAACGACCGGGATCGGTCAGATCAACTCCGAAGGCCCGCGAGACTGCGTCCCGAACCGAAATCCACCGGCTTTCGGGATTGTCGTCGGCGTCGCGAGTGACGAGCAGGGATCGAACCTGGCCCCTCCTGAATTCCGCCCGATTGCTCAAGGCCAGCAGGTGGGCGGCGAGGGTCCCGCTTTCGGCGTAATGCTCGAATTGGAGACGGTTCGCAATGCCTTCATGTTCGGCGAGAGCCGCCATGACGCGCTGGTCGTCCCGGCCCTCGCAAAGGACAAGGTTGATGGGTTCGAGCTCCTTCATCGCATTTCCATCTTCGAGTCGATCGCCGTCTGCATCACCTCCTGCCCAAAGGTGGTGGCGACGATCTTTTCGGGATTGTCGATGCGGCGGTCGAGACGGAGGTAGCGGAGCGGGTATTCCTTGCGGGCGGCGGCAGCCTTGTGGGCGGCCTCCATGCACTCGCGGCTGTGGGTGGTGGCGAAGAGCTGGACGTCCTGATCCTCCAGTACCTCGTAGAGGCCGTTCCAGAAATCGGACAAGCCTTCGTAGTAGAGGCCGTTCTCGATCTCGTCGATGAGGATCACCTTGGGCTGGTTGGCGAAGATCTCGCAGTAGATCTCCAGCACCCGGCAGAAGGCCTGGCCGAGCTGGGTGAAGGGGAGCATCGGACCGTTGCCGAGGTCGGCATAGACGAGGTGGGTCTTGGTTCCCTTCGGTTTGGCGTAGCGGAGGCGCTTGAGGCGGGGCTCGACAGACTGACGCAAGAGTCGCTCAAGCCGGTCTTCGTTGTCGGGGTTGAGCGGAGCGATTTGGTTGAAGAGCTCGGAAATCGACGCCGGTGTGGAGGCTTTGGTTGGGATAACCGAGGCAGGGTCTTTGGACTCAAGCGCTGAAACATTGAATGCATCGGGCTTGATCTTCCCAATAACGCGGCAGTTACCATCCTTGTCTTCCAGAAGCCGACTGACATCGTTCTGATTTTGGTCCTGATAAACCCATGAATCATTGGCTTTGATTGCGAAGCCTTGCCAGTTCGAATGATGTGGAATCATGTTCCAGTAGCTGGCGAACTCATCCCCTTGAATCTGCTCGCGGAAAGTGGATGGCAGCTTCTGAATCTGTTGCCCGGACCCCAGTTTCAGCACCAGCGCCTCCAGCACGGAGGTCTTGCCGGTGTTGTTGCCGCCGATGATGAGGTTGGCGCGGGCGAGATCCTCGAACCGGATATGCTCGAAGGCCCGGAAGTTCTTGAGTTCGAGGAACTGGATCATGGCGTGAGGCTAACGGGATCGAGGGGAGGCGTCAAAGCTTGGGAACGGGCACCGTTTCAGACCCGGATGCAATCTTCCGTGATGAAGGCGGGGTGCTCCTCGGGTGGGAGGGGGAGGCCGGGTGGGGTGATGGGGTCGGCGGCGGCTTCCTTTGCGGCGCATTGCTGGTTGAGGTCGAGGAGGAAGGCGAGGATGTCGGCGTCCTTGGGCATGCCGTAGGCGGCGCGGACGGAGGCATCGAGCTTGGCGTGGGCGTCGCGCAGGGGGCTGGTGCCGGGGTCGTCGAGGGTGCGGTAGAGGTCGCGCAGGGACCAGTCCATCTTGGCCATGACCTCGCGCCGCAGCGCCCGCAAGGCCACCGACGCTTCCGCCACCGACTCGATCGCCTTGCGGGTCGGCGATTGTGGCCACGGGAAGGTGTCGAAGACGGTGTTGCTGGTGTAGCGGTAGGTGCCGCCAAGCGTGGAGCAACGCGCTTTGAACCAATCGAAATGGATGAAGCTCTGGATGATGCCGAATGAATAGTCGTCGGGCAGAGGGAAGGCGATGACGGTGTTGTCTGGGTTGATCCCCGGTTCAATGAAATCAAAGATCGGGCGTTTGGTGACCCGCGAACATCCGATGTAGCGGGACACCGATCTAACGGCCGCAATGGTGCCCGGCTGATAGTCGCGGAACTGCCACCAACGCTCAGCGACGCGGGTCCAGCGAGTCGTCTCCTTGCCTGTCTTCGATTTTTCTTCCTCCGCATGAGCGAGAACATCGGGCATCACGGTTGCCTTCACGCGCTCGAAGGCACGCGGATAGGACATTGCGAAGAACATGTCATTCTGGCCGAAGTCGATGATCCAGCGTGAGGGTTCCCCAAGTTCTACCAGATCCCGTCCAATCATGTAGGGGCGGAGGACATCTGCGAGCTTGGGGTCTTCCTCAATCCACGCCCGGGCGGTTTCGGGTTCCAGCAGGAATCCCTCGTGGAACGGATATTGCCCGACGAAGACCGCCTTTGGCTTCTTGTTTCCTTTGAGAGGCGTTGCCTGACTGACAGCCACCCCCGTCCGCAGGCTCGGGAAAATGCATTCAAGCCGCTCGATCTTCCACGGATCGCTCACCCGGTCGCCGATTTGCGTCGTTAGAATTCGCTCTCCCTCGGCGCTGCCCTTGATCCAGTTCACGATCGAGACATGGACGGCGGCGTCGCCCGACCACACCTGAGTGGATACCGCGTCGGTGATGGTGCCGCCGTTTGCGACGATGTGATCGAGGCTGGCCTCGCGGCCTTCGTTCTGGCGGATGGTGTTGGTGCCGACCAGGCCCGCGCGGCCACCGTCGGGCAGGGCGTCGTGGGCGAGGCGGAACCAGTGGGTGCAGAAGTCGGCCATCTTCGGGACGCCCGCGAAACGTTCCTGAACGCGACGCGAGTATTCGTAGCCGAGTTCTTGCGCGATGTAGCGCGAGCCAAGATAGGGAGGATTGCCGATGATGGCATCGGCCTTCGGCCACTCGGTGAAGAGCGCGTCGGCGCAGCGGATGTTGTCGTCGAGGTTGTCGAGGGGCAGGGGTTTCTCGAAGACGAGCAGGCCGTGGGTTTCCTGCATCTTCTTCGCCTCGCGGACCTCCTGCTCCTTGGCGAGCATCAGGGTCACCTTGGCCAGCTCGACGGCGAAGGGCTGGATGTCGATGCCGTGGAACTGATGGATGGAGACGGCGGTTTCGAGTGGCTCGCCTTTGGAGATTTCCGAGGGCCGGACGGGGAGCTCGCGCTCGAGGCGCTTGAGTTCGCGGTAGGCGACGTAGAGGAAGTTGCCGGAGCCGCAGGCGGGATCGAGCACGCGGTAGCGACGCAGGTCGCGAAGGACCTCCTTGAGACCTTCCTTCTTGGCCCGCTTGCGCTTTCCCGGTGTGAGGTCCGGGTCGCCCACCGTATCCCATGCGGCCTTCATCCTTTCCCGCCACGGGCGGACGATGGTGGGGCCGACGACCTTCTGGATGTCGAACTCTGAGGTGAAGTGGGCGCCGAAGGCGTGGCGCTCTTCGGCATCCATGCTCGACTGAAAAAGGGTGCCGAAGATTTCCGGCTTCACCATCGCCCAGTTCTGGCCGGCTGCGGTGGCGAGGGTGTTGAGTTCGTCGGGCGTGAGGTCGATGGGCTCGATGGTCTCGAAGAGCCCGCCGTTGAAGTAATCGACCCCCTGGTAGCGCCCGCCGCGGGCCTTATCCTCGCGGTTCATCTGGCGGAAGAGGCCGCCGATGAGGTCGTAGGCGCTCTCGCCCTTCTCGCGGCACTCGTTGATGAGGCGGGTGAGGATGTTGTCAGGCAGCAGGCCGATGTCCTCGGAGACGAGGCCGACGAGGATCTGGAGAATGAAGCGCTGGGCACGTTCGCGGTCCTCGCCACGTCCGACCATGGAGCGGAACAGCTCGGCGAGTTCGTCGGCGGCGGCGCGGGTGACTTCGACCCGGTTGTTGTTGAAGAGCGGTTTACGCTGTTTCGGCAGCAGGAAGGCGAAGGCCTCGGCGCGGTCGGGCAGCTCCTCCAGCCGGATCTTGTCAACGGGATCGAAGAGCTGGGTGTGGAGGTCGTAGATCCAGAACTCGTCGAAATTGCAGAGGACGGCGTAGGGCGGGCGGTGGGGGACGATGTGGGTCCAGTAGTCGAAGAGCTGCTGGTAGTGGCGTTCGAGCTTCACACCGCGGGACTTCATCTCGAAGAGCACGCGGTCGGGCAGGAGCAGGTCGCCGAACTGCTTGCCCTTGGCCTTTCCCTTCTTCGGGATGCGGGCTTCGCGGGAAGCGCCGGCTTCCTTGAGCCCGTCGTGGCCGAAGGCGCGGAAGAGGTGGTCGAGGAACTCGGCGGCCTCGCCCTTTTCGTCGCCGGTGAGGTGGTCGCGGACGTAGGCGACGAAGTCGGCGGGCGAGTAGTCGGGCATGGTGTTAGGATGGATGGGGGAGCCCTGCGGGGTCAATGCGGCGGTGCTGCGGGAATCGGTCTTTCCGCGACGGAGCCTCCCTGGCCCCGGATTCCCAGGGACGGACCGCGAACTTCAGTTCGCACGAATGCCGAGGCGGGCTGAAGCCCGCGGTCCGGTAGGAAGATCGCCCGAAGGCGGGACTACATACTTCAGTCGCGGGCGGAAAGAACCGTGCGAGCCCGGCCGGAATGCAAGCATTCATCGGTCTAACAGACTTGGACATGCCCGCCGGCATTGGCTAGCTTCCGGCGTCGAAAGGCTGACAGGCGCTCCCATGGCGGCGTCGGCCTTTTCAGAGGAGTCAGGAGATTTCCTCCGACCCATGACCGGGCAGACGTCCGGTGCAGTTCGGGCGGCATCCGAAATCCATGATCCACAGGCTGCACCGCAGCAGAATCCACCTTTCCCGGGCGACAAGCCCGAATCACCCACACCATGCCCCTCAAGATTCCTTCCGCCCGTGTTGACTGGGTCAACACCGCCTTCCTGCTCATCCTTTCGCTGCTGGCCGTGGTCGCCGCGCCCATCCATCTGGTGCGGCACGGCATCGACGCCTTCACGGCGGGCCTGTTCGTCTTCTACGTGATCGCGACGGGCATGAGCATCACGCTCGGCTATCACCGCCTGTTCTCGCACCTTTCGTTCCAGGCGAAGTGGCCGGTGCGGCTCTTCACGCTGGTTTTCGGTGCCTGCGCCTTCGAGAACTCGGTGCTGAACTGGGCCTCGGACCACCGCCGACACCACAAGCACACCGACCACGACGACGACCCCTACAACATCAAGGAGGGGTTTCTCTGGGCGCACATCGGATGGATCCTGTTCAAGGTGACTCCCGAGCCCCCGCTCGACAACGTCGCCGACCTGCGCAAGGACCGGCTGGTGATGCTTCAGCACCGCACCGACAAGCTGATCGCGCTGGTCGTCGGGCTGCTGCTGCCGACGGCGCTGGGCTGGTGGCATGGCGGCGCCGAGGGCGCGATGGCCGGTTTCCTGGTCGTCGGAGCGTTGCGGGTCTTCGTCGTCCAGCAGTGCACCTTCTTCATCAACAGCCTCTGCCACACCATCGGCCGGCAGCCGTATTCCACCGACTGCAGCGCGCGCGACTCGGCGCTGATGGCCTTCCTGACCTTCGGCGAGGGCTACCACAACTATCATCACCGCTTCCAGCACGACTACCGCAACGGGGTGAAGCCGTGGTCCTTCGACCCGACCAAGTGGGCGATCTGGTGCCTCGAGCGGCTGGGTCTGGTCTCGCGCCTGCGGCGGGTGCCGGATCACCAGATCGTGCTCGCGGAAATGCAGGAGGCGAGACGGCGGGTCGAGCAGCGGATGTCCGAGATCAATCAGGCGGGCCCGGGAGTCTGCGAGAAGGCGCTCCGGGCGATCCACTCGATCGAGGAGGCGCTGGCCGATGCCTATCACGAGCTCGAAGCGGCCGTGGCCCGGAAGGCGGAGATCCCGCGCCAGACCCTCGACCGCTGGCAGCGGCAGACGCGAGAGTTGATGGACCGGCTGGTCGCCTTGGAGATCGTGCCGGCGGGATGACCGGCACGCCTCCGTCGCAGGAGGCCGAAGAATCTCCTTGTTTGGCACGCCGATCCGGGCGACAGGGACTTCACGGACCGCGCCCTGTGAACTCAAGGCAGGGAGTATTGCCAGGTGAGTTTCGCGATTCGGTGGTGATCTGAGACCCGACGACCGGGAACCACTGACAAAAGACGAAGCGACTCGCGCCGTCCGTTTTGATACCAGGAAAATGTATGTGGGGAATCTTCCCTTCAGTGCCACCGATGAGGACCTTCGCGGTCTCTTCGGGGCTTTCGGCGACGTCACCGACGTCCACATCCCTACCGACCGTGATTCGGGTCGTCCCCGAGGATTCGCCTTCGTGACGATGGGCTCGAAGGACGCGATGGTCTCGGCCATCAAGGCCCTCGACGGCGAAGACTTCCAGGGCCGCGCCCTCAAGGTCAACGAAGCCCAGGCTCGCGAGCCCCGTGGAAACGGAGGCGGCGGAGGCGGCCGTGGCGGTCAACACCGTGGCGGCGGCGGAGGCGGTCGACGCTGGTGAACTGATCCACCCTTTCCCAGGCGGTGCCCTCCTCGCGAGGCACCGCCTTTTTCTTGGGTCCTGCCACCGCGATCGATCCCGGGCAGGAGAGGGCTCGGAGGCCGGAAGCCTCCCCATACGAATTTCTCGAAATGATCTGACGATTTTGGATTCACCGCCAAGACGCCAAGAACGCCAAGCTCGACCCATGGAGTCTTTGGAATCCCTACCTTTGCGACCTTGGCGTCTTGGCGGTTCGATCTGTTGCCGTTTCGAATCGTAAGGTGAATTCTCAGAGGTCGTATCAGCCCTCGGCAAGTTGCTGGCAGCCCTTCAGGTCGAGCTTGCCCGAGGCCAGGACCGGGATCTCGGAAACGGGGACGATTTCCTTCGGGCACCACAGGCTGGGCAGCCCGGCGTCCATCAGCTTGTAGCGGAGGTCGATGCACTCCTGTTCGAGCGCGCGTCCGGCGACGGTGGAGAGGAGGATGATGGCCTCGCCCTTCTTCTCGTCCGGCACGCCGACGATGGCGATCTTGCGCTCGGCCTCGGAGTCGAGGCCGAGGGCCTTGTTGACCGCCGCCTCGACGGTCTCGTGCGGCACCATTTCGCCGCCGATCTTGGAGAAGCGCGAGATGCGGCCCTCGATGTAGAGGAAGCCGTCGGCATCGACGCGGCCGACATCGCCGGTGCGGAACCAGCCGTCGCCGTCGAGCACCTCGGCCGACTTCTTCGGGTTGTCTAGGTAGCCGGGGAAGACGTTGGGGCCCTTGAGCCAGATGATGCCCTGCTGGTCGAGCGGGCAGGGTTCGTCGGTCGCAGGGTTGGTCAGGCGCACGGCGATTCCGGGAAGCAGGTGTCCCACCGATCCCGGCCGCGACGCGGGGATCACGGTATCGCCCTCGCCGGCGGGCGGGTCGGGAAGGTTGACGTTGGTCGCCGGGGAGGTCTCGGTGAGGCCGTAGCCCTCGTGGGTCGCGACGCCGAAGCGCTCCTCGAAGGCCTCGGCGAGGTTGCGCGGAAGCTTCTCCGCACCGGTCACCACGAGCCGCAGTGACTTGAGCTGCTCGGGTTTCACCCGGCGCATGTAGCCCCGCAGGAAGGTCGGCGTGGCGAGCAGGAAGGTGATGCCGTGCTCCTCGATGAGTTCGCCGAGCCTCTTGGTGTCGAGCGGGTTCGGGTAGGTCACCATTTCAAGCCCCTCGATGACCGGCCACCAGAGCGTGACGGTGCAGCCGAAGGAGTGGAAGAGCGGCAGGCAGCCGAGGATCTTCGAGTCGGACGCGGCCTGGAGACGGGTCGAGAACTGGCAGACGTTGCCCAGCACGTTGCGATGGGTGAGGGGCACGCCCTTGGGCTCGCCCGACGAACCGGAGGTGAAGAGCAGCACCGCCTCGTCGTCGCCCTTGCGCTTGCCGATGCCGAACAGCACCCGGATCAGGCCGGCCGGGAGCAGGCGCGAGAGGATCGCCCAGGTGATGATCTTCTTCTTCAGCTTGGGCAGCACCCGCTCGATGAAGATCAGGTCGCGATTCGGCGGCCAGGGGAAGGAGGCGACCTTGCGCACGAACGGATCGGCGGTGATGAAGCGGTCGAGCTTGGCCTGGCGCATCGCCGAGCGGATCGCCTCGTGACCGGCGGTGAAGTTCAGGTTCACCGGCGTCTTGCCGGCGAAGATGACCGCCAGGTTCGCCACCATGCCGGCCTTTCCCGGCGGCAGGATCACGCCGATCCGCGGATTGTCGGTTTCCTCGCGGAGATACTTCGAAAAGACCAGCGCCGCCGCCAGCAGGCGGTCGAAGCCGAGCGAGGAGTCATCGGCACCATCGTGAATCCGGGTCCGGGTGTGGCGCTTGAGGCCCTCGAGGAGGGCGGTGGCGAGGGACGAGCCGAGAATCGGCCGCTGCGAAAACGCCGCTTCGGCCGCGGCAAAGAGCTCCTCCTGAATCGCGGCGGCTGAGAGCTTCGCGGCATCGATCGGCCGCCCGACGCTGATGACGGCCCCGGGAAGCTGTGCGGCGCGCTCGATGCTGAGGGTGGACTCGCGCGGGTAGTCGATGGCGATCGGCAGGGTGGGCAGGCCGAATCTGCCGATCGTGGTCAGGGTCCGGCCCGGCACGTGGCAGGGCGTGAGGGCGCGCGCGGCGCTGCGTCCGTGAATGAAGATCAGGACACCGTTGTCCTTGAGGAACTCGCCGAGCTGGGCGCCGGCGGCGGCCGGGTCGGCATCGTCGTCCGAAAAGACCGCGCCCGACCCCGATTTTTCGAGGAACGCCGCCAACGGTGGATCGAGGGTCGAATCCTCCTCGATGAGCCAGGTGATCGTGCGCCCGGAAAAGAGCTGCTCGAGGTGCAGCAACTCGTGGAACTCGACGCGGCCGGGGACGACCAGGCATCCGGTGGACGGGATGCGGTCCTGATTGAGGATCTTGACGGCTTGGCTCATCGGGTGGGGAGGGGACGGGCGGATTCTGGCGGTCCTTGCGCGGGATTCACGGGAAAAGCGCCGCGGAGGGGGAGAAAATCGAGTGGATTCGTCAGCGCCGCGCGCGCCAGGGATCGACCAGCCTGAGGCCGCAGCCCTCGAAGTCACCGAGGTTCCGGGTGGCGAGGGAGGCACCCACCCGACGGGCGACCGCGGCGATCATCATGTCCACAGGTTCGGCGTGGAGGCCCTTGGACTCCCGGAGTCGGCAGGTGTCGCCATAGCACTCCGCGGCGGCCAGGTCGAAGGACAGGATCCTGCCATCGTCGAAGCCGCGGGAGAGAAAGTCGC
>CALGOH010000206.1 GCA_937957985.1 uncultured Verrucomicrobiae bacterium
CGCAGCAAAGTCAAATAAGATCAGTTCGTTGATCTTATCCTTATTTTAGTTGCAACTCATTGATTATTAATTACTTAAGTCGTTCATTCCATTCCCTCTAAAGGTCAATTCCTCACCCCAGCGGGGCGAGGAGCTTGGTGAGGACGTTGGGGTCGGTGGTGGCGGACTTGGCGGCGTCGGCGAGCAGCAAGTCGGCGAGCTGGCTCTTCTTGGCCTGGAGCTGGTGGATGCGCTCCTCGACGGTGCCCTGGCAGATGAGCTTGTGGACGAAGACCGGGTTCTTCTGGCCGATGCGGTAGGCGCAATCCGTCTTGCCCGGGAAAGCGGATGTTTCCTAGGTTCAACCCGTGCCCGGTCCGGAAGACGAAGCCCGCGAAGTCATCGACGCGAAACTCGTCGCCGCAGGCTGGGCGGTTCAGGATGTTGCGGCCGTGAATCTTGGGGCGGCCAAGGGCATCGCGGTCCGCGAATTTCCGCTCAAGCCAGGGCACGGCGAGGCCGATTACCTCCTCTACGTCGAAGCTGAAGCCATCGGCGTGATCGAAGCGAAGCCGTCGGGCTTCACCCTGACTTCGGCGGAGGGTCAGGCCCGGCGTTACTCCGAGGGTCTCCCCGACGATCTGAACGCCCATCATCGCCCTCTTCCTTTTGTCTATCAGGCAAGCGGCACCGAGATTCACTTCACCAGCTTTCTGGATCAGAATCCCCGCTCCAGGGACGTGTTCCATTTCCACACGCCCGAGGGCCTGCTTGCGATCTGCAAGGATGGTTCTCGCCAGTTGCGGAACATGGTGCGGGACATGCCGCCACTCCCCGACGGTTCGCTTTGGGAGGTCCAGCGAAAGACCATCGGCAAGCTGGAGGAGTCTTTCGCCTTCGGTCGACCGAAGGCGCTGGTCCAGATGACCATGGGATCGGGGAAGACCTTCACTGCGGTCAACTTCTGCTACCGCCTCCTCAAGTTCGCCAACGCGAAGCGCATCCTCTTCCTCGTCGATCGCAAGAACCTCGGCAAGCAGGCCGAGGCGGAGTTCGAGAACTTCGTCCCTCCGGATGATCCCCGGCGCTTCGGAGACATCTACTCGGTCAATCGGCTGCAATCCAACGCGCTCAAGCCGTCCGACCAGATCGTCATCACCACCATCCAGCGCCTCTATTCGATCCTACAGGGCGAGGAGGAGTTCGAGGGCGACGAGGAGGAGTCGCAGTTCGAGAAGGCCGAGGACCGTTTCGAAACCGAACCCAAACCGGTGGCCTACAACCCGGCGGTTCCCATCGAGCACTTCGACATCATCATCGTCGATGAGTGCCACCGCAGCATCTACGGCCTCTGGCGGCAGGTGCTGGAATACTTCGATGCCTTCATCGTCGGCCTCACCGCCACGCCCTCTAAGCAGACCATCGCCTTCTTCAAGAAGAACCTGGTGATGGAGTACGACCACGCCAAGGCCGTCACCGATGGCGTGAACGTGGACTTCGATGTCTGGCGCATCCGCACCCGGATCACGGAGAGCGGTTCGAAGCTGGAGAAGGATCCGCATGTCTTCATCCCGATCCGCGACAAGCAGACCCGGGCGATGCGCTACGAGGCGCTCTCGGAGGACATCGAATACGGCGGCAACGAGCTGGATCGCTCGGTGGTCGCCGAGGATCAGATCCGGACCGTCTTGGAGGAGATGCGTGACAAGGTCTTCCCCACCGCATTTCCCGGTCGCAAGGAGGTGCCGAAAACGCTGGTTTTCGCCAAAGGCGACCCCCATGCCGAGGACATCGTGCGGATCTGCCGCGAGGTGTTCGGTCAAGGAAACGACTTTTGCGAGAAGATCACCTACCGCACCGGCTTCACCAAGGTGCCGATCTACGAGGAACAGCCCGACGGCAGCCAGAAGGAGGTGGGCCACCGCTGGGAAAAGACCAGCAACCTCACAGCAGAGCAGGTCGAAGACCTTTTTCGCACGACCTTCAATCCACGCATCGCGGTCACGGTGGACAAGATCGCCACCGGGACCGACGTCAAGGCGATCGAGTGCCTGCTCTTCATGCGCGACGTGCGCTCGGCGAGCCTCTTCGAGCAAATGAAGGGACGCGGCGTGAGGGTGATCGAGCCCGACAAGCTGCGCGACGTCACCGGCTCGGCGAAGGCCAAGACCCACTTCATCATCGTCGATGCCGTGGGCGTGTGCGAGAGCAAGAAGAGCTACACCAGCCCGAGCAACGTCCAGCCCGGAGTCAGCCTCAAGAAGCTGCTCGACCACGTTTCGCTGGGCGGGACGAATCCCGAGGCCCTGTCCACGCTTTCGTCACGTCTCACCCGGCTCAACCGCCAGCTCACCGCCGAGCAGAAGGGCGAGCTGCGGGATTTGGCCAAGGGGCGCTCTCTTTCCGACCTCGCCGGCAAGCTGGCCGAGGCGGTCGATCCCGATGCCCAGGCCACCCGCGCGCGGAAGGACTACGGGCTTTCCGCCAAGCAGGATCCGACCCCCGAGCAGGTCGAGGCGGCCGGGAAGGCGATGCGCAAGGAAGCGGCGAAGCCCTTCCTCCAGGCGGGCCTGCGCAAGCGCCTGCTGGAGATCCGCCAGCAGCTGGACCAGGTCATCGACGAGCTGAGCGATGACAAGGTGCTCCACTCCGACTACGACGCCGCCTCCGAGGAACGGGCGCGCGGGATGGTGAAGTCCTTCGAAACCTGGCTGCGCGACCACCGCGACGAGATCGACGCGCTGGAGGCCTTCTACTCGCGGCGCTACGGCACCCTGAAGTTCGGCGACATCAAGAAGCTCGTCGCCGAGATCCGCAAACCGCCGCTCAATCTCACCGTCGATTCCCTCTGGCAGGCCTATCAGCGACTGGAGAAGTCGGCGGTCCGCGGCACCGGCGAGCGCCAGATGACCGACCTCGTCTCGCTCATCCGTCACGCCCTCGGGCAGTCGCCGGACTCGTCGGGCAAGGTCGCGGATGAGTTGGAGGTCGTGGAGGATCGGGAACTCGTTCCCTTCGGCGACCGGGTCCAAGAGCACTTCCTGCTCTGGCTCGCCGTTCAGGAGCGCGAAGGGGCGGCATTCAGCGAGGAACAGCAGCGCTGGCTGGGCGAGATCGTGCGGGTGATCTCGTCCTCGATGCGCTTCGAGGAAGAGCACTTCGATCTGGACTACTGGCTCCACTCCCACGGCGGACTCGGCAAGGCTCACGAACTCTTCGGCGAGAAGCTCCAGCCGATCCTCGAAGATCTCAATGACACGCTGGTCGCATGAGTGTGGAGCTGCCGGAGGGGTGGGTGGAGGTGCCGATCAATGAGGTGGCTTTCATCAACCCGCCGCTTGATCGATGTCTGTTGGACGAGTCCAGCGAGGTCACCTTTCTCGGGATGTCTTCGGTTCAACCCGAGCACGCAGGCATCGTGCAGCCGGAACTGAAGCCGTTCCACCAAGTGTCGAAGGGATACACGAGGTTCATCGAAGACGATGTACTTTTCGCAAAGATCACCCCGTGCATGGAGAATGGGAAAGTCGCTGTAGCACGAGATCTCAGCAACGGCATCGGGTGTGGCTCCACTGAGTTCCATGTGCTGCGGCCACCCCGGGGAATCGCTTCCGGGTGGATCAGCCGGTTCCTCTGGCGCTCCGACATTCGTCACTTTGCAAAGACCCAGATGACCGGAGCGGTGGGTCAGCAGCGCGTTCCCAAGTCCTTTCTTGAGGACTTGAAGATTCCGGTGCCACCGTCGCAGGAACAGGACCGCGTAATTGATTGCTTGGACAAGGCCCTCGCCAAGATCGACGAGGCGGAGGAGGCCTTGGAGCGGGTGCGGGGGAATCTGGAACGCTACCGCGCCAGCGTCCTGAAGGCCGCCTGCGAGGGGCGCTTGGTGCCGACGGAAGCCAAAATCGCCCGGCAGGAAGGCCGCGACTTCGAGCCCGCCTCCGATCTTCTCAAACGCATTCTCGTCGCCCGCCGCCAGGCGTGGGAAAAGGCCCAACTGGAAGCCTACGAGAAGAAGGGGAAGAAACCGCCGAAGAACTGGAAGGAGCGCTACAAGGAACCGCAGGAACCCGACCTTGAAGGTCTGCCGGATCTGCCAGAGGGGTGGTGTTGGGCGAGCAATCATCAAGTCGGAGAAACCCAACTTGGTCGCCAACGGGCTCCCCAACATCAGAACGGTGAACACATGCGGCCATATCTTCGAGTGGCGAATGTCTTGGAGAACCGGATCGATACCTCCGACGTTTTCGAGATGAACTTCACTCCGGAGGAGTCCGAGCGATACGAGCTCGAACCCGGAGATATCCTGCTCAACGAGGGACAGTCTCCGGAGTGGGTTGGGCGGCCGGCGATCTATCGAGGTGAAATCGCGGAGTGCTGCTATCAGAAAACGCTGCTCCGTTTTCGGTCACCTGCGGGTCTGCGTTCCGATTACGCGTTGCTTGTTTTCAGAAAAAACATGCGATGCGGTCGGTTCCGCCGCGCGGCCAAGATCACGACAAGCATTGCTCACCTGACTCAGGAGATCTTTATCGGTCTAGAGTTTGAACTGCCACCAGAAGCGGAGCAGAAGAGAATCGTCACTGAGGTTCAGCGGTGCTTCTCGTCGATCGATGCGGTGGAGAGGGAAGTTGATCTCCAGGCCAAGCGCTGCCACACCCTCCGCCAATCCCTCCTCCGCCACGCCTTCCGCGGCAAGCTCGTCCCGCAGGACCCCGCCGACGAACCCGCCTCGGTCCTGCTCGAACGCATCCGGGCGGAGCGGGCCGCGCTGGCCCCGAAGCCCCGCAAGCGGGTCGCCCGCAAGAACGCCACGTCTTCATGAACTTCACCGCCTCACAGATCGGCAACCGCGTCTGGAACATGGCCCACGTCCTCAAGGACGACGGCCTGAGCTACCTCGCCTACGTCGAGCAGATCACCTACCTGCTGTTCCTGAAGATGAGCCACGAGCTCACCCAGAAGCCCTACAAGCGCCAGCCGCTTGTGCCCTCGCCTTGGGATTGGCCGACGCTGGCCTCAAAGCGTGGAGCGGCGCTGGAAAAGCACTACCAGCAGACGCTGGAGGAGTTGTCGCAGCAGAAGGGCCTGCTCGGTGTCATCTTCCTCAAGGCCAAGCCGGAGATCCAGGATCCCGCCAAGCTCCATCGCCTGATCCATGACCTCGTCGAGCCGCATACATGGGTGAGCATGACGGTCGATGTGAAGGGTGCGATCTACGAGGAGCTGCTCTCCCGCACCGCGAAGGAGTCGCCGAGCGGGGCCGGCCAGTATTTCACCCCGCGTCCGGTGATCGACGCGATGGTGGCGGCGATGCAGCCGGGACCGGAGGACACGATCTGCGACCCGGCGGCGGGCACCGGCGGCTTCCTGCTCTCGGCCCACGACTACGTGGTCCGGCACCACCCGAAGCTCGACCCCGACCAGATGCGGCACGTGAAGGAGCACCTCATCTTCGCCGCCGAGCTGGTCCCGGCGACCGCCCGCCTGTGCGCGATGAACCTCTACCTCCACGGCATTGGCGGCAAGACCCTGCCGCTCCTCGCCGGGCACGACAGCCTCGCGACCAAGCCGAAGCGCAGCTTTTCGATGGTCCTCGCCAATCCGCCCTTCGGCAAGAAGGGCAGCCTGATGACGCTCGACGACGAGGGCAACCTCGAGCGCGAGCAGCAGGTGCCGGTCCGCGACGACTTCTGGCTCTCGACCTCGAACAAGCAGTTCAACTTCGTGCAGCACATCCACGCCCTGCTCGAGACCGACGGCGGCCGGGCCGGGGTGGTGCTGCCGGACAACGTTCTTTTCGAGGGTGGCGGCGGCGAGTCGCTGCGGCGGCAGCTGCTCAAGTCCTGTGACGTCCACACCCTGCTGCGCCTGCCGACCGGGATCTTCTACAAGCCCGGCGTGAAGGCGAACGTCCTCTTCTTCGACAAGAAACCCGGCTCCGCCAAGGTCCAGACCCGGAAGCTGTGGGTCTATGACCTGCGGACCAACAAGCATTTCACCCTCAAGCAGAAGCCGATCACCCTGGCCGACTTCGACGAGTTCCTGGAGTGCTACCGCCCCGGTTCACGCCACCGGCGCAATGCGACCTGGTCGCCAG
>CALGOH010000207.1 GCA_937957985.1 uncultured Verrucomicrobiae bacterium
CATCATCGCGGCGGTGGCGACACCGCCGCGATTTGCTTTTGTGGAGAGCGCCATTTCTCTTCTTAAGCAGTTGCCGTGCTTCCTGTCCCGAAACGATGTTGAAGATGGACAATCGGATCTGATCTTCCAATGTTCGGCCCCGAATCCGATCATGTTAGCTTGCCGAATCCTTCGAAAGGTCTTATCGCTTTTCGCCGTCCTGCTGGTCACCGGCTGCATGCTCGTCGGCCGCAATTACACCGCGCCCGACTCGATCACCCCCGACACCTGGCACCAGAGCCTCACCTCCGACCTCCACTCCGGCTCATCGAGTCTGGAGAAATGGTGGACCCGATTCAACGACCCCACCCTGAACCGGCTGATCGACAAGGCCAGCGAGTCCAACCGTGACCTCGCGATCGCCTACGAGCGCATCAATGAGGCCCGTGCCGCCCGTGGCATCGCCCGCAGCCAGCTCTTTCCGCAGGTCGACTTCGGCGGAGGTGTCAGCCGCGGCCGCACCAGCGAGAACATCGGCAACCCCGCCGGCGGCAAGACCGCCGATTTCTGGAGCACCGGCCTCGACGCCGGCTGGGAACTCGACTTCTTCGGCGGCGTCCGCCGCGCGGTCGAGTCGGCCGACGCCTCGGTCGCGGCCACCGAGGAACTCTATCGCGACACGATGGTGAGCCTGCTGGCCGAGGTCGCCTACGCCTACATCCAGGTCCGCACCCTCGACGAACGCATCCGCCTCGCAGAGCAGAACATCTCCAACCAGAGCGACTCGGTGAATCTCACCCGGGACCGCCTCGACGCCGGTCTCTCGCCGGAACTCGACGTCTCCCAGGCCGAGTCGAACCTCGCCACGACGAAGGCCGTCATCCCCTCGCTGCGCAACCAGCGCGACCTCGCGCTGAACCGCCTCGCCGTGCTCATCGGCCGCTATCCCTCAGCCGCCTCGTCCTTTGTCGGCTCCGGCAGCATCCCCGCGCCCAAGCGCTCGGCGGGCGTCGGCATTCCGGCCGACTTGGTCCGGGCCCGGCCCGACATCCGTGCCGCGGAGCGCCAACTCGCCGCCCAGACCGCCCGGATCGGTGTCGCCGAGGCCGACCTGTTTCCGCGCTTCACCCTGTCCGGCACCTTCCAGCTCCAGTCGCTCGCCTTCTCCAGCCTGCCCGAATCGAACTCCCGCAACTACGCCTTCGGCCCGTCGTTCCGCTGGAACATCTTCAACGCGGGTCGCATCAAGAGCCAGATCGACATCGAGGAATCCCGCACGAAACAAGCTTACCTCAACTACGAGAATACCGTACTCAAGGGCGTCGCCGAGGTCGAAAGCGCGATGTCCTCGGTGCGCAACGAACGCGATCGACTCGCCGCGCTCCAGACCGCCGTCGATTCCTCGCGCAAGACCGTGGACCTCGTGAAGGCCAACTACCGCGAGGGACTGATCGACTTCCAGAACGTCCTCGACGCCGAACGCACGATCTTCGCCAACGAAGACGCGCTGGCCGTCTCCAGGGGGCAGATCGCCTCGGCCTACGTCTCGCTCTTCAAGGCCCTCGGCGGCGGCACCCGCATGCACTCCGCCAAGTCCGCCGACACTCCGTGATCCCACCCCACCCGCCCGCGTCGAAAGTCTGAACGTCGAAAGGTTGAAAGGTTGAAAGTCCGAACTGCCTGACCGTCGACCCCATTCAACACCGCTCGAACCAAGGGACCTTCGACCTTCAGACTTTCAGACCTTCCGACCGCCCCGTTCATCATGAAACGCCTCGCCCTCATCCTGCCCGTCGTGTTGATCGCCGCCTGCGGCAAAAAGCCCGAGGCCGCCAATCCCCAGCCGCTCCCGGTCACCGTGGAGCCGCCCGCAAAGCGCGAGGTCGTCGTCCACCGCGAGTTTCCCTCGACCCTCGTGGGTGCCCGGGAGATCCAGATCCAGGCCCGCGTCCAGGGCACCCTCTCGCTGCATCCCGACGCACCCGATTTCGCCGGCCAGAAGGTCGAGAAAGGCACGCCGCTCTTCGAGATCGAACCGGACACCTATGAGCAGGCCACCCGCGAGGCGGAGGCGATGCAGGCCCGAGCAACCGCCGCCCGCGAACTGGCCGAGAAGCGCCTGAGCCGGATGAAGAATGCCGGTGCCGGGGTTTCCGCTTTGGACGTCGAGATCGCGCAGGCGGAGTTCGATGAAGCAAGGGCCGCCGAATCCGAGGCAAAGGCACGCGTCGAGAAGGCCAGGATCAACGAAGGTTACACTGTCATCACCGCGCCGATCACCGGCCGCATGTCCCGCCTGCTCGTCGATCCGGGCAATCTCGTCGGCGCGGGCGGACCGACCCTCCTGGCCACCATTATCGACGACTCCGAGATGCTCGCCTATTTCGAGGTCCCGGAGCGCACGGCCATCAAGTATTTCGAGAAGCGCGACAACGGCGAGGCCCGAGAGGTCTACGAAAAGCCGATCCGACTGAAGCTCGCCGACGGATCCATCCATTCGACGCCCGGCCGCATCGACTACATCGAAAACCAGGTCGATACCGCCACCCGCACCGCCAAGGTCCGGGCGGTCTTCCCCAACCCCGAGGGCGCGCTCAGTTCCGGACTCTACGGACTCGTCGGCTACCCGACCGGCCCGGTCCCCGGCGAACCCTCCGTCACCGAAGGCCTTCTCGTGCCCTCCGTCGCCGTCCTCCGCGACCTCGGCGGCAACTACGTCTGGGTCGTCGATGAGCAGAACATCGTCCGCCGCCGCGCCGTCGAAACCGGCGACGCCGTCGAAAAGCCGATCACCGACCCGAACATCCCGCGCAGCATGGAGACGGTCATCCTCAAGGGCCTCGACGGCAACGAACGAGTGATCGTCTCCGGCCTCCAGCGAGCCCGCGAAGGCGCCCCCGTGACACCCGTCCCCGCCGGCCAGGCCCCGAAGGCCGAGCAATAGAAGCACTGATCGCTGATCACCACTCACTGATCACTTCGCGCCATGTTCAGCCTCTTCTTCATCAAGCGTCCGGTCTTCGCCGCGGTCATCTCGATCGTCATCACGGTGCTCGGCGCGGTGGCGCTGCTCAACCTGCCGATCGCCCGCTATCCGGACCTCGCGCCGCCGACGATCCAGATCACCGCGGTCTATCCCGGCGCCGATGCACGGACGGTTTCCGACACGGTCGCCGCGACGATCGAGAAGGAGGTCAACGGCGTCGAGGGCATGATATACATGTCGTCGGTCAGCGGCAACGACGGCAGCATGAACCTGACCGTCACCTTCGAGCCGGGCACCGACTTGGACAATGCCAACGTGCTCGTTCAAAACCGCGTCGCCAAGGCCGAGCCGCGCCTGCCCGAGGAGGTCAAGCGCACCGGCGTGACGGTGAAGAAGAAATCCACCGACACGGTGATGTTCATCGGCCTGACCTCGCCGAAGGGCACCTACGACGCCGCCTATCTCTCCAACTACGCCAACCTGCGGATGCGCGACGAACTCTCGCGGGTTCCCGGCGTCGGCGACGTCACGGTCTTCGGCGTCGGCGAGTTCAGCATGCGGGTGTGGCTCGACCCCGACCTGCTGCGCGCCCGCAACCTCGCCGCGACCGACGTGCTCGCCGCCATCCGCGAGCAGAACATCCAGGTCGCCGCCGGCCGCGTCGGCGCCGCCCCGACCACCCCCGGCACCGCCTTCGAATACATCCTCTCCACCCAGGGCCGGCTCGACACGGTCGCCGAGTTCGAAAACATCATCGTCCGCACCGGCGACGAGGGCGGAACGATCCGCCTGCGCGACGTCGCCCGCGTCGAGCTCGGCTCCGACAGCTATTCGCTCAACTCCCAGCTCAACGGCGTCCCCTCCGCGACCTTCGCGATCTATCAGATTCCCGGCTCGAACCTGATCGACGTCGCGACCGGCGTCCGTGCCAAGATCGCCGAACTGGAAAAGTCCTTCCCGGCCGACGTCGAGACCAAGGTCGTCTATGATTCCACCGACGTGATCAACGCCTCGATCAAGGAGGTCGTCATCACCCTCATCGCCACCCTCGTCCTGGTCGTCCTCACGGTCTACCTCTTCCTCCAGAACGTCCGCGCGACGCTGGTCCCGACCATCACCATCCCTGTCTCGCTCATCGGCACCTTCTCGGTGCTGCTGATGATGGGCTTCTCGCTCAACATCCTCACCCTCTTCGGACTGGTGCTGGTGATCGGCATCGTCGTCGATGACGCCATCATCGTCGTCGAGAACACCTTCGTCCACCTCGAGAAGGGCCTCTCCGGCAAGGAGGCCGCCGCGGCGGCGATGAAGGAGGTCTCCGGCCCCGTCGTCGCCACCACGCTGGTGCTGCTCGCGGTGTTCGTCCCTACGGCCGCCATGTCCGGCATCACCGGCACGATGTTCAAGCAGTTCGCGGCGACCATCGCCATCGCCACGGTCTTCAGCTCGATCAACGCGCTCACCCTCAGCCCCGCGCTGTGCGGCATCCTTCTCAAACCGGGGACCAAGGAGCCACGCGGCGTTTTCAAGGCCTTCAACCGCTCGATCGAGGCCTCCAATTCGGGATACCGTAAGATCGTCCGCCTAGCGCTGCGCTTCGCGCCGATCGGCGTGCTCGGTTTCATCGCCATGACCGGCGGCTCGATTCTCGGCCTCGGCAGCCTGCCGACCGGCTTCGTGCCGCAGGAGGACGAGGGCTACTGCATGATCGGCGTGCAGCTCCCCGACGGCGCCACGCTCGACCGCACCATGGACGTGATGGAGAAGGTCCAGAAGATCGTCGCCGGCACCGAGGGCACCGTCGATTGCCTGTCGATCACCGGCTACTCGATCATCGACGGCGCCGCGGCGGCGAACACCGGATTCTGCGTGGTCACCTTCAAGAACTGGGACGAGCGCGGCGACCCGGCGCTGCACCAGCAGGCACTGCTCGGCCAGATCCAGAAGAAGCTGTTCTCGATCCAGGAAGCCGGCGCCTTCGCCTTCGCCATGCCCTCGCTGCCGGGCGTCGGCGTGTCCGGCGGCTTCACCTTCATGCTCCAGGACAAGGAAGGCGCGGGGCTCGACCAGCTCCAGGCCGTCGCCGGCGAACTCATCGCCGGCGGCAGCGCCGACCCGCGCCTGGCGGGCGTCCGCACCACCTTCCGCGCCAGCGTCCCGCAGATCTACGTCGATATCGACCGCGAGCAGGTCAAGCGCTCGGGCACCTCGCTGACCAACGTCTTCGACACCCTCCAGGTCCAGCTTGGCTCGGCCTACGTCAATGACTTCACCCTCTTCGGCCGCGTCTTCAAGGTCACCGCCCAGGCCGACGCGCCCTTCCGCGACCAGCCCGACGACATCAACGCGCTGCAGGTGCGCGGCTCCGAGGGCCGCATGATCCCGCTCGGCGCGGTCGCCGAACTCAAGGACGTGCTCGGTCCGCAGAACGTCACCCGCTTCAACATGCAGCCCGCGGTGAAGATCCTCGGCGGCCCGGCGCCCGGCTACAGCTCCGGCGACGCGATGGCCACCATGGAAAGCCTCGCCGCGACCACCCTGCCGAGTTCGATGGGTTACTCGTGGTCGGACCTTTCCTTCCAGGAGAAGCAGGCCGGTGCTGGCCTCGGCCTCGTTTTCGGCTTCGCGATTCTGATGGTCTATCTGGTACTGGCAGCGCAGTACGAAAGCTGGACCCTGCCGATCTCCGTCTGTCTCTCCGTGCCCACCGCCCTGCTCGGTGCCGTGATCGCAGTGAAGCTCCGCGGCTTCGAGAACAACGTCTACACCCAGATCGGCATCATCCTCTTGATTGCCATGTCCACCAAGACGGCGATCCTCCTTACCGAGTTCGCCAGCTTCAAGCGTCAGGACGGCCTGAGCATCTTCGCTTCCGCCGCCACCGCTGGCCGCCGGCGCCCGCTGCGAACCGCGCCGCCCAGCCGGTCGAGGCCGTGCGGCTGCGCTTCCGCGCGGTGATGATGACCGCGCTGTCATTCGTTCTCGGCGTGATCCCGCTGCTGATCGCCTCGGGCGCCGGCGCCGAGTCGCGCAAGGTGCTAGGCACCGCCGTCTTCGGCGGCATGCTCGCCGCCACCGCCATCTCCCTCGCCGCCGTGCCCATGCTCTACTACGTCGTCCAGAGCATCAGCGAGAAGTTGCGAGGGCGATCCGACATCGAGTCCGCCGAATAGCCGGAGTTCGGACCGCCTCGCCGAAACTGTGTCGTCGGTTCCCGACGAGTGTTTTCCACCATCCCTGACCGGGGGCTGAAGCGCCCCGGCTTGGATATGCCGTCCCTTCGGGACGACCGCGCCCACTTGCAACCCGGTCCCGAAGGAACCACTCATCCCCAGCCTGGGTCCTTCAGCTCCCACACCCTATGCCGCGCCGGGGCCCGGTCCCGAAGGGACCACCCATCCCAGCCGGGGCGCTTCAGCCCCCGGAACCCATGCCGTGCCGGAATTTCGTCGCGATGCGACGAGACAACTCTCTACGCTGCTCCATGGCCTCGACGCTCACGCAACTTCTCTATCACGGCATCTGGTCCACCAAAGACCGCGCAACACTCATCACCCCATCGATCGAAGAAAGCGTGTGGAAGATCCTCGCCTCCGTCGCCACCCACAACGAGATCCACATCATCCGCGCGGGTGGCATCGAAGACCACGTCCACGTCCTGATGCGAATTCCGAAAACCATGTCGGTCGCCGATGCGATGCGTCGCATCAAGGGAGGCTCCGCGAAGTACATCAACGAGGAGCGCCTTTGTCCGACCCGCTTCGCATGGCAGGACGGATACGGGGCATTCAGCGTGAGCGCGTCGGCCGTACCGGAGGTGACCGCCTACATCGCCGGCCAACGCGATCATCACAAGAAGCGGGGATTTCAGGACGAGTTCCTCGATTTCCTCGATAAACACGGTGTCGAGTACCACGAACGCTACGTCTGGGGCTGAGCCGGAGCGCACCCTGATGTCTCGTCGGTTCCCGACGACACGATGCAACCCGCCACCTGGCCGGGGGCTGAAGCGCCCCGGCTTGGATGAATGGTCCCTTCGGGACCGCCCCGGTTCGGAGCGCCGATGCTTCGAGGATCCCTCAAGGCATCAGATCGCCTCGGCCCGCGCACACCCTGAATGCTCTTCCTCTTCTCACGCAGGAAGCCCGACCTCGACCGGAGTGGGTGCCGGCCGCTCGGCGCACAGTCCATCCCGTGCCTCCCTCGCCAACTCCTCGATGAAGTCCTCGTAGCGGATCAATTCCATCCGCCCGTCCTCGTGCTCGACGATGGCGGTGAGGCTCTCGACCCAGTCGCCGGAGTTGAGATATCGCACGCCATCGATGTCCTTGTCCTCCGGCGTGTGAATGTGGCCGCAGATGATTCCGTCGCAATTCCGGCGGCGGGCGAACTGCCGGAGCTGCTGCTCGTAGTTGTCGACGAAGCTCACCGCCGACTTCACCTTGGCCTTCACCTTCTTGCTGAGCGGTCACTCCCCCTTCCCCCGCCAATCCCGCAACCTGTTTTAGTGGCTGTTGCTCTTCACCAGCGTTTCGTAGCCGATCGCTCCGAGCCAGGCCAGCCACCGGTGGTTCGTCGATACACTGTCGAAGCCGTCGCCGTGGACGACGAGATAGCGCTTTCCGTCGGCACCATGGTGAATGTGCTCTTTCACAAAACGGATCTTCCCGAAGGCGAGCGGCAGGAAGCGGTCGAGGATGTCGTCGTGGTTGCCCCTGCAGTAGACCACCTCGGTGTCGTCCTTCTCCATCTTCTTGAGGACCTTGCGCACGAAGCGACTGTGGCGCTTGCGCCACCTCGATCCGCGCCGCAGCGCCCACCCGTCGATGATGTCGCCGTTGAGCACGAGTTTCCCGCAGCGGGTGTGTTTGAGGAAATCAATCACCTCGTGAACCTTGCTGTCGGGAGTGCCGAGGTGGATGTCCGAGAGGAAGATCGTGCGATAGCTCCGCCGGCCGCACTGTTTCTTCAGTTTCGACGTCAACACCGGCGGGCCCGCGGCCTCGGCGATCTCGCCGAGTTTGCCCTCGAACACATCCACCACCTTGTCCCAGCCGAGCGGCAGGACCGAATCGCGGGCCTGCCGGCGCATCTCGCCGCGCCAGCGGCGGAGCGCGTCGACCGCGAGCTCGGCATACTCGGTCGAGCTGCCCTTGCCGGCTTTCAGACCATTGATCCCGTGGGCGACATAACAGCCCGTGGCCGAAGGTCTCGGTCTCGCTGGGAAACAGCAGAATGTCCGCCGAAGCGTAGTGCTTCGCGAGTTCCTCTCCCGTCTTCACCCCGACGAAGCGGACGAACGGGTTCCGACCCGCCAGGGACTCCCGCATCGGCCCGTCCCCCACGCAGACACATTGCAGGTCCGGCACCTTCTCGCGCATGCGGCGAAAGCACTCCATCGCCAGCGAGAGATTCTTTTCCGCGGCGACGCGACCGACGAGCAGCGCGACCGGCGACCCCTCGCGGGCTCCCCACTCCGACCGGAGCGTGGCGCAGCGCCTCGCCGGCGTGAACAGTTCGGTATCCACCCCCCGTCCCAGAAGCGCGACGTTGTGAAAGCCCTCGCGCTCGAGCATTTCGACGACATCCGAGGTCGGTGCCATGGTCAACGCCGCCCGGCTGTGGACCCGCTTGAGGTAGTTCATCGTCGCCGGCTGCAAACCGCCCAGACGGTACTGCTCCATGTACTGGTGGAAGTTCGTGTGAAAGCCGGCCGCAGCCGGAATGCCGAGCACGTTGGCCGCCTTGATCGCCGATATCCCCAACGGGCTTTCGGTCGCCACATAAACGGCATCCGGCCGGCGCTTCAACCAACGCTTGCGCAGCTTGAACGGCCCGGGGAGTCCCACCCGGACCTCCTTGTATCCCGGCAGCGGAATCGAGGCCGCCAGCGTTTCCCCCGCCTTCCGTTCGCCGCCGGTGCGGATGACGTGGACGATGTGACCGCGCCCGCGCAGACCCGCGCACAGACGGCCCAGGGTCATGGCCACGCCGTTGACGTCCGGGGCGAAGGTGTCCGTGACGATGTCGATTCTCATCGGAATGGTTAAGGTTGATTAACTAACCGGGTCCGTTATCTCCCGCAGACCTCGTCGCGCGGAATGATTTCAAGTGGCGATTCCGCCACATCCGGCGTCCTGTCACCCCGTTCAATTCGCACTTCGCAGACGCCCTCGCCCACCTACACTCCGCCCCATGTCGTCCAGCTTCGGCCACAGTTTCCGCATCCACACCTTCGGCGAATCGCACGGCGGTGGCGTCGGCGTGGTCATCGACGGCTGCCCGCCGCGGGTCCCGCTCACCGTCGAGGACATCCAGCGCGAGTTGGACCGCCGCCGTCCCGGCCAGTCCGAGATCGTCACCCCCCGCAACGAGGCGGACGCCGCCACGATCCTCTCCGGCGTCCAGGATGGCGTCACCCTCGGCACCCCGATCGCGATCGTCGTGGCCAACAAGGACCAGCGTCCGGGCTCCTACGACGAGATGGCCGTGAAATACCGTCCGTCCCACGCCGACTACACCTACGATGCCAAGTACGGTATCCGCGCCCTTTCCGGCGGAGGACGCGCCTCGGCCCGTGAAACCATCGGCCGGGTCGCCGCCGCAGCCGTGGCCCGGAAGGTCATCGCCTCCCTGGTGCCCGAAATGGAGATCCTCGCCTGGGTGAAGGCGATCCACGATCTGGAGGCCGAGGTCGATCCCGCGACCGTCACCCTCGAACAGATCGAGTCCAACATCGTCCGCACCGGCGACCCGGTGGCGGCGGAGAAGATGATCGAACGCATCAAGGAGGTCCGCGCCGACGGCAACTCGATCGGTGGCGTGGTCGAGTGCGTGATCCGGAACTGCCCTCCCGGTCTCGGTGAGCCGGTCTTCGACAAGCTGGAGGCGGAGCTCGCCCGCGCCATAATGTCGCTGCCCGCGACCAAGGGCTTCGAGATCGGCTCCGGCTTCGCCGGCACCCGGATGACCGGCCGCGAGCACAACGACCCTTTCCGCATGGTCGATGGCAAGGTGCGCACGACCAGCAACCGCTCCGGCGGCGTCCAGGGCGGCATCTCCAATGGCGAGGACATCGTCTTCCGGGTCGGCTTCAAGCCGACGGCGACCATCATGACCTCGCAGGAAACCGTCACCAGCGGCGGCGAGGCCACCGAACTGAGGGGCAGGGGCCGCCACGGCGCCTGCGGGCCGCCCGGCGCCGGCCCGCAGGTCATCTGCGACCACCTGCTCCGCCAGCGCGCCCAGTGCGGGCTCTGATCCCGGCCCGACCAGTGGACTCCATCCCTCAAATCAGCCTCGGCACCGCCGCGCTCATCATCTTCGGGGCCATCGCCAGCCTCGCGGTCCTGCGCGGGCTCCTGCGCATCCTCTGGGGCAGCCTCGTTATCTGCATTTCCGGTCTGGCCGGCTTCTTTTCCTGGCAACACGCACCGGCTCTTTCCCGCGAACTCCTGGGAAGGGAGATGCCACCGCTTTCCTGGCTGCTGCCGCTGCTTGCCTTCGTGCTCACCGCCGTCCTCCTGCGCCTTCTCGCGAGATCCCTGTTCGCCCCACTGCGTCAGCCAAACGAGGAAGCCGCTGAGAAGAACCGCCGCTCGCCCGTCCGCTGGGCCGTCACCCTCGCCCTCAGCCTCATCCCCACGGCCCTCATCTGGTTCGGCGGTGCCACCGTGCTGCGCCACGCCGGATCCGTCGCGGAAATCCGGACCTTCGTCGAATCGGGCGACGTTCCCGATCACACGCCGTTCCTCGCCGAGCTGAAGAAAAGCATCGAGCAGGCGATCCCGTCGGAATGGTTTTCCGGGATCGATCCGTGGACCGAGAAGGCGCGGCTCGACCTCGCCAAGCTCGTCGCGGCCGCCGATTCGCCGCCACCCAAGGCACTGCCGGTGCTCGAGGAAACCCAGATCCGGGACCTCATCCTCGCCGATCCCGAGCTGCGCCGGCTCGCCGGCGAGGGGCGCTACTCGGAAATCCTCCGCGACCCCCGCCTCGACCGCATCCTCGAGAACGACAACCTCCGCGAGATCCTCGCCAACGCCGACCTCTAAAGTTCTTGGCCTTCCTCGCCCGCAGCCGGTTCACTCCCTTCAGCACCTCATGAGTTTCCTCGTCACCATCGGCCTCGAAGTCCACTGCCAGGTCCGGACCGACACCAAGATGTTCTGCGCCTGCGAAACCTCCTTCGCCGACGAACCGAACACCCACACCTGCCCCGTCTGCCTCGGCCTCCCCGGCGCGCTGCCGGTGCTCAACCGCCACGCGATCGAGAAGACCCTGCTCGCCGGCCTGCTGCTGGACTGCGGCTCGCCCGAGATCTCGAAGTGGGACCGGAAGAACTACTTCTATCCGGACATGCCGAAGAACTACCAGACCTCGCAGTTCGACCTGCCGCTGTGCATCGGCGGCGGCGTGCCGGTCTATGACTTCTGCTACCCCACCGACGTCCGGAAGAACATCCCCCGCCCCGGCCTCGTCGTCCGCCTCAACCGCATCCACCTCGAGGAGGACGTCGCCAAGTCGACCCACCTCGGCAACTCGTCCATCATCGACTTCAACCGTGCCGGCACGCCGCTGATGGAGATCGTCAGCGAGCCGGACCTGCAGTCTTCCATCGAGGCCTACGCCTACCTCCGCTCGCTGCAGATGATCCTCCAGCAGGGCGGCATTTCCGATGCCGACATGGAGAAGGGCCAGCTCCGCTGCGACGTGAACATCTCGCTGCGGCGCGAGGAGAGCGACCCGCTCGGCACCAAGATCGAGCTCAAGAACCTCAACTCGATCTCGGCGGTGCGCCGGGCCATCGACTACGAGATCGAGCGCCAGGCCGAGGAACTGAACATGGGCATCGAGCAGGTCCAGAGCACCCGCCGCTGGGACGACGACCGCGGCGAAACCCAACTTCTCCGCACCAAGGAGGACGCCCACGACTACCGCTACTTCCCCTGCCCCGACCTGCTTCCCGTCCGCACCGCGCCGCTGCTGGAAAAAGTCCGCCCGCTCATGACCGAGCGCCCGCACGAACGCGCCGCGCGCTACGAGAAGGACTACGAGATCACCGCCTACGACGCCTCGGTGCTGGCTGCCGACGTGCCACTCGCCACCTATTTCGAGGCCCTCGCCGCCAACGACAAGGTTCCCGGCAAGAAGGCCGCCAATTTCCTCCTCAACGTCCTGCTCGGCCTGCTCAACGAGCGCGAGACCGCCATCGACGCCTCGCCCGTCGGTGCGGAAAAGACCGGCAGCCTGCTCGAACTCGTCGAAAGCGGCCAACTCGCGCTCAACCAGGCGAAGGAAGTCCTTCTCAGGCTGCTCGATAATCCCGGACAGGACCCCGCCGCCGTCGCCAAGGCCATGGGCTTCGAACCCGCCGACGCCGGCGAGTTGGAGGCTTTCTGCGACCAGACCATCGAGGCCAATCCCAGGCAGGTCGAGGAGATCAAGGCCGGCAACGAGAAGCTCGTGAATTTCCTCACCGGCCAGGTCATGAAGCTCTCCAAAGGCAAGGCCAACCCGAAGCAGGTCACCGAGATCCTGCGGGGCAAGCTGCTCCAACTCCCCTGAGAAAGCCCTCCGCGTTCACCGTCATGTTCCCCGAAATCGGTCGTTCGCTCCATGATCGCCTTGCAGCAGACGGCATTCCCGTTCTTCTCGCGGGCGGATGGGCTGTCGGTCATTTCGGTCACCAAAGATTCACCAGGGATCTCGATTGGGTCTGTTCCCGGAGATACGAGGCCCGGGTGAAAGCGCTCATGGGATCGCTCGGATTTTCGATGGAGTTTGAATCGATGGCTACCAGGTTCATCTATCGCAAGGACCCTTCGGTCATCCCCATCGATTTCATCTGGGTGGACGATGAGAGCTTCACAAAGATGGGAGCCACCCTTGAGCGCACGACCGAAAGGAAGGACATCCCCGTTGTCGACTTCATCGCCCTGCTCGCGATGAAGATCAGCGCCTTCGAGAACGGCAAGAATCGTGGCTACCGCGACCTCCTCGACGTCCGCATGCTTCTCGACTACAATCCCGACGCGATCAGCGAGGAACAACTCCGTGAGCTGTGCGACCGTTACGGAGGCCCTTCCGCCTACGCCGAACTGCGACCCGATTCCTGACCATGCTCGACATCGAACTCCCCGACCTTTCCGACCATCCGCCAGCACCCCGTGTGAGCTTCGAGCTCTACGAACGATGGATTTGCGAGGAGATCGGGCCCGCACTTGCCGCGGCGGGCGAGATGACCCCTGAAAAGCTCCGTGCCGATTTCATGCAGAACGAAGGCCGCATGGAAGCATTCCGCTTCGACGGCTGAAACGGAGCGCCGGTTTCAGCCGGCCCATCCACCCGCGGCACAGCCGCCGCTTCCTTTGGAACTTCGACCTTTGAACCTGGAACTTCGCGGAGGCGACTGCCTCGACATCCTGCCGAGTCTCTCGGACGGCTCCCACGACCTCGTCGTCACCTCGCCGCCGTACAACCTCGGCATCGCCTACCGCACCTACAAGGACACCGCCAGCCGCGCCGACTTCCTCGACTGGTGCCGCAAGTGGTCAGCCGAAGTAAAGCGCGTCCTCGCCGACGACGGCTCGTTCTTTCTCAACGTCGGCGCCGCTCCCTCCAATCCACTCTTTCCTCATCAGGTCCTCCTTGCCCTCACCGAAGACCTCTTCGTCCTCCAGAACACTTTTCACTGGATCAAGTCGATCACCGTGGAGACCCGCAAGGGCGAAGCGATCAGCGCCGGCCACTTCAAGCCGATCAACTCGAAGCGCTACGTCAACGACTGCCACGAGTATGTCTTCCACCTGACCAAGGCCGGGGACGTTCCGCTCGACCGTCGGGCCGCCGGCGTGCCCTATCAGGACAAGTCGAACATCGCCCGCTGGGGCCACACCGGCGGCATCGACAAGCGCTGCCGCGGCAACACCTGGTTCATTCCCTACGAGACCATCGTCTCGCGCGACAAGGAACGCCCTCACCCGGCGACCTTTCCCATCGCGCTGGTCGAACAGTGCATCCGCCTCCACGGCAAGGGCGAGGCGACCCGCTTGCTCGATCCCTTTCTCGGGATCGGCTCGTCGGCGGTCGCCGCCAAACGCGCCGGCATCGCATCCTTCACCGGCATCGAACTCGACGAGCACTACCTCGGCGTCGCCCGCGAACGCCTGAACACGCTGCTTTGATCCCGACGGCGGTCAGTCGTCGAGCAGCGAGTCGATCCGGTCACGTCTCGCCAACCGGCGCCCCCAGAGCCTTGACTGACCCCGGAGCTTCTTGATCGCCCCGGGTTGCATCCGGGAAATCCGCCGGACCATGGCGGCGTGGGGAATGACCTTCGCCGAATGATCGACCGCGGACTTCTTGGGACCGCCGCCACCCGGCGGCTTCTTCGCCACCGCCTTCTTGGCGGTTTTCTTCTTGGTCGTCTTTTTCGCCGCCGGCGCGTCGGGATGCCGCTTCTTCGGCAGGACCAGGGTTCCGTCCTCGAAGAGCAGCACGTGTCCCTGCGTCAGCAGCCAGAACAGATCGACGAGCCACTCTTGTGGCGGTTGCTCGGTATCCGGCGGCAGGACCGCCTTCCACAACTCGTCCAGCTTCGAATCCGGATGGGCGTCGAGCCAGCGGACGATCGCCGCGGGCCGCTCGGAAAGATCGTCGAAACCGACCAACGGATGCGGACGGGCGGGCCCACAGTAGAGCTTGCCCTGCTTCTTGAAGATCGCGAGGTGGTCCGACTCGAGCATCCGGCAGATCGTGGGGATGAGCATCGCCGGATGCCGGCGGGCGTGGGCGCTGGCCAGCTTGATCGACGCCAGCAGCCGTTCGGACAGGTGACGGGCCGGGACATCCCCGGGAAGCACGGTTTGACGCACCTCCTCGAAAACCTCGCCGAAGACACGGGTGAGGAAGTCTCGCTCGATCTCCGCACGCTCGAAGGTCCAGGCCTCGTCATCGCTCCCCAGCGGGCGCCAACGGCGGCGGTGCTTCATGGTCTCGAGCCATTCGTTGACCGCCTCCTCGCCCCGCTCGGTCCGGACCTTGGCCGCGTATCGCTCGAAGGGCATCGACGCGAAACGCTCCCGGTGCAGGCGGCGCAGCTCGGTCTGGTAACCGTGGTAGTTCGGCGGGCCGAGCCATTCGCCCGACAGCCCGCACCTCGCGACCACCTGGAAATTCCCGGCGGGAGGATCCACCTCCGTCTCGTCGGTCTCATAGAACCGGCCGAACATCTCCGACTGCATGAAGTGCGCGACCGCCTCGTCCTTCCGGAGGAACAGGCTGGCATCCTCCTTGCCGCGGTAGAGCGGCGGCTGCTGCTCGTCGATCTTGATCTCGAGCCGGTAGCGCTCGCGCGCGGCGAGGAAAAGCTGGGCGACATCGAAGAGCGAATACACCCGCGCCCGATGCTGGATCTCCTTCACGATCAGATGGACGGCATCCTCGCTTGGAAGCAGCGAAATCTTCACCCCCTCCGCCGGCGGCGGCAGATCCCGTGGACCGCGACCGCGGCCACCCGGATCACTGCGACGCCCCTCGCCACGATGACCGCCACCACGCCGGTCGCCGCCCCGGCGATCGCCTCCGCCGCCATCGCGACCTCCACCGCCGCGGCGTTCCCTGGATTGCTTCTCCCCCGGGTGATCGGCGTAACTTTTCTTCGACGATTCGTCGCGCGCCCACGAGGGACCGAGGTGGAGGGCCGAAAGCAGGTCTTTCGAAGAATCCGAGGATTCGCTCATGCGCAATGGTCTAGCCCGAATCGGCCCGAAAGACCAAGCGGGGAATGCGCCAATCCCGACAGATGTCTCCGGCTACGTTTCGAGGCAATCGATCGTCCTGCTGGTCGCGCCCGCATGCCGGGCCAGCACCTTGCGGGCGACCTCGGGATCCGGTCGGCGCCGACCGGACAGGATCTCCTCCAGCCTCGGGGCCAGGCTCCCGGGCGGATCCACCCGCCACGCACCACCCATTTCGACCAACCTTGTCGCCAGCGGCTCGAAGTTCTCCATGTGGGCACCGAACAGCAGCGGCCTTCCGGCCCGCACCGCTTCCGCCGGATTTTGTCCTCCCTCGGCGAGGAAGCTCTTGCCGATCACGACGATGTCGGCGTGGGCGGTCCAATCCCTCAGCTCGCCGGTCGTGTCGACCACCAGAACGTCCACCTTCCCGCCCGGCTGGAAGGCCGACCGCAGGGCCACCGCGAAGCCCGCCTGCTCGAGTTCCGCCCGGACCACCGCGCGCCGCTCGGCATGCCGGGGCACAATCAGCGGAAACGCTCCGGCCCGGGCCGCCGCCGTGGCGACGAGCAGTTCCTCCCCGGCATGGGTGCTCGCCGCCAGCACCACCGGTTTTCCCCCCCGGCAGGCATCGAGCATCCCGGCGAAATCCGGCCGCTCCCGCGGTGCCGGTCCGTCGCCGGGATCGAATTTCAGACTTCCCACGACCCGGACCCGCTCCGGCTCCACCCCGAGCTGCTGCCAGATCTCCTTGTCTTCCTCCTCCTGCAAGGCCACCCGACCGAGGCGGGAGAAGACCGGCCGGACCCACCCGGCGAGCCGTTGATACCGACGCCGTGACCGCGGTGACATCCGGGCATTCACCAGATCGACGGAAATCCCGCGCCGCTCGCACTCGACCATCAGGTTCGGCCACATCTCGCCCTCGACCAGCACCAGTCGCGAAGGCTCGAACCGATCGAGGTAGGCGCGCACGCAGGTTCCCAGGTCGATCGGCTGGTAAACCACCCGCAGCCGACCGCTCTCACGTCCCCTGGCGATCTCATGACCCGTCGCCGTCGCCACCGCGAGCACGAAGCGGTGCTCCGGATTCCTCGCCTGCCAGGCATCGATCAACTTCAGCGCCAGTATCGCTTCCCCGACGCTCACCGCGTGGACGTGGATCGCGCCGCACGGCTCGAACTCGATCTCGCGACGATAGCTCCCGAAACGCTCCGCCAACCCGCTTCCGAAGCCTCCGCGGCGGCCCATCTTGATCACCCACCCCGGCAGCGCCACGCCGAGGTAGAGCGGCAGCAGCAATCGGTAAATCAGCAGGACCATCCCGCCGCAGGCTACGGAGCGCCCTCCGGAGCGTAAAGCAGGATGGAACTCCCGCCGTAGCGGCGATGGTCGAGCAGTTTCAAGCCCTCCGCATCCCTGGCTTCCGCCTCCGAAGCCTGCTCGAGCACCACCATTCCGCCTTCGGACAGACGCTCCCGCAGTTCGCCCGATGCCAGAAGCTCGCCCAGATGATCCCGGTCAAGGATCGACCGCGCGTAGGGCGGATCCGCGAAGATCAGGTCATACGACCCCGGGTCGCGCCGCAGCCAGCCGTGGACTTCCGCCCGGACGACGCGTCCTCCCTCGAGCTCCGTCAGGCGCAGGTTCTCGGCGATCGTCTTCTCCGCGGCTCTCGACTCATCGACGAAAACGCACGAGACCGCCCCGCGGCTCAGCGCTTCGAGACCCAACGCGCCCGATCCGGCGAAAAGGTCGAGCACCCGCGCGCCCTCGACCCGTTCCGACAGCATCGAGAACAGCGCCTGACGCACGAAGTCCGTCGTCGGCCGCGTCACCCCCTTCGGCACCCTGATCGCGCGCCGTCCGGCCTTTCCCGAGATGATCCTCACACCGGTCTCGTTGCCGATCGTTGGGAGCAATCAGCCCCCGCCACCCGGCTGGGGCTTCAGGATCCCCGCCTCGCCCATCGGAAAGCGGATCACCAGGCTCTTGTCGTAGAGCCGCGTGCCTTCGGAAGACACCTCCTGCATGCGGTAGATCAGCAGGCCGAACTTGCCGTCACCGGTCTTGCCGATGGCGAAGTTCTCCTTGGTCTTTCCGAGGCTGGTCTCCTCCTCGAACTTCCATTCGTGGCCGGTCCAGGCACCCAGGATGCTGTTCTTGTCGGCATCGACGTCCTCCAGCCGCTCCATCGTCCCGTTGGGCGAAATGAACACGTCCTTCTCGGGATCGTATTTCAGCGTGGAGATCGGGCTGGAACCGCCGTTTGAAACCGCGGCGTGGATGTTCCACCGGCCGTCGCTGCCCTCCTTGAGCTGGAGGATCACCGGATCGACCGACTTGAACTCACGCTTCGCCCAAAGCTCGAGATACTCAGCGTACTGCTCCTCGGTGAGGCCCAGCTTCGGGTCGTAGGGCAGCGGCACGCCCGGAGGCGACTTCTCCGAATGCTCCGCGAACCACTCGGGATTCTTCTTCGCGGCCTCCTCGACCTGTGCGACGTACTTGTCCAGTTCGGGTGGCGGCACCACCACGGTGGTCGCTCCCTTGACCAGTTCGCCGGCCGGGAGGTAGTCGATGGCACTGGGGACGTCGGCACCATCCAGCCGGATCGCGGCCAGAAGGAGACATGCGGTGAGGCTCGGAATCTTCATCGGACCCCGCGAAGCTGCGTCCGGTCCCCGCGAAACTCAAGCGGCAATCGATGGCCGTCAGCCTCCCCCGAAAAAGCGCTCGATCCGGCGGCCCAGAAGGTCCGGCTGCTCCTCGGGCGCCGAATGGCCGCTGTGTTCCAGCACTTCGAACCGCACGTGGTCGGGTTGATCCCGGAGGGCGATCTCGATGCTCTCGACCGGGACCACCCGATCATGGCGACCGGCGACCACCAGCACCTTCTGCCGCAGATCGGACAGTTCCACCCGGTCCTTCTGCAGCGAGTCGAGGGACGATCCGAATCCCCGGTACGCCCGCCCCAGCCCCTCGACCAGAATCCGGCGCTGGTACTCGCCGACCAGTTCATCGGTCAGCAGGTCCTGCCGGTGGTAGGCACGGGAGAGAAGCTGCCCGAACCGGTCGCGGTCGGAGACCAGCAGGCGAAACCCCGGATACACCATCTGCCGCAGCACCGGAGAGCGGATGAAGCTGTCGGGCGCGACGTCCATGTTGAGCGCCGGGCTGACCAGCACCAGCCTGCGGGCCCGCTCCGGGTGCTCATGGGCCAGGCGCATGGCCAGGTAGCCGCCGTAGGAATGCCCGACCACGTCCGCCCGGCGGATTCCCAGCGCGTCCATGGTGCCGACGACCAGATCGAGTTGACCGTCGAGTGCGTAGGCACCTTCCGCTTCGGGACGTTCGGTGAAACCGAATCCATTCAGATCGATCGCAACGACCTGCCTGCTCCTGCCGAGCCGCGGACCCAGTTCCCGGAAGCTGTAGGTCGATGAGCCGAGACCGTGAATGAGGATCACCGGGTCTCCCCGGTCGCCCCAGCGCTCGACATGCACGCGCTGCCCGTCCACCTCGACAATCCTCGGCGACGGCAGCGCGGCCACGAGTTTGTCGTAATCCGCGAGAGGGGCGCAACCGGCAAGGGCCCACATGATGACGACCGCAACGGCTCCCGAGCAGCACAACAGCATCCGCTTCACGCCTCCAACGACGCCGGATCGATCCTTTGCGCAAGCGCTTTCAGCACGCGCCCGCCCGGCCCGCCTTTGAACGACTTTTTCCAATCCCACATCCGATCTTTACAATGACCGGTCCATCCTTCCGTCATGAAAGCGAGCCTCCTCTGCCTTCTCATCCTCCCGGTCGCGGCGCATCCCAATCATCCGCCATCGGTCCACAACCCGGAACTCGATCTCGTCGAGGCCCACCGCGACGCCGGGGCAGACCCGGAAGTCGACATCAGCATCGTCGGCCAGCGACGGATCATCGAGTCGAACGGCATCCCCGACCATGAAACCGGGCGGTTCCCCAACCGCGACAATCCCAACTCCATCCACGAGCAGGACTACCTGTTCTCCATGCCCGTCGAGCCGAACGAGGCCAACCGCCCGACGCCCGTCGGCCACAACCTGTTCGGAGTCGCGCTGAACGGCGTCGTCGTTGACCCCGCCAGGGCCGAATACTACCGCGAGCGCCGCGGCTCGGAGTGGAACTACGCAGCGCTCTCCGGCGCGGTGGACCTCGGTCTCGACGATCATCACGCCCATGTCCAGCCGACCGGCGCGTATCATTACCATGGCCTGCCGACCGGCCTGTTCCTGCGACTTTCCGGCGGCCGGAAGGAAATGACTCTGATCGGCTGGGCCGCGGACGGATTCCCGATCTACGGGCTCTACGGCTACTCTGACCCGGCGGACGCCGCGAGCGGGGTGAAGCTGGTCCAGTCCAGCTACCGGCTGAAACAGGGCCGGCGCGAGGGCCGGGGCAGCCCCCGCGGCGACCACGACGGAACTTTCACCGCCGACTACGAGTACGTCGCCGGAAGCGGCGATCTCGACGAGTGCAACGGACGCTTCGGCGTGACGCCCGAGTTCCCCGACGGCACCTATCACTACATCCTGACCAAGGACTACCCCTTCATTCCCCGTCGCTTCAAAGGCACTCCCGACCCCTCTTTCAGGAAGCTTCCCCCGGGAGAAGATCCGGACGGAGGCGGCTTCCCCCCGCCGCCGGGTGGACGGTTTCCCCCACCCCACGGCGGCCCGCCGCCTCCGCGCCGATGATCGGTTTTGCATCCGGGAGAAATCCGGGCCAGTCTGCGCCATGCGCCGGCTGGCCCTTCTGCTTTGTCTCCCCCTGCTCTCCTGCACCGCGGGCCGCAGCATCGGGGCCCTGCATCACCCCGACCTCCAGCTCCACCAGCTTGCCACCGGGGCCGAGGGTTCGGGAGCGCTCTTCAGCAGCTATCAAACCGGAGGACCGGTGCGCTGGAACCAGGAGTGGCCGTGGAAGCTCGATCTCTCCGGGGTCGCATGGGACAAGCCCAACACCGCGACCGTGATCACGCCCCGGCACGTCGTGATGGCCGCCCATTACATCCGGCCCGCGGGACAGCAACTCGTCTTTCACGACCGCACCGGCAGCCGCCACGCGCGCACGGTGCAGAAGGTCGTCAAGCTTTCGGACCGCGGACTGAGCTGCGATGTCGCGATCGGACTGCTCGACCGCCCGCTGCCTAAATCGATCCGCGCCTACCCGCTGCCGTCGCCACGCGAGGACGGCGGCGCCGCACTGGTCGGAGCCACCGCCCTGGTGACCGAGCAGAAGAGGACGCTCTATTTCCACCAGATCCGCAATACCGCACCCGGCTGGCTGCATTTCCGCTTCGACGAGCGGATTCCCGAATCGCGGCGGAAGAACCTTATCAAGGGCGACTCCGGCCACCCCTCCTTCCTCCTCAGCAAGGGAGAGCTGCTGCTGCTTGAGACGCACACCGGCGGCGGATCGGGATCCGGCCCGTTCTACGGCGATGCCGGGCTCCAGGAAAAGATGCGGGAAGTCATCCGCGAACTCGATCCCGAGCACACCTTCCGCACGATCGAGATCGACCAGCGGACACTCGACGACGCCGAATCCGGCCGCGCAGCCATCCCGGAAAGGGAGAGGCCCAAGCCACCGCAACAGCAGCCGGCGGCCCGCCCGGGCCAGCCGCAACCGGACCCCGCCGGTCCGCGCCGGCCGCGCCCGCGGGTGGTGCTTCCACCGAACCCGTGAGCTATTTCGAGACCTCGACCTCGTAGTCGCCCAGCGCCCACTGGATGCCGGCGAGGTAGTGGCGCAACACCTTCGGGTGCCAGTAGATGTGGTGGTTGTGCCCGAGCGAGCAGTAGAACACCCGGCCGTCACCCCAATTCCGTGCCCAGGCGACGCCGAAGTCGTTGTCCTTCCGCTTGATGCCCTTGACCTCGGCGCTCTTCTCCCGGTCCAGCCTCAGCAGCATGTCTACCTTCGAGGAGTCGTAGGGGTCCTTGAGCTGATAGATCTCCTCTTTGAATTCGAGCGGCTCGCCCTCGAACATCGCGGCCAGCGGATGCTCCTCCTTGCCCGGCTCGACGAAGACATGGACGTCGGTCCCCGCGCCCCACGGATGACCGTCGAAGTAGCCGTTGATCATCTCGCCGTATTCCGGCCACTCGTAGAAGGTGTCGGTCGCGGCGTGGATGCCGATGAAACCCTTCCCGGACCGGATGAAGCTCATCAGGCTTTCCTTGAGCTGCTTCTCGTTATCCGCCTCCTTGAAGACGTTCTGCGTCGTGCTGAGGAACAGGATCGCGTCGAACGCGCTGATCTTGTCCGGCTCGAAATTCGAGAGGTCGTCGCTGATGACCGCCTCGAAGGCCCCCGTCTTCTCGCCCATTTCCTGGAGCGCCACCTTGCCGGTGGCGATCGAGGCGTGGCGGAATCCCACCGTCTTCGAAAACACCAGCAGCTTCCGCGGCTTCTTGGGCTTGGCATAGGCCTCGGCCGGGAGGGCCTCGCCGATCTTCTCGACCGCGCCGGCCGGTGGCATTTCCTTCTTCGGCGCGGCGGCGATCAGCCCGGCAACGACGGCGAGACCCAGGGGAAGGGTGAGGGTTGGTTTCATGATATGCTCGATGGAATGGAAGGGCCTTACCACCATGATGGCGCCATCACAAGGTTTTGGAGTGCGGAGGCTTGCCTCCGCTTTTGATCCACGGGTGGCGTGGCTTCCCCGCCTGAATCCGCCCTGAGGCGCAAGGCCCGACTTAACCTCGCGCCGCATCGAGTGACGGCGAGGTTCCAAGGAGGCCAGAAAGCGGAGGCAAGCCTCCGCACTCCAAAAGAAAAGCCCCGCCGCGGATGATCCGCGACGGGGCCTGGAAAACCAACGGGTCAGCCCTTGCAGACCGGCTGCCAGGCGCCGTCGGCCTCGCTGGACTTGAGGCACGCGTCGATGAAGGCCAGGCCCAGGCGGCCGTCGTCGATGTTGGCATACTTCGAGCCGTCGCAGGCCCACTCCTCGCCGGCCTTGTAGGCACGCACGGTCTTCTCGAACTCGCGGTGCAGGCGGGCGAAGGCATCGTGGAAAGCCTCGCCGTGGCCCGGCGGGATCGTCGGCTCGCCGAGCAGCCAGTCCGGCACGTCGCCGAGGAAGCCGTCGTTGGCCGACACCGCGCCGCGCCAGTAGGTGCGGTCCGGCTGACCCTGCAGCAGCACCGTGAGCTGCTCCGGCTCCTCCTGGCGCCACTTGATCGCGCCCTTGGTGCCGGCGATCATGATGCCGAGGTCGTTGAGGTGGCCGATGCAGATCTGCGACGCGCGGACCAGCGCCTTGGCGCCGTTGCTGAGGTCGCAGTAGACCGTGAAGTGGTCGTCGATCGGGCGGCCGGGGACGAATTTCTCGAGCCGCGCCGAGACGCGTTCGATGTCGAGCCCGGTGGCGAAGCGGAGCTGCATCATCGCATGCGTGCCGATGTCGCCGCCGCAGCCGCTGCCTCCCGCTTTCTTCGGGTCGGTGTGCTATTCCGCCTGCATCTGGCCGGTGTCCTCCAGCTTGTCGGCGAGCCAGCCCTGGATGTAG
>CALGOH010000208.1 GCA_937957985.1 uncultured Verrucomicrobiae bacterium
GCTTGAAATGACAAACACCACCAAGTATCCGGACTTCGCGGGCAACGTCGCGGTCATCGACACCCGCACCAACTACGAGGATCTCGACTTCTGGCAACCGGCCGCCAACTCCCCGTCTCCCGACGGCAGTCAGGGCTTCCACTGGAACCGCAACGCCAAGACCTATGTGAACATCGGTCTGGCGATGTCCGATGCCATGTCCACGCTCTCTCCCGCCCGTTGCCCGTTCCGTCTGCGGGCCAGTGGCGGCCCCGCCGGGGTCGCGCTCACCTGGCAGAACGGATCGGAGCTACCGGTCAGCGTGCGGGTGTTGCGTGACAGTGTGGAAATCGCCGCCTCCGCACCCGTCAGCCCGGCCAGCTTCCTCGACACCGCCGCCGCGCCGGGCGTGCACGACTACGAGCTGCAGTTCACCATGCCCGGCGACCCGTGCGACCCGCTCACCCTCACCTTCGACGCCGGCATCACCGACCTCGAGGCCTACCGCAGTCCGGGCGGCATCGCGCTCATCTGGGCCAACAACCTCGGCTACACCAACATCGAGGTTCGGCGTAATGGCACCCTGATCGACACCATCGCCGGCACCGCCACGACCTACACCGATGCCAGCCCGCCGTCCTCCGGGCTGGTCACCTACAGCGTGGTGCCGACCAACGGCAGCGCGACTCCCACCGAGATCGGGGTCAATCTCGACGGACCGCCCTCCGGCAATGCGGTGATCTACGAACCCTTTGACTACACCGTCGGCGGACTGAACGGGCAAGGTGGGGCCCAGGCCGGGCTGGATGGCACCTGGTTTGCCGATTCAACCGCCCAGGTCACCGCCGGCACTCTCAGCTACGAAACACTGCCCGTCGGTGGTGCCAAGCTCTCGGATTTCAGCGCCAACCAGAACCGTTATGGTGGATCCCGCACCATCCTTCCCACCGCGCTTGCCGCCAGCGGCCTGCTCGATGATGGTGCGACGCTCTGGTTCAGTTTCATTGCCGGCCTCCAGGAAGGCGCCAACCGCACCAATGCCCGTCTTGCAGTCGCCCTCGGTGCGGGCTCCTTCGGCACCGGCACCGGCGACTTCTTCATCAGCGGTGGAACCGGTGTCGGAGTCTACATGACCAACGGCGTCCCGCACGCCGCCTCCTTCCCCGCAGACAGTGGCGGTGCCAGCCCGGACAGCAACAACTCGCCCCAGTATCAGGTCGGACAGTTCGACCTGATCGTCGGCAAGATTACCTGGGGTGCGAATGGTGGCTCCGTGGACACGATCGAGCTCTATAAGCCGGGTAGCGACCTCGTCCTGCCGGGATCGCCGATTTCGACCCACACCGTCGTCGTCGATCAGAGCACCTACGACACACTTACCTTCCGACGCAACGACCGGCCACTGCTTGACGAGATCCGCTTCGGGGCCAGCTACGACGACGTGATCGGCGCCGATTTGATGGTGGAGGACACGACACCGCCCAATCCCGACCCCATAACCTGGGCGACGCCTCCCACGGCCCTCGGCGACAGCAGCATCACCATGACCGCCAGCACAGCCACCGACCTCAATGGAGTGGAGTATTTCTTCGAGAGTGTTTCGGGTGGCGGCAATGACAGCGGATGGCAGGACAGCCCGACCTATGTCGATTCGGCATTGGCCTCTGGAACGGAGTTCACCTACCGGGTGCGGGCCCGCGACAAATCACCGGCACAGAACACGACCGATTGGTCGCCAAATGCCTCCGCCACCACCGATGCGGTGGACAACGGCGCTCCGCCGACGCCCGGCTTCGTTGTGGCTCCCGTGGCGACCTCCCCGACCGAGATCACCATGACGGCGGAAACCGTCGTCGATCCGGAAGGCAGCGCGGTGGAGTATTATTTCACCGAAACCAGCGGCAACCCGGGCGGCGGCGACAGCGGTTGGCAGGACTCGACGAGTTATGTTGACAGCGGCCTCAACCCCTCGACGACCTACAGCTACACGGTGCAAGCACGTGACAAGTCGGCTCAGCAAAATGCGAGTCTGCCATCCTCAGCCTTCAACGCCACCACCAATAACCTGCCCGCCGGCTCCGGAGGCGCACTCATCTACGAAGGTTTCGACTACGACCCCGGCTCAGTGAGCGGCGGAAGCGGCGGGACCGGATTCACCGGCAACTGGAGCACTTTCAATGAGGCTCCGGCGGTGGCATCTCCCGGCTTGAGCTGGGGTAGCCTCGCCGTGGCAGGCAACTCCGTCTCCAACCCAACCACCGGCGGCAGCGCGGCACGCGACATCGGCTCCACCTCCGTACTGGACAGCGCCGGCCTGATGGGTAACGGGCAGACTCTCTGGTTCAGCATCCTCGTGAATCGACCTGCCACCGGTGCCCTCAATACCGACTGCAATTTCTCTCTTGGGACCGACGGCTTCCACGAATATGTCGCGGGTTCAGGGGGGACATTTGGACAACGCATGAACCTGGCAGGCGGAGAGGGAATCGGAGTTTCCCTCGTAACCCGCAATGATACCCTCATGGATCTCGAGGGTGCCTACTGGCAGGACGATGGCGATGCGGACACGATCGCCAACCGTATTACGACTGATGCGATCAATCGTTGGGCAGGGACCACTGCTTTGGTCGTCGGGCGGATCGATTGGGGAGCGGATGATCTGGCGAGTGAAACGCTCACCCTCTACACCCCGGATACCGACCTGAACCTTGGCTCAGCAAGGTTGACGTGGAACACCATTCCCGCGCTCGACCAGTCGGCCTTCGACACGGTGGCTTTCGAGCTGAAAGGTGCAGGGACCATCGACGAGATCCGCTTCGGCGCGACCTATGAGGACGCCGTCGGACTGGGGGGCGGCGCCAACGATTACGCCAGATGGGCGGGTGGTCCCTTCCTGGGAACGCTGGGCGACAGCAGCCCGGAACTCGACTTTGACGGTGGTGGTCTCGACACCGGGATCGAGTGGGTGGTCGGGGGAGATCCAACGGATGGCTCCGACGACATGGGCAAGTCGCCGGGCTTCGACAACACCAGCGACCCGGACAAGTTCCTGTTCATCTTCCGCCGCAGCGATGCTGCGAACGCCGATGCGAACACCACCATCGAGGTGGAATACGGGAGCAACCTTTCGGGTTGGACGGCTGCCGCGCACGAGGGAGAGGGCCCCACGCAGATCAGCATTACCGAGGCCGATGACTTCTACGGAAACGGCATCGACAAGGTGACCGTGGCGATCCCTCGCAGTCTCGCCGTCGGTGAAAAACTTTTCACAAGGCTCAAGGTTGCCGTGTCCATCCCATGATCCGCCGCCTGATAGCGCGCCTTGGAGTATTTTCCGCCGCTCTGTTCGCCCTTGCCTTTCCGATACAGGTCCTGCAGGCGGACTCCGGAGGTGCGCTGATCTACGAGGATTTCGACTACGGCACCGGATCCGTGAGCGGGGCCAATGGCGGGCTTGGTTTCTCGGGTCCCTGGAGCACCTACAACACGGCTTCGGTGGTGGCGTCGCCCGGCTTGGACTGGGGTAGCCTCGCAGTGGCAGGCAACTCCGCGACCAACTCAACCGGAGGCAGCGCGGCACGCGACATCGGCGCCAGCTCCGTGCTCGATGATGGCAACCTGATGGCCAATGGAGACACCCTCTGGTTCAGCGTCGTCATGCAGAACGCGCCCAGCTCGATCGTAAATGTGGACTACAGCTTCTGTCTGGGCACGGACGCCTTCGTGAATTTCGTCACGGGCGCGGGGGGGACATTCGGACAGCGGAGGGATCTGGCAGGCGGCGAGGGAATCGGAGTGTCCTTTCTGAATGTGAATTCGACCTCAGGCAGAATCCAGGGCGCCTATTGGAAGGATGACGCCGATGCCGACAGCTACGCCAACCGCGTGTTGTTGGACACTCCGGCCTACATCAACGAGGACGCCGGTATCCTGATCGTAGGCCGAATCGATTGGGGCGCGGATGATCTGGCGGATGAGACACTCACCCTTTATGCCCCGGATACCGATCTGGACCTCGGCACCGCGATCCTGGCGGCAGCGGCCATTCCCGCGCTCGACCAGTCCGCCTTCGATACGGTGGCTTTCCAGTTGAAAGGAGGGGCGTTTGTCGACGAGATCCGCTTCGGAGCGACCTACGAGGAGGTCGCTGGGCTGGCGATGCCATCGCAGGCAAAAGCCGCCCTGATCGACTTCGGAAGCGCCTCGGGCTTGGTCACCTCCTCGGGAGGATTGACCTACAATGCGCCCGGGTTCGACGACATGGCCGACACGACGGGCGAGGTCGGCCTGAACAACGACATCACCGGATCAGCGACCGGTTGGACCATCGATGCCACCCGGACCAGCGGCGGCAGTTCCGATGCAGGCAATGCCAACCCGGCCGCCAATCCTGTGAACGTGTTTCCCGGCGAACTCGCGGACTTCGCAACCGCCGCATTGCAGGACAGCTTGTTCCTCAATCCTGGAGACCAGGCTACCGGCGAACTCACCGTGACCCTTGCCGGCCTGGACGACTCCATGGTCTACGACCTGCTCTTCTATGGCTCGCGTGCGAACCCAGGCGGAACCCAGACCTGGCACCTCACCACCGGCATCGGCACCGCGCCCGACGTGACGCACAACTCCGCCAACAACACGGCGAGCGTGGTCGATTGGCAGGGTATTGCTCCGGATGCCGGCGCCATCGCGTTCACGGTCAGCGTGACCGGCGGTGTGGGGGCGCTCAACTTCGGCCGGGTCGAGGAAGTGGACCCCGGTCCAGGACCCTTACCCATGATCGACACTTTCACCGTGGACGATCGCTATGTGCCCCCCGGATCCAGCGTGACTCTCGACTGGGCCGTCAGCGGTGCCGACACCGTGACCCTCAGTTCGGAGGCCTCTCCCGTGAATGCCTCAGGGTCGCTCGCGAAGACGATCAACGCGACCACTACCTTCACCCTCAGCGCCACCAACGAAGTCGGCACCGTCGAGGAAACGCTGACGGTGCATGCGGGGCCGCCCCGTCCGAACATCGTCCTCTTTCTGGTCGATGACATGGGGCCGATGGACACCTCGGTGCCGTTCAGTTGCGACTCGAATGGGACCCCGGTCCCGCGCAACTTCAACAACCTCTACGTCACCCCCGCCATGGAGGCGCTCGCCGGCAACGGCATGCGTTTCACCAATGCCTATGCCCAGCCGACCTGCAGTCCCACTCGTGTCAGCCTGATGACCGGCCTCAACACCACCGGCCACGCGGTCACTTCGTGGGTCCCCACCAACGGCGGGCGTCTCGGACAGTATGCGCCCTCGAACTACCGCAACCGGGGGATCGAGAACCCGGACGAGGAGACCTTGCCGAAATGGCTGTCAGCCGCGGGATACCGCACCATCCATACCGGCAAGGGTCACTTCACCGACCAGCATGATCCCAATGTTTACGACGAGGTCGAAGACCCGCGCTTCATCGGCTTCGATGTCAATATCGGCGGCAGTTGGCAGGGGCAGCCCGGCAGCTATTTCGGCACCGACAATTATGCCGACGGTTCGCGCCCGTCGTGGCTCATCCCCGGGGTCGAGGAATTTCATGGGACTTCCACCTTCCTGACCGAGGCGCTCACCATCAAGGCCAACGAGGCGATCACGGAAACCGTGGACCGCGGCCAGCCCTTCTTCGTCTACATGTCCCACTACGCCGTGCACGCGCCGTTTCAGACCGACCCGCGGGCGACCGGTGACTATTCCGCACTCGGCGGCACCAACCTTTCCTTCGCGACCATGATCGAGGGCATGGATCTCTCCCTCGGGGAGATCGTCGCCCATCTCGATGCAGAGGGAGTCGCCGAGGAGACCATGATCATTTTCCTCGGCGACAACGGTTCCGACAACCGCCTTCTCAACCACATCGCCCTGCCCGATGCGCCCTACGACGACTATCCGATGCGCGGTATGAAAGGGGATCGCACCGAGGGAGGCAGCCGGATCCCGCTGATCGCAGCCTGGGCCAAGCCCGATCCCACCAATCCCTTTCAGCAGGCAGTCCCGATCCCGGCCAACTCGGTCGAGCACGACATCGTCGCCTGCTGGGACCTGCCGGTCACCATCATGAATGTGGCCGGGGTCGCGATCCCGCCGTCCGCCGATATCCATGGCCAAGACCTGACGCCATACTTGAGCGGCACCCCGGGAACCCATCGCGAGCAGGAGATCCTCATCTATTATCCGCACGGGCGGTATGACAACGACCACTTCGCCAACTATCGGCAGGGCGACTGGAAGCTGACCTACCTCTGGGAGGAGGAGCGCTTCGCCCTTTTCGACCTTGCCGCCGACCCGACCGAAAGCATCGACCTTGCGGCAACCCAACCGGAGAAGGTGCTCGAGATGGCCCGGGGCATGGCGCGCCGGTTCGAGGAGGAATGGACCCCCACCTTCGGTACCATCTGGCCCACCTATCCGAGCGCCGGGCAGGGAGCACTTTCGACCGCCGCCATCATGGGCAGCCTCGATCTCGATGGCGATGGCCGCATCGACGCCGAGGAGGATGCCAATGCCAACGGCTTGCTCGACCCGGGCGAGACCGATCCCGACGATGGGGACACGGATGGCGATGGTTCTGACGACCATACCGAGGTGCGCCTCGGTCTCGATCCCCTCAATCCGGGATCGTTCTTCCGGGCGATGATCGGACCTGCCCCATCGACCGGCTTCGAGTTGCGCTGGCCGTCCCAGCCCGGACTCACCTTCACCATCCGCCACAGTTCGGACCTCGCCACCCCGTCGTCGAGTTGGACCACCGTCACCGGGGTGCCCGCAGCCGCTTCCGGCAACGAGAGCACATGGACCTATGCCGGACCTGGCAGCCGCCGGTTCTTCCTCATCGAACTCGAGTGAGCGGGTGGACTTGAGCAGGTAGCAATGGAACCGTTCAGCCGCCTCAGCACCAGCGAACAGCTCGCCGCTCATTTGCGGCGACAGATCGAGATCGGCAGACTCAGCGGGGTCATGCCCGGTGTGCAGCAATTGGCCAAAACCCTGGGGGTCAACTCCGTGGCCGTCGCCAAGGCGGTGCAGCAGCTCGAACGGGAGGGGTTGGTCCTGTTTCAAGGGCCATGCAAGAGTCGGAAGATTGCCCAAGTGCAGCCCCCTCGTGGTCATGCAGGCCCACGCTTGCGGGTCCAGATCATGCTCTACGCGCCGGACGATTCGAAAAGTTATTACAATGTTGATCTCCAGCACCGTTTGCTGGAAGCAGGGCATGCGGCGCGCTTCGCATCGAAGAGCTTGATTGAGTTCGGTATGAACACCGAGAGGATCGTCCGTTTCGTGGTCAGGTCACCGGCTGATGCCTGGGTCGTCTTCTCCGGCTCGCGCGACCTGCTGCTCTGGTTCTCGCAACAGAGTATCCCGACCTTCGCCCTTGCAGGGCGCCGCCGCGGTATCGAGATCGCGAGCACCGGTCCCGACAAGGTGCCCGCGTTGCGGACGGCGCTTCGACGCCTCGTCGAACTCGGTCACAGACGTATCGTGATGTTGGCGCGCGAAGTGCGCCGCAAGCCCGAGCCGGGGGAGTTCGAGCAGGTTTTTCTGGACGAACTGGCAGCCTCCGGAATTCAACACGGCCCTTACAATCTACCGGAATGGAGGGAGAGTGCGGAGGGACTGCAAGGTCTGCTGGGGAGCCTCTTCCAGCACACCCCTCCCACCGCGCTGATCATCGAGGAGGCCCACACGTTCCTTGCAGCCCAGCAATATCTGACACAACATGGAATCGTCGTGCCCCGCGACGTGTCGTTGATTTGTGACGACCCCGACCCGGCGTTTGCGTGGTTCCGCCCCATGGTGGCGCACATTGCCTGGGATGCCAGCCAATGGGCGCGCCGTATCGTGCGCTGGGCCGACAAAGTCGCGAGTGGCAAGGACGACAGGACCCGGAGCTTCACCAAGGCTGAATTCGTCGAGGGAGGCACGATCGGCCCTGCGACCAGCCGGGTCACACGAATCGTTTGAGAGTTCGCGGCGCAAGTGACCTTGTCACCTCCAACCAATTACCGGAAATCCCCTCGGTTGGGATTCCAGTCTTCGGGGGCAGGTGATGGCCTCTCCCCGAGGGCATCCCTCTGCCCGCCTCACCATCATGAGTACGCAGAGGCTTCAATCCAGCCCTCCGGGCAGACGACCTCGAAGGGTTCAGTCGATCTTTGGCTCTCTCAGTGGCGACGCCGACAGAGGACCAGACCGAGGCCAAGTAGTCCGAGCAGGGAGGTCGATGTTTCGGGGATGGCGCTCACATTCCCTTCCAGGCTTACATTATCGAAGAGGTGGATGCGTGTGTTGCTTCCGCTCCGATCCATGAGATAAAATCGGAATTCCACAGACGTATCCGTCAAATTCTGCAGGCTGGTGATGCCGGAAAGGTCGACCGGACCACTCAGCGAGGGGCTGCTTGCCTCATTGCCAAAGACGCCGGCCAACTCGTCGCCCACCGTGAATCCGGTTTTGTCCGTGAAGACTCCAAAGCCGAAATCGAAGCCATTGATGGAACTGTAATCAAAGTCGATACTGGTCAAGTCCGCCTCGACATCGTTGCCGATGGTGACGGTGAAGCTGAGGTAACTGTTCGTGCTGATCGCGGGCCCCATCGCATCCTCCAGGCTCGAAGGATTGGGCGAAGCAGGATAGTTGTATGGAGTGTCATCCCCTCCAATCTCGATCCGATCCGAGGTGAACGCAGGTGTCACCCCGGCACCGGAGCTGATGCTTCCCGCGGTCGTAAATGTTTCCGTATCCGAAGATGCCGTTGATCCACCGGTAAAATCATAAGAGGCAATGGTGGTAGCACGCAGTGAGGTGGCTGCGGTCAAAGAGGCACACAGGAGGATAAGTTGTTGTTTCATGGGGGATCGTTTAAGCTTCTTTTGAAGATATTGATGGATGCCAAGCTGTCAGGGTCTTGTGAGTTGATCTGCGCGGGAGTAGTTCCGGAATGTATCGCTCGGACTGGAATTGCGCGTAGGGTCGAAGCATATTCATGCCCTGCCATTCAAGTGCCAATTTTCGGACCAACTGTAACCTGTTTTAGCTTAGACCATGAAATCACCTCAGGTGACCGCGGTTGGCCGCCGCAATGCTGATGGAGGTCCGCCAGCGGGTGGCCCTGCCGATGGCGGGGTTTGAGCGGGCATCGCTTATGGGGTGGTCTCAAGGGGCCGTTTCGGCCCGGAGGAAGGTCGCGTCCTTGGCGGTGCCGAGGGTGAACTGCACCGTGGCATGGCCGCTGCCATCGGTGGTCACCTCGTTGCCGTCGAGCGTGCCCACGGTCACTGCAGCCCCGGTCAAATCGACGGGATCCTGATCGGGATTCGAAAAGTCCAGGTCGTCGGCCTCGACCAATTTGTAGTTGGTGTTGGCGGCGCCCGCGATGCTTACCTCGGCGCTCCCGTCGGTCGGATCGTAGCTGAAATCGGTGATCGTCGGCGACGCCGACAGCGCAGCCACCGCTGCCTCCAGACTGACGCTGTCGAAGACGTGGATCCGTGTGCCCACTCCGCTACGGTCCATGAAATAGAATCGGAATTCGACGGATGTATCCGTCAGGTTCTGCAGGCTGGGAATGCCGGAAAGGTCAATCGGACCGCTCAACGAGGGGTTGCTTGCCTCATTGCCGAAGACACCGGCAAGCTCGCTGCCCACCGTGAATCCGGTGATATCCGTGAAGACTCCAAAGCCGAAATCGAAGCCATTGATGGAGCTGTAATCAAAGTCGATACTGGTCAAGTCCACCTCGACATCGCTGCCGATGGTGACGATGAAGCTGAGGTAACTGTCCGTGGCGATCGCGGGAGCCATTGCATCGTCCAGACTGCTAGGATTGGGCGTAGGAGGATAGTTGTAGGGAGTGTCATCCCCTCCAATCTCGACCCGATCGGAGGTGAACGCAGGCGTCACCCCGGATCCGGAGAGCATGGCTCCTGCGACCGTCAGCGTTTCCGTATCGGAGGATGTGGTCGCGCCAGCGGTGAAATCATAGACGGCAATCGGGGTGGCTGGTGATGACGCGGCTGCGATGAGGGAGGCGCTTAGGCAGGCCAGTCGATTTTTCATGGGTTGGTTGATTAAGTTCGATTGACAATCTTGATGGACTTCGAGCTCCCAGAGTCTTGTCAAGAGGGGGATGCGGCGGGGACCATGTCCACTATCCAATCAGCGGCGACGCTCCAATCCCAAATGGCCGAAGTGACTGTAACCATTTCCAGATCAGATCCACCAGATCCGCGGGGTTTGTGCGAGAAGGTGCGGGGAAGATGGATGCCGGATCATGCGTATTCCTGGTCGTCAATCCAGATCCACTCATGCCCGTATCCGTCACTTCCACCTCGCGCCGCCAGTTCCTCAAGCAATCCGCCACGGGGGCCGGGCTGCTGATCCTGCCGTCGGGCATCGTCTCCGGAAAGGACTCGCCCAACAACAAGCTCAACCTCGCGCTGATCGGTTGCTGGGGACGCGCCACGGCCCACTACGGACACGCCGCCCGCGAGAACGTGGTCGCGCTCTGCGACGTCGATACCGAGCACATCGCGATCGCCGCCAAGAAATTTCCCGGTGCCAAGCCCTACACCGACTGGCGCAAGTGCCTGGAGCAGAAGGACCTGGATGGCATCATCTGCTGCACCACGGACCACACCCACGCCCACGTCGCCACCTGGGCGATGAACCGCGGCCTTCACGTCTATTGCGAAAAGCCGCTGGCCAACACCGTCGAGGAGGCGCAGGTCGCCCGCGCCACCTACCTCAGGAACAGGGGCAAGCTTGCGACCCAGATGGGTATCCAACGCCATGCCAAGAACAACTTCAAGGTGGTGCGCGAGCTGATCAAGGCCGGTGAGATCGGGGAGTTGCAGGAGGTCAGCGCCTGGGGCAACCGCCGCCTGCCGAAACCGGGATACCTGCCCGCCAAGGGCACGCCCCCGAAGAACCTGCACTACGACCTGTGGCTCGGACCGTCCGCCATGCACCCCTACAATCCCGGGTATTTCGAGGCCGAGGGACCGGGCAACAACTGCCTGTGCTGGAACATGTACTGGGACTTCGGCAGCGGCCAGGTCGGCGACATGGGCTCGCACACCATGGACCTCGCCTGGAACGCGCTCGACGCCGACCTGCCGACCTCGGCGGTGGCCAGCGGCGACGCCTTCAATCCCGACGTGACGCCGGTCAAGCTGGAGACGCACTTCCAGATTCCGGCCAACGATTGGCGGCCCGAGATCAAGCTCTCCTGGTATCAGGGCGGGGCGGTGCCCGATTCGCCCTACGCCCGCAACTCGCACATCGGTCACGGCGCGATGTTTGTCGGCAGCAAGGGGACGATCATCGCCGACTTCGGCTCGCATGCCGTCATCCCCAAGGGCACGCCGGAGGAGGCGAGGATTTCCCGCAAGGGGGCGAGGGGCGGCTACGACTTCCAGGGCCAGTGGCTCGAAGCCTGCAAGGGCGGGCCGGAGCCCGACTGCAACTTCGACTACAGCGGCAAGTTGATTGAGACCATGCTGCTCGGCCTCGTCGCCTACCGCACCGGCGAGAAGCTCGAATACAGGAACGGCAAGGTCACCAACAGCGAGCAGGGCCAGCAACTGCTCGCCAAGGCCTACCGCGAGGGCTGGCCGCTGGTGGGCTGATCCATCGTCCATCGATGCATCAACGACCCCATCTGATCGGCCTTGCCTGCCTTGCCGGCCTGCAAACGCTGTCGGCGGCCCAAGGGATTGCGGAATGGCGGCAGCAGGTGCCGCAGGATTGCCCCTTCGAAATGTCGGCGGATTTCGCGGGAGTGCGCTTCACCGGCAGGCACAGCGACTACCGGGTCGGTGACACCTTCTACCCCTCGTGGGCGGCCGATGGGAATCTGTACTCGCCGTGGACCGACGGGGTGACGGATGGGGTCCGCTGCAGTTCCGGAGGAAGCATCAGGTCCGGTCACAGGACCGGCCATGCGGTGATGATCGGCGACGATCCGCTCAAACTGGAGATCCGCAATACCTCGCCGCCCAAGCAGGCCTTGGGCACACCCTACCGCGGCCGCTACCCCTGTGGCTCGCTGGTCCACAACGGCATCTGGTATTATGGCACCTACTGCCTGGGGCCGAGCGCCAGCTATCGGCATCAGGGTCTGAGTTGGAACTGGCCGGTGCTCGGTCCGATGCCTGGGTTCCAGGTTTCGCGGGACAACGGCAAGACCTGGGAAGCGTCGCCGCTGTCGGCCACCGAGCCCCTGTTCCCCGAGCCTGAGCGATTCCTCGGTCCGGTGAAAATGGGCGCGCCCAAGTTCGTGGACTTCGGTCGCAACATGGAGCACTCGCCCGATGGCAAGGCCTACCTGATCGCCATGGGGGCGGAGGCCAACGACCCGAAACCCCGGCCCTGCATCCGTCCTGCGGAGGATGGCGAAGGCCTCGCGATCCACGAGGGCGAATGCCGCGAGGAGATCACCATGGAGGTCCGCCGCGGAGAAGAGGCCGACCCGGTTCTGAGATCCCTGGCTGCCGCCGCGAGGGCGCAACTCAAAGGCAAAACCTTCGATCATGGCAACCTCAGTTGGATCAGCGCCGACCAGGTCTATCTGGCCCGGGTGACTCCCTCACCCGAAACCATCAACGATCCCGAGGCCTACGAGTATTTTGCCGGTCACGGTGCCGGAGGCGCTCCGGTCTGGACGGACGATTTCTCGAAGATCCGGCCCCTGCTGGAGTGGAACAACCACATGGGCTGTGTCACCGCCACCTGGGTGCCGGGCCTGCGGAAATACCTGATGTGCGTGACCGACGGTTGGCCCACGGTCTCGAAAATGACCTCCTACATCCTCGAGGCCGAGCGCTTGACGGGTCCGTGGAGAATGGTCGCCTACATGAAGGATTTCGGGGAACAGGGATACTTCCTCAACATACCGAGCAAGTTTATCGGTGAGAGCGGCCGGAAAATGTGGCTTTGCTACTCGGCGAACTTCGCCAACGAAGCCAACGGACTGCTCGTGGAGCCGCTGGAGATCAACCCACCGGGTGGTCGATACGGGCTGAGCCTGCATGAAATGGAGCTGATCCCGCGCAGCGAGTAGGCGGACGGGAGTCCCGATTTTCTTCAGGGCTCAGGCATCGTGCCCTGAGCGGATTGGTGGAGGTAGGCGAGGCTGATGCACCAGTTGGCCCCGTAGTTCACCCAGCCTTCCTCATGGCGGTATTTCCCCTTCGGGTTGAAGGGGTACATTTCCGTTCCCGGAAGGGAGGAGAGAGACCCGCGCACCGTCTCGAGACGCGCGCAATGATCGAACTTGAACTCGATGGGCCAGCCGCGCTCGATCTCCGGGAAACCCTGTTGGGGACGGCTGGGTGCGGCCGCCAGCCTGGGGTTGCGACCGAAGAGGTGATCGACGGCGCTGAGGGCCAGGGCTTTCAACCGGGCCTCGAGCGCCTCGTCCTCGACGACCCAGGAGGCCGCGAGCGCGATGGCCGGAAAGCCGATGGTGTTTCCCACATCGTTCAACCGGGGAACCGTCCAGTGCTGCTCCATATCGTAGCGGCGGAAGTCCCACATGTTCTCCGAACGGGAGACGGCGACGCGCGCCCATTCGGTGATTTTCCGGCGCAGCCCCTCGGGTGCGTGGTCCGGATACTTCTGCAGCAGCCAGACCAGATTGGGGATCGTGCGGTGCTCTCCGACCCGGTGCCCCTTGGTGGTCCTCGGGTCATTCCAGTCGAGGTGCTCGATGATCCACTGCGCCTGCATCACCGCAGCCTCCAGATAGCGGGCCGCATCTTCCCGGCCCTCGCGCTTGGCGACCTCATGCATCAGGAGATTCGGCACGATCGAATGGCCCGGCGCGTGCCTGCCCTTGAAGGGATGCATCTTCCCTTTCCAATGGTCCGAATCCAGGGTTTCCTGGTAGCTGGAAACATGCCATTGGTCCGGAATGCCGAGCGCGCCGATCTCCTCCCAATGCTTGAAGCACAGGTCGCGGCTGTCTTCGTAAAAGCTCCGGGGCAGCCAATCCTTGAGTGCCGGCCAAGCCCAGATGACATAGGAGACCTGCTCGATGGTCTGGGAGTGGATGCGCCGACCGAGTGGGTCGCCTGCGGGTTCCCGGGTCGCCGGATTGGCCAGGTAGTAGCCGGCTCCCCAGTGGATCAGCTTCACCACGTCCGGGGCATCGGCTTTTGGAGGCTCCATCTGATAGTAGGCCTTCGCGGAACCCATGACGCCCTGTGAACCCGGATTCCTGGCGTCGAACTTGAAATCGGGATCCATGATGCGTTTCCTGTCCGCTTCCCAGTCGATCTGGCGGGGCATCGCCCCGACTCGTTCGCGATCCGCCAGATGGAACAGAACCAAGGCGGGGATCACGGCGTCGTAGTAGGTGCCGTCGCGCCACGGGCAGCCGCCGAAGGCGCTCGGATGCGTGCCGACGACCGCGCGGGTGTCGATCAGGAAATCGACCGCCGATTGCCAGAACTGCTCCTGCAGCAGGTTGGAGCGGATCAGAAAGGGGTCACTGGTGCCGTTTGCGAGAGGATTGCCGCGGACTTCCACGACGTAGTGACGGCTGGAATCAGCGGGCTGGAACCTCGAGAAGTCCCCGATGCCGGAGTGGATCGTTCCGCTGAAAAGTTGCTTGGGATCGTCCTCGACGCGCAGCACGAAGGAACTTCCGTCGGGGGAGAGGGGAGCGGTGAAGCGCTTGGGTCGATCGGTCACATAGCCGACCTGGTTCACGGCCACGATGTGGGTTCCCTGCTGGAACGCGGGATCCGGCTCGGCAGGGTCCGCGGGGACCGAAGTCGGCGCAAGCGTCAGGCAGAGAGCAACGACGGCGGGCACGGAATTGCATGCTCTTTTCACGGGGCGATGGTGGGCTGGAAGGAGGTCAACTCCGGGTGACCGAGATTGGTTCTTGCGCGGCAGGCGTCGATGGTGCGCGGTGCGCGTCCCGCCCATGGCTTCTACCTGACCTTGCCATCGATGCCCCACTCGAAGCAGATGACGGGTGGGTTGCTTTCGATGATGATGTCGGGAATGGCGACCTCGACGGCCTCGTCCGTGGTCGTCGCCTGGACGGAGTCGAGAGGGATGGTTGATTCCGGTTTGCCGCCGTTCAGGAAACCCTCGCCATGCCAGGGCTTGTTGAGATCGAGTGAATCCTCCGATTCTCCCGCCACGACCTTGACTTCATCCTTCTGAACGATGCTCACCCCCACCTTGCCGTTGGCGACCCGGAAGTCGGTCGATTGGGGTCGTTCCGGATGGTGCCTGATCAAATGCGCCACAATCTTGGAGGGCCACTTTTCGCCGACACGGGTCAAGACTGCCCGTCCCGACTGATAGGGATTGCGGATCTCAAGGGTGGCCTCGTCCTCTCCGAAGATGATCTTGCCCTGATCGGGGAATCCCCGCCGGTTTTTGAATGTCATCCGGAAGAGCATGGGGTTCCGGGGCTCGACAAACTTGCCGTCCTGCCAGATCGCGTCGATCGACGCGCCCCGGTAGACCCTGGCCATGATGGCGATCCGCTTCAGGTCCCCTCCAAGCTCGGAGAGCTGCTTGGGAAAAATCTGCTCCAGATCGATGGTGCCGCCATTATTCGTCGGTTTGGCGTAACCGTACACGCCGACTCCCGCGGCGATGGCTTCCGGGACATCCTTGGATGCATCGTTGCCTCCAAAGGCCGACATGCAGGTGATCAGTTGGGTGTCCTCTCCGAGCATGGGTTTGCTTTTCAGGATCTCATCCAGTTTTCCCGTTTCCCCCATGAGCCAATCGACCTCCTTATACATGGCGGAGTCCTTGACCAGAATGGAGTTCACATGGTTCGTCGTCAGCCAGATGATGCAGTCGGGATTCGCCTCCTTGGCAGCCCGCTGGATCGTCTTCCAGCAACGGTCGATGGCCCTGCGGCCGTAGGCGATGTCCTGTTCCCGGGTCAACTTTTCCTCGCCGGGAAAGGACTCTCCCATCAGTTGCTGGTAAAGTTTCTTTTCAGCTTCCAGCCACTTGCCCTTGGTCGCCTCGCGGTTAGGCATCCAGACCCAGTCGATCATGAATCCGTCCATGCCGGTGGTTTTGATGGCATCGGTGATCGCCGAGGAAAGGTAGGCGAGATACTCGTCGGTGTAGGGGATGTGGTATTTGCTGGGTGTGCCGTAGCTCAGCTCGGGATTCTCCTCACCCCAGCGGGTGTTGGCCGCGATGCAGAAGTACCCCATCACCTTCATGCCCTCGGCGTGGCCCAGCTTGACCATCTCGGTGAGGAAGTCGTGCTTGAGGCCCGGTTGCTCGGGAACGACTCCGTTCTTGTACCAGGCGTAGCCGTTGCATGAGACGGCAAAGGTCTGGATGACGTTGGCCCCGATGTCCTTGTACCACTGGACGTGGGCCGCCGGGTCGGCGTCCTTCCAGGTTCCCGGCTTGGCAAAGCCAGCTTTGCGGCCCAGGGCCCAGTTGAAATCGATGCAGTAGGACTTGATCGCCCTGTCTTCGCTTTGCTTGGGTGATTCTCCCTCTTGGTCGGCGGTCGCGGAGATGACTCCCGCAAGTGAGAGTGTGAGGATGAAGGGCGCGAGCTGGCAGCGTCGTGTGAGTGGGTTCATGGCCGGTGATGAGGGTTTTGGAATGTTCGGTTCCTATTGACTTTTCTCCCCAAGCTTCAGCCCGATCTGCTTGGCCTCCTCCACGGTGATCAACGGGCGGGGTTTGGTGTCATTCATGATCTGCTCGACGACCTTCTGCCACCGTGGAGTGAATCGGTCGCCTTCCTTGTTGATGTCCTTGTGAGCCTCGAATCTGGGAATGTAGGGCTTCGCATTGGCACCGTATTTCGGCAGGGCACCCATCAATGCCTGGTATTTGAACCCCCACTTGCCACCGCGGTGGAAGATCCCCTCTTCGAGGAAGTTCAGGCCTTCCTTGATGTTCAGGTTGGCGAGGACCTTGATGCCGTCGGCGTTCAAGGTGCTGCTGTAGGTGTGATAGGTGGGATCCTTGTCCTCGAGCACATGCACCAGTTCGTCCGCGACGATGTGAAAGTCTTCAAGCGGAATGTCCTGCAGAAGCGTGGCTCCGAAACTCCTGACCGGTTGCCGAGGATGCGCGAGAAATTGTTCCGCCACCCGGTAGCGGACCCGGCTATCCACCTTGATGCCTTCCTCCAGCTCCGGTGCCTTGATTCCTCGGGTCATGGTTTCGAGGGCTTGGGCGATCTTGGTGTCCACATGCCCGAACGGGTCGGGTTCGGCTCGATTCTCCAAGGCCAACCTCATGATGTCCTCGTAATAGGGGAGGGCATCCTCGCGGCAATTGCCCTGACCGAGAGCTGATACGGCGGCGACTCGGACGTCGAGGGACTCGCTGGTGTCATTGAGCACCCCTCCGAGAAACGATGCGGTGCCCGGGGTTGCCTCTCTGGACATGACTCCTCCCAGGCATTCGAGAGCCGTGACCTTCTCCCGCTCGTTGCCCTGGGTGGCCAGGTGCTCCAGTCTGGGGGTGAGTGGATCGGGTGAATTGTCCTTCTCGGCCTTGTGGGTGCTGGCCCGTCGTCGTTCCTGGACCTCCCGGACCACGCCCACCCGCACCTGGGGGAAGGGGTGATTGAACATCTCGAAGAGTTCGTCGGTGCTCTTGGCCGAGTAGTCGATCTTGGCCATCGTGATGAGCTGGTGGATCTTCTCACCGTCACGAACCCAGATGGACGGGTCGGCCTCCCGGCCGGTGATCAGAAGAACCTTTCGGGGAAGGCAGTAGGTCAGCAGAGCCTGGCCCGCGAAGAATCCGCCACGTCCCTTGCCTGGGAAGCCTCCCTGCCAGTGGCGTTTGCCGTTGAAGTACCACAGCGAGCGCATGAAGAACTCATGAGTGACCTCGGGGCCGGACAGGCCCGCACCGAGTGGCGTCCAGAGCGGGTTGAAGAAGTGGCTGGCGTGGCCCACTGTCAATTGATCGTGCGTGGGGACGCAGACCCGGGAGAAGTACTTGGCGCCCCGCTGGTCGCCCTTCAGCGCCATGCTGATCGCCGCCGAGCCGCTTGATCCGTTGTTGTTGAAGATCTCAGGTTTGTGCCCGTGCACTCCGTAAGGGAAGCCCCCGTTCCCGATGTGATCAGCCACATAGGCATAGGTTTTCTCGATCGCGGCATCCAGAACCGGCTCATTGAGGTCACACTTCTGTGCGATGAGCAGGCCGACGAAGTTGGGAATGCTCGCGGCATTCATGATTCCGTAGCCGGGCGCGCGTCTCAGGTCCCCCCGGGCCATGCGATGACCCCACAAGCCGACCCCGTCCTGTCCACGCGAAAGGCCGAGTGCGTAGGTGCGGAGGGCCGGCAGCACAGCTTCATCCCTGGTCAGCAGATAGTATTCTCCCAGCGCGATGCAGTTGTAGCCCCAGGTCCAGCCCGTGGATCCCATGTCGGGTTGTCCGGTCTTCAGGTATTGGTCGACGAGCTTGGGGTCCACCTTGAGGATGTCCGAGCGGTGAATGTAGTCCCGAACGGCGTCGAGGTGCCTTTCTTCTCCCGTGGCCATCAAGCCCAGGAGCCCTGTGCGTGTCGGACTTGAGCCCAGACCCTCCTCCTTCATCAGTCGATCGGCAGCCTGCTCGATGATTGCGTCGGTTTTCGGGCAGTTGTAGGGGGCCGTCGGGCTGTAGGCGCCGAGCGTTCGCAGTTGGAGGGAAACCTTGTCTCCATCCTCGAGGAGCAGAACGAGTTCTCCGCCCGAGGCCTCCGCCTGATCGAGGGACCGGGCGATGGCCACAATCGGGTGCTCGGTGAACCTTTCGTTCCCGAGTCCAACGACGATGTCGCCGGCCTCCAGTTTGCCGAAGGCGGGCGAGCCTTCTTCACAGCTTGTGACGTGAATGGTGTCCGCGGTTTTCGGCCATCGGGGCAAGGCGTGGCCCTCGATGCCGATGGCGCCGAAGGCAAGGGGCTTGTGTTGTTCTGCGGCGTGGATGGTGGAGGCGACGAGTAGCGCGAGAAGAATCCGCTGTGGAATGCTCATGGGTTGTTTGGTGGGATGGTGGCAGAATGAACTGGCTGCGATTACGCTTCGCCGGCACCCATCTTGCGGGGAATGAATGTTGACATCTGACACCCAATCTAGGACAGAATCTGGCCATGGAGCCGTTTTGCCGATTGTCCACCAGCGAGCAGCTCGCCGAGCACTTGAGGCGACAGATCGAGAACGGCACGCTCAAAGGTGTCATGCCCGGTGTGCAGCAGTTGGTGAAAACCCTCGGGGTCAACTCCGTGGCCGTTGGCAAGGCGGTGCAGCAGTTGGAGCACGAAGGGCTGATCATCCATCAGGGAGACCGGAAGAGCAGGAGGATCGCCGAGGAGGTGGCCCGAAAGTCAAGTTCGCTGCGGATCGGCATGCTGGACTACGATACAACGGATGCCCGACGTTGTGACGTGCTTGCCGTCAGACAGGAATTGATGAGGCTGGGCCACACGGTCTTTTCCTGTCCCAAAAGCATGCATGAGTTGGGAAGGGATTTGGGCCGAATACGCAGGCATGTCACCTCGTTGGATGCCGATGCGTGGATTGTTTTTGGCGGCTCGGGACCGGTGCTGCAGTGGTTCGAGCAGCAGCGGAAGCCGACCTTTGCCATGTATGGGTGTTTCAATGAGGCAAACGTGGCGTCCGTGGCGACCCGCAAGGTTCCGGTGATCTCAGCAGTGATCGAAAAGTTGGTGGGATTCGGGCATCGCCGGATCGTCTTGTTGACCAGGGAAGAGAGGAGGGTGCCGGAACTGGGTCTGCTTGAGCGTTCGTTCATCGAGGAACTGGAGAAGCACGGCATCAAGACCGGGAAGTTCAACGTTCCGCATTGGGAGGATACGCCGGAAGGCCTCAAGCAGGTCATTCACTCGCTGTTCAGGTCCACCCCGCCGACGGCGTTGCTTGTCGGTGACTCCATGCTGTTTCATGCCATCCAGCTTCAGTTGGCATCCATGGGCATTCTTGCTCCGAGGGATGTTTCCCTGTTCTGCAATGATTCTGAGACGAGCTTCCTGTGGACGCGTCCCGAAGTCTCCCACATCCAATGGGATCATCGTCCCGTCGCACGCCGGGTTGCGAAATGGGCGAATCACATCGTCGAAGGCAGGGAGGACACCGGGAAGAGCTTCATCAAGACGCATCTGTATGAGGGTGGAACCCTCGGGCCGGTGAGTCAGAGGGGGTGACGGGACGGTCACCGTCGATCCTCGCGCTCGAATCAGGAATGGCAAGGACATGAATTTATTCCGGAAACTATCGACCAGCGAACAGCTCGCCGAGCATCTGCGTCGACAGATTCATGCCGGCACGCTCAAAGGTGCATTGCCCGGGGTGCAGCAATTGGTCAGGATCCTGGGAGTCAACTCGGTGGCTGTAGGCGAGGCGGTGCAAGAGTTGGAGCGCGAAGGACTTGTCCTGTATCAGGGAGGCCGGAAGAAAAGGCTGATTGTCGAGGCTGCCCGAGGGAAGGCCGCCACGCTCAAGGTGGGCATGCTGAACTTCAGTGCGGCGAGCGCTGCCAGTCATGACATCCTTTCCATCCGGCAGGAGCTGATGAATGCCGGCCATGATGTCATCGCATGCCCCAAGAGCATGAAAGATCTGGGGATGAATGTGGACAGGGTTGAACGAGCGATTCGGGCCATCGATGTCGATGCATGGATTGTCGGCACCGGATCGAGCGAGATTCTCTGGTGGTTCAAGCAGCAGGAGATTCCCACCTTCGGGCTCCATGGTCGGCAGATGAACATCAGAATTGCCGGTGCTGGCATCCGCAAGGTTCCGGTGATCTCGGCCTTGATTGAAAGACTGCATGTCCTTGGACACCGCCGAATCGTGCTGTTGACGAGGGAGTACCGGAGGAAGCCCGAGTTGGGCTTCTTCGAGCGATCCTTCATCGAAGCATTGGAGAAGCAAGGCATTGGGACGGGTCCCTACAACGTTCCCGATTGGGACGATACACCGGCAGGCCTCGATCAGGTCATCGACTCATTGTTTCACACCACTCCTCCCACGGCACTTTTGGTGAGTGACCCGGTGACCCTTCATGCCATCCAGATCAAGCTGGCGGCCAAAGGAGTTCTGGCACCGAGAGATGTCTCACTGTTCTGCAACGATTTCGAGCCGAGCTTTCTTTGGACGCGCCCCGAGGTCTCGCACATTCGCTGGGATCATCGCCCGGCGGTGCGGAGGGCCGTGAGGTGGGCGAGCAACATCGCAAGAGGTCGGGAGGACACCAGGAAGTGTTTCACTGAGGCATGGCTTCACGAGGGCGAAACCATCGGGCCCGTCCGATCCGGGGAGCTGAAGTGGTAGGCATTCGGCACTTGGGGCCGGCTCCTGACCGGAGGTCGCAGGACGTCACAGGACCAACCCGACCCCCACCTGGAAGAATCGGGCCTTCTTCGAGGAGTCGAGCCAGAACGGGTAGTTGAGCTCCAAGAGGTCGTAGGTGACACCGTCGACACCCGTGAATGTGCCCAATGGGGTTGGCGCTTGCAGCCACCCCGGGGCGGGGGAGTCGTCGCTGGACTCCCAGTCGGTCAGGTCCGAGCTGAAGCGCCACGCGTAGCTTACGCTGCCGGGGCTCCCATGATCCCTGCGACGGATGAAGCGAACCGTGAAGTCGACGCCACCGCCGTCGGGGAAGGATTGTTGCACCACCGGGTTGCCTGGTGTGACTGTCGAGCCGTCCCATGCCAGCGATCCCGCGTCCGCTTCGGCCGGATTGGTGCCGAAGGCGAACTCCAGAAGATTGCTGCTGCCATCGCCATCATGATCATCATCGATGCCGGTCATCCCGCCGACGTCGTAGAGTGCGATCCACGAGTCGAAGGGGTCGGCTGGCATCGCAGTCACGGTCAACTCGAAGTTGTCGATCCGGGCAAACCCTGCAGACGTATTGGTCTCGATCACCACGAAGAGAGTCTTGCCCGTATCTTCCGCGATCGCCGTGTAGATCGCATCGTGGTCGACCGCTTCAAAGGTGTCGTTCAGGGTGGAAATACCCGACGAATCCCGGAACAGGTCCTTTCGAACTCCGGTCGGAGTGTTGTCGTCGGTCACAAAGAGGGAAACCAGGAGCTCATCCGTTTCATCAACCCATTGCCACGCGTCCCGCCAGACATAGGCGAGGTCGAAGACATCGCCTTCGGCGATGACATGGCCGGTGTCCAGGGCAGCTTGCTTGCCGGAGGCGGCGACGTGGTTCTGGGTGCCGTCGTAGTCGAGGTTGTCCCGGGTGCACTCGATATCCTGACTGCCCATGAGATTGAACCAATCCGCCGTGTCGGAAAAGCTGACCGAGGTGCCTGGATCCGCGTTGAAGTCTCCGTTGAGAACACTCCCTCCGACGAGGACCGTCGTCGCCGTCATGGTCCATTGGGCGTAGAGCGTGAGGTCCGCATCCGAGGAGTAGGTGGCACCGGCCGGATAGGTGGTTCCGGTTCCATCGGCAGCCGTATTCCAGCCTGAGAAGCCATAGCCCGCACGCTGGAGATCTCCGGGTCCTTGAAGCGCCAGAGCGATCCCCATGGTTTTGGTCTGGTCGGCTGGGATGGTGCCTCCGGTGCTCCCGTTTCCATCATAGGAGACCGTGTAGGTCACCGCCGCCTCGTCATCTGTGATGTCGATGGTGGCCGAGCCAGTGGCATGATCGGAGGCAGACGCGGCAATCGTTACGGTCTGGATGCCATCCAGAATGGCATCGTCCACGGCGGTGATGGCGAAGTTGGCAGAGGCCTGTCCCGCGGGGATTTCTCCCGACACCACGGTGACTTCACCCTCGTCGTCGGACACGAGTGTCACGGGCAGGGCATCGGTGGTATCCGAACTGCGCGTCACCGTGGCGAGGGCGCTGCCGCCGTTTTCGGAGATGCTGCCCGGAGAGATGCTGACCGTGAGCGTGGCCGATGAGGCGCTCACGCTGATCTCGATATGCCCCCTGGTCAGGGTGCCACCGGTGTTGACCGCGAAGGCGAAGCTGTCATCGCCGATGAAATCGGTGTCGGGGGTGTAAAGGACGTTCGATCCCGACCAGGACAGGGAGCCATGGAAGGGCTCGGTCAGGGTCGTGTTCCCCGGGGTAGTGCCGAGAACCTGGAGATCGATCATCCTGGGGACATTGGTGGTCACCGCTTCTTGGCGATCGGATTGCTCTGAAATCGTCAGCGACTCGGTGGCCGCACGATTGTTGGTGTAGCCCCAGGAATCCGACAGATCCGAGAAGTTCATGTCGGAAGAGGTGGACTGGAAGCGGACATCGAAGCTCTCCGCACTGCTCGCACCGGGAATGCCCACCACATGCACGTTCTGGATGGTGTCGTGATTGGTGCCGTCGAAGGTCAGGGTCTTGGGGCTGATGATCGCCGCGGTGTTCGCGCTCAGTGACACATCCACGGTCACGGGCGACTCGGGAGGGTTGACGAAATAGACCGACAAGGTTTCGTCCGTGCCCGGTGTCACCGTTTTGGCGGTATGGGAGCTCGGTTGGGTCGTGAAGCCGGGAGGACGCAGGTTGAGGGTGGACATGATCCACGAGGTCTCGTAGCCGATGGTTCGGCGCGTGCGTTCGTCGGCGGTGCCATTGTTGCCGATCGGGCAGCGACCGGTGAGGTGGGTCATCAGGTAGGAGACGGCGGCCTCGTTGACGGCTGCCCCGTAGTGGTTGCCGTCGCTGTAGAATGGCGAGGAAATGCCCAGTTCATCCTTGGCGGCGGCCCAGATCGAGTGGATGGGCAGGACACGGACACCGCTTGAAACATGATTCAGGTTGATGAGGTCAAAGGCGGTGCGCTGATCTCCGCGATAGCTTCCCGAGATGGTGTCGATGCCGTAAAGCATCTCCAGGCCGCCATCGCCTCCGGGATCGTCCTGATTCCGGATCTGAAATGAGAACGCATAGGTCGTCCGGTAGTTGTTCGGCTGCACCACGTAGCGTGTTGAGCCATAGGGGTTGTTACGGCCGATGTAGAAGTGCTGGGTGCCGCTGAAGCCCGAGGGGTTGGCGTCATAGTTCTCCAGGGACAACTGCGGCTGAAGCATACCATACAGGTGCCGTTGATTCGCGTAGGGCGTGTAGTTGCGGAACCCTTGTTCGGTGCTGGATTGGACCGCCGAGCCCCGGATGACGGCGCGGACTTTGTCGCTCGCGGCGCGTGCGGCCTCGCGATCGAAGGCGCCGGAATAGTGACTCAGGGAGTCGTGGGTCTGGACGGTGTTGTTGGCGAGGGTGGCCAGCGCGGTGGTGGTCGGTCCGTTCTTGTAGGTGTAGGTGGAATCGACGGACGCATTCCGACCAAGGATTTTGTGGTACAAGGTGGCGGCCGCCAGGTAGGCCCCGTCGGGAGTCGGGTGGGTTCCGGAATCCTTCGAGGTGTAGTCGTTCCAGGCAAACCCGGCAGGCGCGACCGCAACGCCGCCCGAGTCACCAACCCGGTAGGTGACCTCCGCGAAATCGCTGACGGGGACGGAGGATCCGGCGTGAGGCCATTGCATCATGAGGACCGGTTGGGCGGTTCCCTGAGTGATGGTGTCGACCAGTAACTTGACCCCCAGCGCATACACGCCCGGCGTGTTGGCGATGAAGGAGGGGTCTTCCATGATGATCACATGATCCCACGTCCTGTCCTCCGGTGCGGTGCCCGCGCCCTGGAGGTTGGCGAGGCGGTTGGCTCGTCCATCCGGCCAATAGTAATAGTTGAGCAGGCTGTACGCTCTCGACGTGGCATTCGTCGTGGGGTTGTACAGGAGTCTCGTGGTGGTGTTGTCCGAGATATTCTCGAAGCGCACATTCACGCTGGTGAAGGCACCGTCGTCATCGAGAATGTTCTGGAGCTCGTCGACAACCAGCTGGGGATTGAAGGAATTCTGATTTCCGGCGATGGAGGGATACTGGTCGCTGGAGTAGGAGCGACTGGTTCCAATGACGAGGATGTCAAGCTGCTGGGCGTGCAACCGGCTCGGGCAGGCCGCCAGTGTCAGGAGCACGACGGCGAGGGCGCGGAAGGTCGGGCGGTCGTGCCGCCGGCGGGAGCGTTTCATCTGGGTGGGTTCGGAGGCAGGCCGGAAGGATGGGCTTGCCGCCATCGCTCGGGCGCGTGAGGCCGAGATTCGCCGATTGAGCCGAAGGCATCAAATCCCTTCAAGGCTGATGCCTGATACCAAAAATAGGGTAGCCATCAGGCTGAATCGTCCTTCAACTCCATCGCATTCTTCGCTTCAGCGCACCGGAATCGGTGCTCCGTGAAATATCCGCAGGCAAGCACACGTTGGTCCAAGTATCGAGA
>CALGOH010000209.1 GCA_937957985.1 uncultured Verrucomicrobiae bacterium
CCAAGAAATGGTGTCAGATGCATCCTGTTTTTTCATCGGCAACACGGCCAGGTGCCAGTGTAATAAAGTTTCGTCATTTCGCCGATGGAGTCCCTTTCCCGATCCCGTTTCGGAAGCCGCAGGGGCTTCAGCCTCGTGGTCACCGTCATGATGATGGTGCTGCTCTCGCTGCTCGCGGTGGGTCTGCTCAGCTTGGCCACGATTCAACTCCGTGCCGGTGGCCATGGCCTGGCGATGGCGGAGGCGCGGGCAAATGCAAGCCTGGCTCAAGGACGGCCGGCTGGTGGTGCCGGGGGTTTCCGGAAAACTGGTCGAGAGCAACCTGCTCGGTTCCGGGGTCGGGGTGGAGGCTCGCGTTGTGGCCGAAGGGGTGGTTGTCGAAGGCCTGCCGCCAGAAGCGCCTCACGAGATCGTTTCCGTCCTGTCCCTTTCCTTTGCCGGGAAGCCTGTCCGGAGTTCGGAATAGGCTTCGCTTGAAGTCTTGGCGGTTGCCGACAAAGGCCGCGATCGAAGGGTGCTATGGCTTTTAAGGCGGAGCCTTCGCATCGGAATCATGCGATCTCGCCGAATGAAGTGGACGATTTCCAGAGCTGGAAGATGGAACCGCCAAGACGCCAAGGTCGCAAAGGTCGGGGATTTGAAGACTCCATCGGTCGAGCTTGGCGCTCTTGGCGTCTTGGCGGTGAATCCGATATCGTCAGCCCATTTCGACAAAGGGGTATTATGCTAATCCTCCGGCAATTCCAGCGGGATGCCGCATTCGCGCAGGCGGGCTTGTAGTTTCTCCACCGCGACCGACTGCACGTCGCCTTCGCCGGCCATGACCGCGGCGATCCCGGCGGCCTCGCCGAGGTGCATCCAGGTCGGCTCGAGGCGGATCGCGGCGAAGGCGACGTTGCTGGCGGAAACGCAGACCGGCACCAGTAGGTTCGTGCATTCCTCCTCCTTTGGCGTGATGGCGCGGTAGGGGATGTCGAAGCGCATTCCCTCCTGCCACATGCGGCCCTCGTTGATGAAGTGGTCCCGGTCGACCGCGTAGCGCGTGACGTGGTGCGAGTCGATGAAGTGCGAGCCGATGTGGATGACGTCTTCCTTGTCGCGCCGCGTCGTCACGTCGTGCTGGGTGAGCACGTAGGGGCCCTGCATCCGGCGCGCGGCGCGGATGTAGAGATACCACGGCCAGTGGTCGTTGTCGGTCCACTCGTCCTTGCAGAAGCCATACTTCGCCATGTCCTCGCGGATGTCTTCCGGCACCCGGGGATCCGATTTCAGGAACCATAGCATGCCGTGGGTGTAGTTGCGATACTGCCGGTGGATCTTCTCACGTTCCTCGAACGAAGCCTCCGACCACGCGGTCTGCGCCCCGGGGATGCTCATCGAGACGTAGGAGAACTGACGGTTGTTGAGTTCCTTCTTCCGCGGGGAACCCGGGATGTCGTAGAGGCCGATGATCGCGCCGAGGCGCTTCAGGTAGCCGGCCTCGATGCAACGCGCCAGCAGCTCGTGCTGTTTCGGATGGTAGTTCTCCGGCTTCTCGATCGGCACCATGTGGGCCGGGTCCGTCGTCAGGTTCAGCCGGACGTTGTAACAGATCGGATGCTCGCTGGCGCCGAACTCTTCGGGCGGCGGCCCCGGCATCACGCCGAAGAGCAGATTTCCGTCATCGTCGTAGGGCGAGACCTTCACCTTCTCGTCCATGTAGCGCACGCCCGCCTTGTCCTCGTCGTAGGTGTCCCGCGCCTCGCGACCCACGGTGTAGGAAACCCCGGCCGCGGCCATTAGATCGCCCTCGTAGGTCGCGTCGATGAAGACCCGGGCCCGATAGGTCGTCCCATCGCGAACGTGCAGCGCGGTGAGGCGTGTCCCGTCTTTTTCGACCTTGTCCAGCAACTGCTCGTAGCGGACCGGCACCTTCGCTTCCTCGAGCATCTCGAGAAAGATCCGCTCGGCGTGCTTCGACTGCCACTGCCGCACGCCGCGCATGATGGCCCGCTCGGGGAATCCACTGCGCCGCGCCACCTCCTTCGTGAACTTCTGGCAAAGCCCCCCCAGAGTGTCGGGATGCATGTGCTCGCCCTCGTCGCGATTGAGTCCGCTGGTGCTCAGGCCGCCGACGTGCCGGGTCTGCTCCAGCAGCACGACGGAGGCGCCTTCGCGTGCCGCGGCGATCGCCGCGGTGATCCCGGCCGGCGTGCCCCCATAGACGCAGACGTCCGTCTCGACCTCCGCGGCGTGAAGAATGGCGCCGAGCATGCCCGGGAGAGCCAGCAGCGCGGCGATGGTTGATCGGGTCATGGTGCTCACACGGGTCCGGCGACCGAAATCTTTCGTCTCCGGGATCGCCCGGGCTTCCTCTTGCGCGCCGCTTGGATTCCCTATCCTGAAAGGATTAAAGGCGATAGCCCGGGGCTACACTCTTCGATCCCTGGCGGGATCAAGAATCGAACCGCTGGGTTCGCGCTGTTCTAAGACTGGCGTCAGTTGCCTTACGATTATCCGGTTGTGGGGAGGTTGGTTCTGCCGCCAGTTTGCTCCGGGGTGGGTGACTCCCTTCCGCCGCGTCGCGCGCAACTGACTCGCGAGTCTTATCCCGATGATACCCGGTTACGGAGGCAAGAAGTCATCAACTCTCCATCTAGGAGAAATCCATGAAGCAGTCAGTATCGATCCTGTCCCTCGCCGCCATTGGCCTCGCGATCCATGGCAGTCTTTCGCTCGCCACCCACGCCGCTGTGACCGGGGCGAAGCCCATGCCCCTCAGCGCAGGCTGGACCAGCGATTTCGAGGCCGCCCGCAAGCAGGCTGCCGCGGAAAACAAGAACCTACTTCTCGACTTCACCGGTTCCGACTGGTGCGGCCCCTGCATCAGTCTCAAGAAAACCATTCTCAGCAAGGATGCCTTCAAGCAGGGCGTGAAGGACACCTACGTCCTCGTCGAACTCGACTACCCCCGCGACAAGTCGCTCCAGACCGAGGAGACCATTCAGCAGAACAAGGCACTCGCCCAGCTTTACTCCATCAAGAGCTTTCCCACGGTCCTGCTCACCGATGCCGAAGGACGTCCCTTCGCCCTAATGACGGGGTTCGGGATGAAGCCGGAGGATTACGCCGAGAAGGTGAACCAGTTGGGTGCCGCCCTCACCAAGCGCGATGAAGCTTTGGCCAAGGCTAGAGAACTGGAAGGCGCAGAGAAGGCCAAGGCCCTGTTTGAAGCCCTCGAAGCCATGAAGCTGCGCGACGAACACGTGACCCGCTTCTACGGAAACCTGATCGAGCAGATCAAGGCAGCCGACCCCGATGACAAGTCGGGCGCCACCAGGACACTCGGGATGCGGAAGAAGCTGAGCGAACTGTTCGCGGAGCTGAAAACCCTGGGGCGTGCGTCGAAAATGGACGAGGCCCTGGCCTTGTTGGACGAGACTCTCGCTTCAGGTGACTTCGAGGGCGAGATCAAGCAGCGGGTGGGCTATGAGAAAGTCCGGGTTCTCCGGGCGATGAAGAAGAACGACGCCGCCATCGAGGCGGCGGAGGAAGCGGTGGCCGTCGCTCCCGAGGGCGAATGGGTGCGCCTGTTGGAGGGAATCAAGGGCCAGCTCGCGATGGAGAAGAACTCCGAGTGAGGTCCGGTCTTTCGGCCTTCTCCTACCGGCTTTTGCCGATCGCCCGACAAAACCGAATTCACCGCCAAGACGCCAAGGTCGCAAGGGTAGGAGGAATCGAAGGCTCATCGCTCGAGCTTTGCGTCCTTTGCGTCTTGGCGGTTCCATCCTCTTCATCTGGGTATGCCCCACTTCGCCGACGAGCCCACCCGGAGCATGCACAATTCACTTCCTCGCGCCTTTCCGACCGGTGGCCGGATGATCCGGCAGGTGCCGCTCGATCATCCGAACTTCACGCCGCCCCAACACTTCCTGCGCCTGAGCGACTATCGACCATGATCCGATTCCTGCTGCTGATCCTGCTCCTCGTCGCCCCGCTGGCCGCCCGTCCACGAGGACCTCAATGGGAAGCCCCGATCCTCAATGGATTGGGGCTTTCGCCTTTTTGGGAGAGAGGCGGCTGCCAACTTCTACTGCCAACTCAATTTGTTCGGTCGGGTTGATCCCGGCTCCTTTGGAATCCTTGAGCTATCAGCGGTTCCGGGGACTGAGTGGGCTTAGAAGCTCAACTTCAGTGACGTCATGTGTCCCATCGGTCGAGGTGTTCAGTATGGTCAGGAAGAGGCTCGATCGACGCAATGAACGATTTATGGTCCGGTGGCACCGCTCCCCAGGTAGTTACCGTAGCCCACGATCACCGTCGAGAGGATGAGGGTGAAAAGGCCCGCGCTTAGGAGGAGGCGGGTCTTGCGGCTGGTGCCCTTCCACTCTTTCAGTCCGATGCCCCACAGGGTCGAGAAGATGATGATGCTCGCCATGTGCATCGTCCACGAACTGAAGCCGTACTTGCCCATCTGGCTCTCGCCCATCGAGTAGAAGAAGAATTGGAAATACCAGATCGTGCCGCCGAGGATGCAGAACAGCCAGTTGCGGAGCACGATGGGGGCGG
>CALGOH010000210.1 GCA_937957985.1 uncultured Verrucomicrobiae bacterium
AGAACACGATGGGTTGAAAGCTTCGGGTCTTTTTCGAATCGGGGAACGTGTTTTCACCCTATCGAGCTTGGGAAAGCTTGGTCGAGTGCCGCGGGGCTTGTCAACCAGTCCACCGGCCGGAATGCGAGGGAATTTCGTTTGGTAGCGACAGCGTATGCACGATGACCCTCCGTTCAGTCCATCTTCGCGCCGCAGCGGCGGCAGAATTTCGCGTCGGGCAGGTGGCCGTGAACCCCGCACGACGGGCAGGCGTCCGTCCCGATGTCCCCATCCTGGCGGAAGATCTCCGCCGAGACGATCCCCGTCGGCACCGCGATGATCGCGTAGCCGGTGAGTGCCAGCAGCGACGTCAGCAACTGTCCGGTGGGCGTCACCGGCGTAATGTCGCCGAACCCCAGCGTGGTCATGGTCACCACCGCCCAGTAGACGCCGATCGGGATGCTGGTGTAGCCGCTCTGTTCTCCCTCGACGAGATACATCAGGGACCCGGCGATCAGCGCGATGGTCGCGAGGGTGGCGAAGAACACCGTGATCTTGGCCCTGCTGGCATACAGCGCCCGCATCAGCACCGTCGCGCCGCGGATGTGGCGGGTCATCTTCAACACCCGGAACACCCGCAGCAGACGCAGCACCCGGACGACCATCAGCGCCTGTCCGCCGGGAACCAGCAGCCCGATGAAGCTCGGGAGGATCGAAAGCAGGTCGACCAGGCCGTAGAAACTGCGGGCGTAGCGCAGGGCCTCGCGCGAGGTCCACAGCCGGACCGCGTATTCGATGGTGAAGATCGCGGTGAAGACCCACTCGGCGACGTAGAGCCAGCCACCGATCGATCTCCGGATGTGCAACACGCTCTCCAGCATCACCGCGACGATGCTGAGAATGATCACCACCAGAAGGGTCACGTCGAAGCGTCGTCCCGCCGGCGTTTCCGCCTCGAAAATGATCTCCCGCCAGCGTTCCTTCAGGCCGCCTTTCTCCGCCATGCGGGCAGGCTGACAAGGGGTTCCGGACTCCGCAAGTCCCCGGCTCCGGGCAACTCTTTTCAGCTCGCGGTTGCCCGCGCCCGGAACCGCCCCCATTCTGTCAGCCGATGGCCGAAGCTGAATCCAAGGGCCCCGACAAACCCCACCGCCGCTTCTGGAAGAAGAAGCGCTGGTGGCTGCTCGCCGTGCTGCTCGGCGGCCTCGTCTGGCTCGACGGACCAGGCTGGAAGTGGATCGCCCGCCTCGCGGCTGACCATTACCTCCCCGACCTCGGCTACGAGGCCGACTTCGACCTCGAGGGAAGACTGAGCTCTGGAAGGATCGGACTGTCCGGAGTCCGGCTCAGCAGCGACACCACGATCCAGGTCGCCGGCCTGGAACAGCTCGAACTCCGCTACCTCCTCAGCCGGGTCGTCCGCGGGGAGGTCGAGTCGGTCGAACTCGACGGGCTGCATGTCGAAGTCGATCTCGCCGCCTCTCCCCCATCGCCGGAGGAGGAGAAGGATGAACCCTCGGAGCCCGCCGACCCTGTGGAACTGCTCGGCAGCATCCGGCAACGACTGGTCCCGATGAATCTCCAGCTTCGCGACCTCAGCGCGGTGATCCGCCGCGGCGACGAACTGGTCTATTCGATCGAACCCACCACGATCCGACACGAGCCCGGCGACGACACCTTCGAACTCGACCTCGGCGCGATGCGCCTGCCGGGGGGGCGTGAACTGTCCGCCCAGACGACAACCATCGACTGGAGCCCCGACCGGCTTCTGCTCGACCGGCTGAAGCTGCTGGAAGAGGCCTCGATCGTGTCTCTCGAAGCGGAGATCGGCGAACCGTTCCGCTTCCGCACCGACCTGCTTGTCGCGGACAGCCGGTTCGAGGCCGAAACGGATCTCGACGAAGCAGCCCTGCGACTCTCCGAAGGGAACCTCACCGCGGATGAAATCGCGCGGGTCGCCGGCATCGAACTCCCGCTCAAGGCGACCATCCGCACGCTGGACATCCGGGCTGACGAAGTCGGCGGCGGGCTCGAAACCATTACCGGCGACGTGAAGCTCGGTCTCGCCGGTGTCGATTTCGACGGATGGACCGCCGACGAGCTGACCCTGCAGGCCGCACTTCGCGAGGAAGCCAGCGCCACGCTCGAGGGGATCGCGCTCGGGTCGCCGGTCACGCTCACGGCCGGGGCGCAACTCGACCGCGCGAATGCGCTGCTGCCGACCCGCGCGACCGCCACGCTCGACTCGCCACGGCTCCAGCCGGCGCTCACCTATCTGCGGGACCGCTTCAAGCCCGACGCCGACGCCCCCCCGCCGCCCGACGCCACGCTCAAGCTCACCGCCGAGTCCGATTTCACCGACGGCATCCCCGACGACGCCCGCGCCACGCTGGACCTGGCGTCCGGCGATGCCGCTCCGCCGCTTTCACTGAAGGCGGGATGGAAGGACGAGACGGTTGTCATCGAAGCGCTCACCGCTCCCGGCCTGCGCGTGGAGGGCGACTTCGCGACCGGGAGCCTGACCTATCGCGGCGATGCCCGGCTCGAGGATTTCTTGCCCGCATCCCTCGCGCCGTGGGCCGCGCCATGGGGTGTCGCGATTCCCGAAGGCATCACCGCCAGCCTGAGCTGGACTGGCGAAGGCAATCTGCAAGAGACGGAACACGAGGGACAGCTTGAGGTCCGGGAAGTGGTGTGGGTTCGCGACGAGGAAACCGGACCGATCAAGGCCTTCGCCAACGGCAGCTACGACTGGCCGGGATCGGTCGTCCTCGACTCGCTGAACGTCCAGCACGACGCGCAGAAGATCGAGTCGCGCCTCGAACTCGCCGACCAGGTTCTTTCGCTCGAAAAGCTCCACTGGAGCGACGGCGACGACGTGCTCGCCGAGGGTTCCGGAAAAATCCCGGTGCCCGAGGATCCCGCGGACTGGAAGGCGCTCCTCCGGGAAACCCGACCCATCCATCTCGACCTCAAGACACCCGAGCTTCCCCTCTCGAAACTGCATCCCTTCCTGCCCGCCGACGTGCGCTTTGCGGATGCGAGCCGCGCCCGGCTCGAGGTCGATATCGACGGCACCCCGGCCGCCCCGGAACTCGTCGCCAAGCTGCGCGCGAAGTCGCTCGGCCTCGTTTCCCAACCCGACATCCCGCTTGCCAACCTCGAACTCGACGCCGTCGGCAGGAACCAGACGCTGAAGGTCGATGGCGACGTTCTAACCGAAGCCTACCCGCCCGCGAAGATCAGCCTCGTGACCAACTGGGATCCCGACCAGTGGGCCGAGGATCCCGAAACCGTGAAAGCGGCGAAGCTCGACGCCGGAGTGTCGATCACGGACCTCAATCTCGCCACGCTGGCCAGCTTCGTCCCCGATGCCCGCATCCTGGAAGGTTCGCTGAACGCCGAGGTCCGCGTCGGCGGCACGGTCGGCGAGCCGGAACCGCGGGCCGAGGTCAGGCTCGAGGGCGGCACGCTGCGGATGCAGAACCCCGACCTCCCGCGGATCAGCCGCGGCACGGTGAGGGTCTCGGCCACCGACAAGCAGGTCACCATCGAAACCATCGCCGCCGAGATCTCGGCCGGAACGCTCGAGATCACCGGCACGGTGGCGCTCGATGGATGGAAGCCCTCGACGCTCGACATCCGGCTCGACGGCGACTCGCTGCCCGCCGTGCGCAATGAGTCGATGATCGTCCGGCTCGACGCCGACCTCTCCCTTGCCGGCCCGTGGGAGACCGCCCGTCTTTCCGGCGACGTCGGCGTCGTCGACAGCCTGTTCTTCAAGGACATCGAACTGCTGCCGATCGGCGAGCCCCTCACCACCGTCGCCGAGCCGAGCCTGCCGGCCGTCGATGCCCCGCCGCCCGGCGAGCTGACCGCGAAGATCCCCGAGCCGTTCGTCAACTGGGGCCTCGACCTGGACCTCAAGACCAGGCCGGAAGCGCCCTTCCTCATCCGCGGCAATCTCGCGAAGGGCGAGGTCTACCTCGACGCCCGGGTCCGCGGCACGGTCGGAAATCCGCGCCCCAGCGGTGAGGCGAAGCTCCGCGAGATCGTCGCCCAGCTCCCCTTCAGCACCCTCGAGATCAAGTCAGGCGCGGTGAAGCTCCGGCCCGACCACCCCTTCGATCCGGTGCTCGACTTCCGCGGCACATCCCGCATCCGGCCCTACGACGTCACCATCTACGTCTACGGCCCGGTTTCCAATCCGAAGATCCAGCCGACCTCGAGCCCCCCCCTGCCGGAAACCGAGATCATGACCCTCATCGCCACCGGCACCACCACCGAGGGGCTCGCCGATCCGAACGCCGCGACCGCGCGGGCGACCCAGTTGCTCATCGAGGAGGCGCGCCGCGGACGAATCGGTGCGGTGCGGGCGCTGCAGCCGGTCTTCCGCGTGCTCGACAAGCTCGAGTTCCAGGTCGGCGAGGCCGATCCCTACACCAGCAAGAAGTTCAACTCGGTGAGCTTCGACCTCGACGAGAACTGGGTGCTCACCGCCGGCATCAGCGAGGAGGGCAACACCCGCACCAAGGTCACCTACCTGTTCCGCTTCCGCTGATGAGAATCCTCCCCTCCATGACGGCGGTTCTCGTGGGAACCATGCTCGCCGCCGGGGCGAAAACCGAGATCCGCATCGAGGGCACCCGCTCGATTTCCGAGCAGGAACTCCTCACGGCCATGGGTGGACGGCTCGATCACATCCGCCGCCTGCCGGCCACCCGCCCGCGCGCCGCCGACGCCGCCTTCCTTGTCGAATCCATCTTCGAGAATGCCGGGTTCAACCAGGTCACGGTCTACTGGAAGATCCTCGGACCGAACTCGATCCGCCTCCGCGTCGATGAGGGCAAGCGCGACCTCCTCGGCGAGGTCGTCGTCGAGAACATGCCCAACCCGAAACTCAACAAGACCCTCGTCGAGCTGTTCAAGCTCGGCCCGAAGAAGGCCGCGCGCGGGCTCAACGAACTTCCGGTGGAAGCGCAGGCCGTCGAAAGGGGGATGAACCTAATGACAGCCCAGATGCAGAGCCTCGGATTCCACGACGCCGAGGTCCTGCTGAAGGAACGCCGCGACAACCCGGAAACCGGCAAGGTCGATTTCGTCTTCCGGGTCCAACCCGGCAGCGCCTCGACCATCGCCCGCCCCGAGATCGAGGGCGAGAGTGTCGCCGGTCTGCGCCAGCGGCTCGAGCCCCTGGTCGGACAGGTCGCGACGACCGAAAACCTCAACGCCGTCCGCGCGCGCGTCGTCGAGGCCTACGAGGAGTCCGGCTTCATCCGCGCCAAGGTACGGATGACCATCCGCCGCGAGGGACTGCGCATGACCCCCGTCTTCACCGTCGAGCGCGGCCAGCGCTTCAAGCTCCGCAACATCCACGTCACGGGACTGGAGAAAACCGATCCTGGCAGGATCAAGACCCGCCTCGACGACCTCAAGGGCACCTACCTGAACGCCGGCGAGTCCTCGAAACGGATCCGCCAGATGATCGCCACCGGCGCCTTCTCGACGGTGCAGACCGAGGTCACCCCGGTCGCGGGCGAGGTGGTGGACGTCACGCTCCATCTCACCGAGGCCGACGCCCGCGGGCTGTCCGCCACCCTCGGCTTCGATTCCTTCGAGGGCGTCATCGTGGGAGGCGGCTACTACGACCGCAATTTCCTCGGGCAGGTGCGCAACTTCACCGCGGGCTTCGAGTTCACCCAGCGCTCGCTGCTCGGCGAGGTCTCGCTGGCCGACCCCTGGCTCGGCGGCACCGACATCGCCGGAAAGCTGCGGCTGTTCTCCGTGTCGCGCGACCAGGAAGGCTACGACGTCTGGCGCTGGGGCCTCAACGCCACCGCCGTCTGGCCCGTCACCGAGCACTACAGCATCGAGGCCCTGGTCGGCTGGGACTACGTCACCACCGACCCCGACGGCCTGCCGCCCGCCGCCCTCGGCGCGCCGAACTACCAGAACCCACGCCTGGTCGTGACCCAGACGCTCGACTATCGCGACAGCGCCGTGCTCCCCACCGAAGGCTGGCACCTTGAGATGCCGCTCGAACTGGGCGCCACGCTCGGCGGCGGCGCCGACAACGTTTACTTCAAGGCCGGCATCGGCGGCTCCTGGCATTACCCGATCGATGAAAAGTCCCAGCTTTCCTTCGGTGCCCGCGGCGGCGTGCTGATCCCCGGCGACAGCGGCACGCCGCTGCCGATCGATGTCCGCTACTTCAATGGCGGCGCGCGCAGCGTGCGCAGCTTCCGCGAGCGCGAACTCGGGCCGTGGTCGCGCACCGGCTACCCCGTCGGCGGCCAGGCCTACTGGGTCGCCAACGCCGAATACATCCGCTCGATCGCCGGCCCGCTGAACGCCGTCGCCTTCCTCGACGCCGGCGGGCTTTCGAGAGACTGGGAGGACCTCGGCATGAACGACCCCGAGGTCGCCGCCGGACTCGGCCTGCGCCTCGACCTTCCCATCGGCCCGGTGCGCCTCGAATACGGCCACAATCTCACCCGCGACGGCCGCGACCCGAGTGGAAGCTGGCATTTCGCGATCGGCACCGCATTCTGAGCCCGCCCCATGAACCGCATCATCCCGACCTGCGAGACCGCCGTCTCCGCCGTGCCCGAGTGGCACCGCGCCCTGTTCAAGGATTGCGAGGAGCGCGTGACCTCCGCCGAAGGCTGGTCGCCCGGCGCCCTCAACCTCGCCCAGGGCGTCGCCAGCAAGGTCCACGAACAACTCATCCACAATCCCGTCAGCCGTCTGCTCATCGACCTCGCCTGCGCGCCCGACGACCCCGCGCGCTGGAGCGACCGTGCCATGACCCTCACCGAGGAACAACGGCGCAAACTCGACGAACGCGAGCAGAAGAACTTCCTCGAAGCGCTCGACAAGCGCGTCGCCACCTCGCTCCGTCAGAACGAACAGCCGGTGCATGTCTCCTTCGACACCCGCCCCGACCTCGGCGGCGCCTCGATCGTGATCGAGTGCGATCCGCGGCTCTCCGGGGAATCCGATTTCGCGCGGCGGCTCGAAAGCACCCTCCGGACGCGCCTGCCGGAGGCGGCCATGCGGCTCGACGCCTCACCGACCCGCGGCCTCGCCGCCTGGCTTCGCGAAACGCACCCGCAGGCCTTTTCCCTCAAGCTGATCGCGATCCAGACCAGCTTCCTCGAAGGGCTCCCCCTGCCGTGGGCCTCGCTCAAGAAGGCGGTGATCGAGTCCCTCGCCTCGCTGCGCTGAGCCCGCTCAGCGCCCGAGCATCGCGCGGGTGTCCTCGACATTCAGCGCGCGCTGGTCCCGCAGGTCCCTGATTTCCGGCTGCTGGTAGACCGAGCGCCGGAAGTCGGTCTCCGCGTCCGACGGTCTGGATAGCGATGCCCGCGACATCTCCCGCGCCTGCGGCTTGTCCACCGCGGACGGGTTCATGGCCATGCCGTCCTCCCGGCTTGCCCGGCCGCCGTCCCGCGCGTTCATCGTCCCCTCGCGGGCGCTCTGGAGAAACCGGTCCCCGTTCGTGTCGCCACCGTAAACCTTGCTGGTGTAGTCCTTGCGACCCCAGAAGGAACGCTTCTCGTAGCGGCCCAGGTCGCCCTGGTAGGCCTGTGCGCCGTAGCCCTTGTCGAACTGCCCGTTCACCATCGAGTTCTCCCGCGCCCCCTTGCGCTGCCCTCCCTGGTCGTACATCGGGTTGGTCGCGCCGTAGCGGTCGATGATCTTCTGCGAGTCGTCGTTGAAGAGGTCTCCGCTCTTCATCTGGAAACCCTCCTGCGGCGCCGCCTCGGCCGTCGCCTCCGCGTCGCCGCCCGTCCCGCAGGACGCAAGCAGCCCCGCGGCCCCGAGGGCCATGACGAGCGGACCAAGAACTCTCACTGGCCGCGGACTGTGCCAGACTCCCCACGGCCCCACAATTCTAACTTCAGCGCGGGTCACCGGCCGCTCAAGCCGCCGTCATTTGCCATTTGTCATTTCCGGTCTGTCCGCCTAGACCGCGCGCGTGACGCCGGAAGCCCAACTCGAATCGCTTGTCGCCGGGACCGCCAAGGTGCTTTCCGAGAAGGAGCTGCTCGAGCGACTCCAGCTCGGCCGACCCCTGCGGGTGAAGCTTGGCCTGGATCCGACCTCGCCGGACATCCACCTCGGCCACACCGTGGCGCTGGAGAAACTCCGGCAGTTCCAGAGCTTCGGGCACCAGGTCGTCCTCATCATCGGGGATTTCACCGCGACCATCGGCGATCCCTCCGGCCGCTCGGCGACCCGCCCTCCACTCAGCCGCGACGAGGTGCTCGCCCACGCGAGGACCTATACCGACCAGGCTTTCAAGATCCTCGACAAGGACCGGACCGAGGTCGTGTACAACGGCGACTGGTTCCGCAAGATGACCTATGAGGACGTGCTGCGACTCAACGCCCGGGTCACGATGCAGCCGATGCTCCAGCGCGAGGATTTCCGCAACCGCATCGACAAGGGCCAGGAGGTCCGCCTGCACGAGATCCAGTATCCCATCGTCCAGGGATGGGACTCGGTCGAGGTCCGGGCCGATGTCGAACTCGGCGGCACGGACCAGCTCTTCAACCTGCTCGTCGGCCGCGACCTCCAGAAGGAGGAGGGACAGCCGCAGCAGGTCGTCATGACGATGCCCCTGCTCGAAGGCCTGGATGGCGTGCGCAAGATGTCGAAGTCCTACGACAACTACGTCGGCGTGAACGACGAGCCGCAGGAGATGTTCGGCAAGCTGATGAGCATCTCCGACGAGTTGATGGCGCGCTACCACCTGCTGCTGCTCGGCGAGGCGATGCCGGAAGGGGGGCACCCGATGGAAGCCAAGAAGTCGCTCGCCGAGAAGCTGACCGCCCGCTACCACGGCGAAGAAGCCGGCAAGGCGGCCCGCGCCGACTGGGACACGCGCTTCTCCAGGAAGGACCTCGCCGCCTCGGAGCTACCCGAACTCCCCTGCCCCGGCGAAACGACCGTCCTCGAACTCGCGGCACTTGCCTTCGAGACCGGCTTTCAGCTCAAAAAGTCGAATGGCGAGCTGCGCAAGCAGTTCATCGTTCCCGGAGCGGTGCAACTCAACGGCGACAAGCTCGTCGATCCCGCAGCCACCGTCACCCCGCGGGCGGGCGACATCCTCAAGCTCTCCAAGAAGCACGCGGTTCGTTTTTCCTGAGCTTTCGATGGTCCCGAAGGGACGACACATGATCAGCCGGGCGCTTCATCGCCCGGAATCGGGAAGACAAGTCCCCCCCTTCGGAAACCGACGGAACATCGGAGAGCACCCCGTAGAACCTGTCGTCGGTTTCCGACGAGGGCAATCGCGCGGTGACCACCGGGGACTCGAAGTCCCCGGCTATGAATGCCCCGTCCCTTCGGGACGCCCGTCCGTGCGGCTTAAAGAAGGGCCATTCGGGCTAGCCACATCCACTGGCACGCCACTCTCCGCTACATCCCCGTCGAAACCCGGAAGTTCCGGTATCGTGCCAAGCGGGTGAACATGTGGCGCAACCCGATTCGGCCCTCGGTGATCACCGGCAGCTTCGCGTTGCGCAGGTGGCAGTAGCGGACCTCGTCCGGATTCTCGATCCGCAGCAGGAGATCGCGATCCCGCTTGATCACCGTGATGTGGTGCTTCACCCCGGTCTCGAAGAGCGTCTCGAAGCGGTAGTCGGGTTTCAGTTCCGTTCCCTTCAGACCTGACCGATGCGGCATGTAGCGGCGACCGCGGATGTACGAGGTGGACTCCTTCCCGGAGTTTTCGAAGGCGGCGTAGCTCACGTGATAGGTATTCATGTGGTCGTAGTAGGTCCGCATAGCCGGAACCTCGCGGCGCTCGTTCCAAGTCGAAATGTCCGTACCGAAACCATCCCGCCCGCTTCCCGTCGCCTGGATGTAGAGGATGGTCACGCAGCGCCGCTCTTCGTCGAGGCGGGTGTAGTCATACTCGATCTTGAGGTCCCCCTCGAAGCTCTCCTTGGTCCACAACACCATGTGGTGCGCGTCGTTCTTGAACTCGGGACCGGCGGTCAGGGTCATACCCTCCGGACCGTTGGTCACCGTGCCCACCTCGCCGTCGAGGAACCACTGCTGATTCCAGTCGCCCGTGCATTCATCGGCAAACACCTCCTGCCACGAGCGTTCATTGGCATTCTCGAAGGACTCCCGCTCCGCCTCGTCTTTCGCCGAGTCGGCGCGCGCCGGCGAGACTCCCATCGCCAGCACCAGGGAGAGCGCGGTGATCGATGAGTTCCCTTTCATTTCGTGAAATCGAGCACCTTCTTCCGCTCGCCCTTGCGAATGGTCACCACACCATCGTCGTAGTCGGCGTTGAGGAACGGGCTCTCAAGCACCTTCGTGGGCGTGTAATCGACCGGCTTGCCGTTGATGGTCGGCGTCTGCTTCTGGTTGGTGTCGAAGGTCAGGCGGTCGCCGTAAATGGTTTCGATCCCCAACACGCCGCCCTTCATCCTCGGCTCGTGGGCCTTCACCCTCGCCTTGAAGTCGTCGAAACCGTCCACCTCCCGCTTGGCCATCACCTCGAGCACGACCGGCGCGAAGTCGTCCTTCGGAAGAATCACCCGGCCGGGCGGAGCCACCCGCGTCGGTCCCTCGATCGACGGATTCGAGACCTCCTTCTCGGTGAGTTCGAAATCACTTCCGACCACGCGGATCGCGGCGTAGGCGCCTTCCGTCTCGACAAAAACGATGTCTCCGTCCCGCACCGGATCCTGCATCCCCTTGGCGGGCATCCAGACGATCATCGCACCGCCCGCCTTGTGGCCTCTCAGTTTCTGGGTGATCAGGCTGCCCTTGCTCTGGACCGACCATTGACCGTTGAGTACGTCGCGCGCTTTTCCGGCCGGACGGACGACCGGGACGATCCGGGCCTGGGGATTGTCCCCGAAGATCACCCCCTGCCAGCGGCCCTGCGCGCTGATGTGGATCCAGTCCTCAAGCGGCCTGGCCTCGGTCATCAGGGATCCGATGGTGAACGCCGGGTCGCAGTAGCTGTATCGCACGATCCCTCCGCCGTCGGTCCGGAACCGGTTGGGCACCATGCGGTCCGACATCACAGCCTCCCCGACCCCCTGCTTCCCGAGCCCCTGCGCCCGCTGGCGGACGACATGGGGACCATCCTCCCGCGCGGTATGGGCGATCTCCGCCACCACCTCCGGCGGCTGGTAGTCGCTGAGCAGGGCGTTGATCTCACCCAGAATCGTCGAGGGCTTCTCTCCGATCCCGAAATAGAACCACCCCAGGGCGGGAATGCCGTGCGTGCTGTGCCGGAAGCCGTTCACTCCGCGGATCCGCGTCTTCCCTCCTCCCTCGACTCCATGGAGCTGCTCCTGCGCCCAGTAGGCCCAGTACAGATCCAGAAACATCTCCGCCGAGCGCCGCACCTCCGACTCGCCGAAGTCACGGAAATTGTAGAATCCCTTCAACCACACCGAATTGTATCCGGGACACATGATCTCGATGGCGACCCCCTTCTTCGCCCGCTCACGGCAATAGACGACGATGTAGTCGTTCCACGCCTGGTAGTGCTCCTCGAGGCTCGCTCCACCATCGACCGTCCGGTCGCGGTATTCGGGCCGGTCCTTGGCGAGCTTGGCGAAGTGCCACTGCGTGGTGAAATCCATCGCATGATGGTTCTCCGTGCTGTGGAAATCCCAGGTCCGGGTCTCGGCGTGATCGGGCTTGTTGTGCTTCGAACTCTCCTCGACGTAGATCCAGATCGGCTTCAGGCAGATCTCCACCGTTTCCTCGGTCAGCCGTCCGGGATGGGCGGATCCGTTCGGCCCATACATGTCGATCAGCCGCATCACGATGTCCGCGTGCCAGTGGAAGCTGTCGCGGTCGATGATGTCCTTGGGATGGTCGAGGTAGTGGCGGGCATTCTCGACCAGCGCGGCATTCGCCTCGTCGAGCATCTCGTCGAGGTGGAAGCACCGCGCGGCGAAGCCGACGATCGAATACGAGTAGGCCCGGGTGTAGTTGCCACGACCGGGACGCAGAGGAGGCTGCTTGGCCGCCCGCTTGAGCGCCTCGCCGGACTGGGCCTCGAAGCAGGCTTCGACCCGTCGCTCGAATCCGGCCGTCACCTCTTCCCCGGCAGAATTCCCGGCAAGCACGACGAAGGGCATCGAGAAGGCGAGGAACCCCTGAATCAGCAGACGAAACCGCGGCACGAAGCTGATCTACTCCCAGCGTGCCCCGGAGCTTACAGGCTCGATGGGCTTCGCCTGATCGAATACTCACTACATGACCGGCAAAACGGAGGCCGGGATCGCGCTGCTCCCCCTTCGAGCGCGATCCCGGCAGTCCGTTTGATGGCCGATCAGCGGGGGCGGACCCCCGCTTGAACACTACATGGCCGATGATGTCCTGGAAAAACCCGGCGCCCGGTCCGTCCCCCCGAACGGACCGGTTGCCGATGCGCAACCTTTCGGAATGTCGGCTCGTGGAGTCAGCCCCCCGACGGACTCCTGAGCCGGTTCCCCCATTCCCGGGATTGCGGTGATGAAAGCTTTGATGACTTCCCCATCGGCCTCGGGGCCGATGAGAAAGGCGAACCCGCCCCACCCGGAACCGCCTTGTCGGCGATGCGTTCCCCCCAGATCGTTACCACCTTGGGGCAGCTCTCGAAGTGGGGCGGGGTTCGTCATCAATGACTCCAATCGCCATTACCAAACCCGATTTCCAAATTTTCCTAAATTTCTTTTCAGCCAGACTATCCCATTCCCCATTCCATCCTGCTTCCTTGACCAGAAGTCTTGGTAAACCAAAGCCTCCGGCGCCTTGGCAGGACCGGGGAAAAGATCGAGATTCCTCCCGTGAGTTCTCTACCCGACGGGTCCGTCCGTCCAAAAACCCGATCCTCCTGGCCCGCCGCGCTGCTGCTCGCCGGGATCGGCTCCCTGCCGCTTGTGGGGTGGGTTGGTGGCCGCCACTGGCTCCCGAACCTCCTCAACCACTTCCAGGCCCAATATTTCGTCATCCTGGTGGTCTGCTGCACCCTGCTGCTGATCCGTCGCCGGTTCCGCCCCGCCCTGCTGGCAGCGTGTCTTCTGACCATCCCGGGCCTGCGGCTCGCTCCGCTGTGGATCCCGCCCGCTCCGTCCGGCGACGACGCACCTCTCAAGATCGCCACCTTCAACGTGCTCGGCAGCAACGAGCGCCACGCCGAAACCGTCGCCTGGCTCCGCCGGGAGCAACCCGACTTCGTCTACCTCTGCGAAACGACCGAGGAATGGACCCATGCCCTGGACGCGCTGGACGTTTCCCTGCCGCATGCCATCAATCATCCGCTCGATGGGAGCTTCGGCTTCGTGTTCCGGTCCCGCTTCCCGGTGCGGGAGAAGGAGATCACCCTTCACGGGGCGCTCGGGCTTCCGCTGCTGAATGTCGTCCTGGAATCCCCCGGCGGTCCGGTCCGCGTTCTCGGTGCCCACCCGGTGCCGCCGGTTTCCCGCTTCTGGGCCGGCGAACACGCGGTCTACCTCGATGCCGTCGCGCGCACCGCGGAAGGTTCCGAACTGCCCACCGTCATCCTCGGCGACCTCAACTCCACACCCTGGTGCCACCGGCTGCGGCCGATCTTCGACGCCGGGTTCCGCGACTCGGCCCGTGGCCGCGGCTGGTCGGCGACCTGGTCCCGGAACAATCCGCTCATCGCGCTGCCGATCGACCACATCCTCAGCCGCGGCGTCGGCCCCTGCATGTCCCGCCAGCTCGGGCCCGACCTCGGATCGGACCACCGCCCGGTCGTCGCCGGGTTTACTTTCAAACCTTGAGCCCCGCCTCCCGGGCCAGCGTCGCCTGACGCTCATCGAAGGTGAGGAAACGCCCTGCCTCCAGTTGGCAGGCGCAGGCGACGTGCAGGATATCCATCGTGCGACAGCCGAGTTCCGGAGTTCGAGCCGACAACTCCCGAAACTTCCGCCGCAACTCCGGGCGGGAAATCTCCGGGAAGAAATAGAGCCCTGCCGAAGTCTTCCACTTGTACAGCGTCAGGGTTTGGGGTGTGGCGGTCCCGGA